>DATFFZ010000176.1:0-32367 GCA_035249845.1 Gemmatimonadaceae bacterium
GTGGGCGGCAACCTGGCGGTGCTGACCGCGCTCACCGGCACGCCCTTCGCGCTGGACGCCACGGACGCGATCCTGGTGCTCGAGGATGTGAAGGAGAGCGTGTATCGCATCGATCGGCTGTTGCACCAGCTTCGCCTGTCGGGCACGCTCGCGCGGTGCCGCGGGTTGATCTTCGGAGGCTTCACCGAGCGAACCGCCGAGGAGCATGATGACGACGCGGCGCTCGACGCGCTGCTGGCCGAGGCGGCGGAGTGGATCGATGGACCGGTGCTGTCGGGCGCGCCGGTGGGTCATCTGGACGATCAGTGGACGCTGCCGCTCGGCGAGACGGCCGAGCTCGACGCGGAGGCGAGGACGTTGCGCACCATCGAGGTGACGGCGCGCGCCCCGCAATCGACGCAGCACGAACGAGCGAAGGAGCGAGCGTGACGGAGATGAGCTACGAGGAGCGCGTCCGCCAGGCGAAGACGCGCATCGCCGAAGTGACCGCGGCCGAGACGATCGAGCGAAGGAGCGCGGAGCGGGAGCTGGTGTTGTTGGACGTGCGCGAGGCGAACGAGTGGAGCCTCTTCCGCATTCCCGGCGCGGTACACGTCCCGTTAGGCAGCGTGGGCCAGCGAGCGGGCGACGCCATCCCGCGTGACCGCGACGTCGTCATCTACTGCGCCAGCGGGAATCGCTCGGCGCTGGCGGCCGATACGCTGCGCGAGTTGGGCTACGAGCGTGTCGCTTCGCTGGCCGGAGGGATCAGGGGATGGGTGAGTGCCGGCGGGGAGATAGAACAGTAGCGGGCTCGGGCCACGGGGACTGGGGATTCGGCAGGGCATGCGCGAGGACGAGGGCGCGGGGGCGCGCATCGGGCGGATCGCGGAGGCGCTGGCGGCGCGGCGGGGGCGGCAGGTGGAGCTCGCGCCGGGAGAACGGCGCGCCGCGGTAGCGCTCATCCTGCGCGGCGGCGACCTGGACGAGCTGGAGATGCTGCTCATCAAGCGCGCCACGTACGAGGGTGATCCGTGGAGCGGTCACGTGGCGCTCCCCGGCGGGCGGCAGGAGGCCGAGGACGCATCGCTGCTCGACACGGCGGTGCGGGAGACGCGAGAGGAGACCGGGATCGACCTGGCACTGCACGGCCGCGCCCTGGGGGCGCTCGACGATCTGGCGCCACGCACGCCGGTGCTCCCGCCGATCATCATCAGCCCCTTCGTGTTCTCGTTAGGCGGAGACGCTCGCCTGGTGGCCAGCGCCGAGGTGGCGGAGGCCTTCTGGGTTCCGGTGGACGCGCTGCGCGCGCCGGGCGTGGCGCAGGAGATCGAGCTGTTCCTGGCCGGCGGGCCGCGCCGCGTGCAGTCGCTGCGGCACGGCGCGCACACGATCTGGGGACTCACCGAGCGGATCCTGCAGCAGTTCTTCTCCCTCCTCGGGTGAGCCTCCGCCGGCGGGAGATCACCGTCGCCGGCATCCGATCGCCGCTCCTCGAGAGCGGTCCCGCGGACGCGCGCGAGGGAGTGCTCTTCGTCCACGGCAACCCCGGCTCCTCCGCGGATTGGGAGGATCTCGTCAGGCGCACCGGTGAGCTCATGCGCGCGACGGCGGTGGACATGCCGGGATTCGGTCGCGCCCACAAGCCGGGAGATTTTTCGTACGACGTTTCCGGCTACGCGCGTCACATCGCCGAGCTGGTGCGCACGCTCGGGCTCTCGCGCGTGCATCTGGTGGGGCACGACTTCGGCGGCATCTGGGGCCTCGCCTGGGCCGCGGAGCATCTGCCGTCGCTCGGCAGCCTGACGATGATCGACAGCGGCGTGCTCCGCGGGTATCGCTGGCATCGCTATGCCCGGATCTGGCGCGTCCCGCTGCTGGGCGAGCTGTTCAACGCGCTGGTGACGAGCGCGCCGGCGCGCCGGCTTCTCCTAGGGCGCGCGGCGCCGCATGGCGTGCCGCGCGCGCACGTCGAGCGCATGCTCGCCGACTTCGACCGCGGCACCAAGCGCGCCGTGCTCCGGCTCTACCGCTCCGGCATGGCGCGCGAGACGCGGCGCGCGATGCTGGCGTCGCTTCGCGGCTACGCCGGCCCGGTGCTGGTGCTGTGGGGGCGACATGATCCGTTCGTCCCAGTACGCTTCGCGGAACGGCAGAAGGGGATCTGGCCACGGGCGCAGGTGGTGGTGCTCGCCGACAGCGGACACTGGCCGATGCTCGACGACCCGGAGCGCACGGCGAGCGTGGTGCTGCCCTTCCTGAGAGAGCACCTCGGTCGCTCCACTTCATTGGAGTAGCTTCAGAGAATGGCGGCACCGAAGCTCCCGCGCTCCGCGCAGCCGGCTCCCGACCCGGGGTGGCGACGTCCCCGACTCACCCCGAGTCTGGCGGAAGTCCACCGCACCGTGCCGGTGACCGGTGGCGCGTGGTGGCGGAAGGTCTTCGCCTTCATGGGACCGGGGTATCTGGTGGCCGTCGGCTACATGGACCCTGGGAACTGGGCCACCGATCTGGCCGGCGGCTCCGCCTTCGGCTACACGCTGCTGTCCGTCATCCTCATCTCGAACATGATGGCGGTGCTGCTTCAGGGGCTCGCCTCCAAGCTGGGGATCGTGACGGGGCGCGATCTGGCGCAGGCCTGCCGCGACCACTACAGCGCGCCGGTGAGCTTCGCGCTCTGGGTGCTCTGCGAGCTGGCGATCGCCGCCTGCGATCTGGCCGAGGTGATCGGCTCGGCCATCGCGCTCAACCTGCTGTTCGGGATCCCGTTGGCCTGGGGCGTGTGCATCACCGCGCTGGACGTGCTGCTCGTCCTCTATTTGCAGAACAAGGGATTCCGGCTGCTCGAGGCGCTGGTGGTGGCGCTGGTGGCGACGGTGGGGATCTGCTTTCTGCTCGAGATCATCGCCTCGCGCCCCGACCCGTCGAGCGTGCTGGCAGGCTTCGTCCCGCGCCCGCAGATTCTCGAGGACCCGCGGATGCTCTACATCGCCATGGGCATTCTCGGCGCGACGGTGATGCCGCACAACCTGTATCTGCACTCGTCGATCGTGCAGACGCGGATGTACGCCGAGACGGCGGAAGGGAAGCGCGAGGCGGTGAAGTACGCGTTCATCGACTCGACGGTGGCGCTCTCGATCGCGCTCTTCATCAACGCCTCGATTCTCATCGTCGCCGCGTCCGCGTTCTACCGGCAGGGGTACACCGAGGTCGCCGAGATCCAGGACGCGTACAAGCTGCTCACGCCGCTGCTGGGCGTGGGGTGGGCGAGCACCGTGTTCGCGCTGGCGCTGTTGGCCTCGGGGCAGAACTCCACGCTCACCGGCACGCTCGCGGGTCAGATCGTGATGGAGGGCTTTCTCGACATCCGACTTCGTCCCTGGCTGCGCCGTCTCATCACGCGCATGATCGCCATCATCCCCGCCGCGACGGTGGCGATCCTGTACGGCGAGCACGGCACGGCGCAGCTGCTCATCCTGAGCCAGGTAATTCTCAGCGTGCAGCTCTCCTTCGCCGTGTTCCCGCTGGTGCGCTTCACATCGGACCGGCTCAAGATGGGGGAGTTCGTGAATCCGCTCTGGCTCAAGGCGCTGGCGTGGACGATCGCCATGTTCATCGCGGGGCTCAACGCCTGGCTGCTGGTGCAGACGTTCCGCGGCGGGGTGGGGTGACGATGTACAAGCGCATCCTGGTGCCGTTGGAGAACAGCGCCTACGACGCGGCCATCCTCGAGCACGTCAGGCGGCTGGCGAAGGTGTGCGGGTCGTCGCTGCTGCTCATCCACGTGGCCGACGGGTGGGTGGCGCGGAATCTCAAGACGCTGAACCTCCGCGACTCGGAGGAGATGCGGCTGGATCGCGCCTATCTGGAGAAGGTGGCGGACGAGCTGGAGGGAGAGGGGTACGAGGTGGACGCCGTCCTTGCCGGGGGCGACCCCGCGCGCGAAATCATAGAGGTGGCGGAGCGCGATGGCTGCGACCTGATTGCCATGTCGACGCACGGCCACCGATTTTTCTCGGACTTGCTCTACGGCAGCGTGGCGGACTCGGTGCGCCACCGCTGCACGATCCCGGTGCTGCTCGTTCGCGGCTCCGCGGACGCACGCCCCATGGAGACCACGACGTGATGATGAACGCGGGCCGACAGGCGGACGACTACACCGCCCCGGTCGAGGACTACCTCAAGGCGATCTACGAGCTCGAGCGGGCCGGGGGCACCGCGGGCACCAACGAGATCGCCCAGCGTCTCTCGATCGCGCCGGCCTCGGTGAGCGGGATGGTGAAGCGCCTGGCCGACCAGGGGCTGTTGGACCATGAGCGCTACCGGGGCGTGCGGCTCACGGACGCCGGCCGGCGCGTGGCGCTCCGCACGATCCGCCGCCACCGCGTCATCGAGGCGTATCTCATGAAGGCACTCGGCTATGCCTGGGACCGCGTGCACGACGAGGCCGAGCGTCTGGAGCACGCCGCCTCGGACGAGCTGATCGACCGCATGGCCTCGGCCATCGGCGAGCCCACCACCGACCCTCACGGTGCTCCGATCCCGACGCGTGAGGGTACGATCGACGAGCGTCGCTACCTCTCGTTGGCCGAGCTGGAGCTGTCGAGGGAGGGTACGGTGGTGCAGGTGAGCGATGACGACGGCTCCCGTCTCCGGTATCTGGCCGAGCTCGGCCTCGTCCCCGGCGCCCGCGTCACGATCCTCGAGCGCACGCCATTCGGCGGCCCCATCAAGCTCGAGGTGGAGGGAGTGGAGAGGATGGTGGGACCGACGCTGGCGGAGGTGGTGATGGTGGAGCCGGAATAGGGAGGAGGGAGGAGGGAGGACAACAGCGAACTGCCACCGCGGCATTCGGCATTCGGCATTCGGCATTGGGCATTCGGGCTCCCGCGACGGAATCGCTGCGCCAAGACCCGAATGCCGAATGCCTAATGCCTAATGCCTCGTCTGGGCTCCTCCTCCCTCCTCCCTCCTCCCTCCCCCCTCCCCCCTCCCTCTCCCTCTCCGGTCCACCCTTTGCACGCGCTCTCCGCATGCAGACTCACACACGGATCGAGCCCGACTCCAGGATCGCCGATCTGGTCGGGCAGTTGAAGGACGACTCCAAGCGGCTGCTCACCGATGAGGTGAAGCTGGCGAAGCTGGAGGTGTCGGAGAGCGCGGAGCATGCGGGGCGCGGGGCGATGTGGGTGGGGATCGCGTTCGGCGTGGGCGTCATCGGCCTGGTGGCGCTCACCATCTTCCTCACCACCGTCATCGGGCGCGCGGTGGGCGGCCACATGTACGTTGGCGCGCTGGTGGCCGGCGCGCTGGAAGTGATCGTGGGGCTGCTGCTCGTCAGGCGGGGAGTGCGGACGCTGCGCGAGCCGCCTTACACGATGAAGAAGACCCGGCGGGAGTTGAAGGAGACCGTCGCCGCGCTGGCGCAGCCGCGCCGGAACGCCGCGCGCGCCGACTAGGGCGACTCCGGCTCTCCGCGTCGAGCTTCGCGCTCCACCCTGGCCAGCCACTCCGCCCACGTGCACTGTCCGGGTGGGAGCGCGGCCACATCTTCGGCGGCGGCGCGGTCCTCCATCGACCGCTCGAGCGCGTAGCGTTGAGGCGCGTCCAGCTCCTCCCACGACGCCAGCGAGCGCCAGAGGTCCGACAGCGGCTCGGCCAGCGCGTCGAGGAAACCGGTGAACCCCTTGGGGCCGGCGGCGATCGCCTCGGTTCGCAGCGGCCCCGCCGTGACCCACCCCAGGGCGATCCCGCGCGCGACCAGCCGATCGAGATCGGATGCGTCGATCACGCCGCGCGCCACCAGGTCGAACGCCTCGCGCAGCAGCGCCGCCGTCAGCCGATTCGACACCAGCCCGCGGAGCTCCCCACGAAAGACCACCGGATCGCGGCCGAGCGCGCGCAGCACCTCCTCGGCGCGACGCATGGTTGCCGGACTCGTGAGCGGGCCCCCCACCAGCTCGACCACGGGCACCGCGTACACCGGGTGCAGCGGATGCGCGATGATCGTCCGATCGCCACACCCCAGTCCGGCGACCAGCTCCGACACCGTGCGCGTGGACGTGCTCGACGCGATGATGGCGCTGCGCGACGCGCCCGTGTCGATGACCGTGAGCATCGCGCGCTTGAGCGACGGCTCTTCCGGCAGCGACTCCTGCACCCACTCGGCGCCATCCAGCGCCGCCACGAGGCGGGTGTGCACCGTCACGCTCCCCGGCGGTCGGTCGACTGCGTGCAACCGGCGGGCGCAGGCGAGCGCGTCGAGCACGCGGCGCTCGGCGGCTGGATCGGCGTCGAAGAGCTGCACGTCGCAGCCGTGGGCCGCGAAGAGGGCGGCCCACCCGCTTCCGATCTCTCCCGCGCCGACGATGGCCACTCTCCGTGGCAGCGTCGCGTCGCTCACGTCTCGTCTCCCACCGGATTGGCGGCGAGCCAGCGCTCGGCGGCGGCCGCGCCCGGCACCAGCGCATCGGGGGTGAGCCAGGCCGAGAAGACGTGCCGCGCGATGAGTCGGAGCACGGCCTCGGCGTTCACGTCGGTCGCCACCCGGATGGGTGGCGCCGCCTCGTCGCGGACGATCGCGCCGCGGCGCTCGTCGCTCGAGCACGACACCCCGAGCCGCATCGTCGTCCAGCCCGCGAGCGACGGGTCGGCGACCAGCGCGACCGCCAGCGCGTCGTTGATCACGCAGCCATCGAACACTTCGTGGCTGCGGTGGAAATCGGCGTAGAAGCGAAGCGCGTCGCCCCAGAAGCGCGCGCCGTCGTCCACCTCGCCCAGCGCGCGCAGCAGGTCAATCGCCTCTCCCGGCACCGCGATGCGGCGGGTGACGTCGAGCGGAACGAGATGAATGTCCAGCCCGGCGGCCAGCACGCGGGCGGCGGCTTCGGGATCGGACCACCAGTTGAACTCGCTCCAGCGCGTCTGGGTGCCACGCACTCCGATCGTCCCACCCATCACGAAGACGGGCCCGAGCGAGCTGGCCAACACCGGCTCCCTCTCCAGGGCACGCGCGAGGTTGGTGAGCGGCCCCAGGCAGCAGAGGGTGAGCGGTGCGTGATGAAGGGCCGCGTTGGCCAGGAGCCCGAGGGAGCGATCGGGCTCCCGGTGCGGCGGCTCGGCCAGGTGGACGTATCCCAGCCCCTCGGGTCCGTGCGTCTCGCGCGCGGGGCGAGCGGGACGGGTGAGCGGCGCGTACGCGCCGGCGACGATCGGCGCGCGGAGACCGGCCCGCCGGGCCACCTCGCGCGCGTTTCGGAGGGCGCGATCGGTCTCGACGTTTCCGTGCACGGTGGCGATGCCGACCACCCGCAGCGCCTCGAGCCGCGCCGCCAGGGCGAGAGCCACGGCGTCGTCGATGCCGGTGTCGGTGTCGATGAAGATGGGGATGGGCTTCCGGGGTTGATGCATGCGATCGAAGTTCGATCCATCGACGCTACGCCGCAACGCCGGAACCAGCACCGAATCGCGCGGGCGCCGCATTTGCGTTGACCGGCACGCCCCGACTAGACTCGCCCAACATGCTCCTGCTCCTCCTCGCGCTCACCCTTCAGGGTGGCGCGCGCACCATCGCCATCGACGAGCGCCTCGCCGCCGACGCCGGGCTGCGTGTGGGCGACCGCGTGGTGGTGGCCGCCGAGCCGGCGACCGCCGGAGGCGTCAGGGCGGCCGGCGACACCGTGGTGATCGGCGCGATCGTACGCCGGCGCGCCGACCCGAGCGAGATCGCGCGCGGCGAGTATCGCGTGCGGCTGCACCTCGACCATCTCCAGCGTCTGACCGGCTACGGCGATCGGGTCGACCGATTCGCGGTGCAGGGCCGAGGGGACTCGGGCACCGTGGCGGCCATGAACCGGATCAACGAGGTCGCCTTCGGCTTCCGCGCGCATCGCTCGCGGGACATCGCGGTGGAGACGTCGCGCACCTTCGCGGTGGTGTCGCGCTTTCATCGCGCGATCGGGGTGATCACCATCGTGGCCAGCGCGGTGTTCCTCCTCTGCATCCTGCTCCTCAAGGTGGAGGAGCGGCGGCGCGACGTGGCGGCCCTCCGCTTGTTAGGCATCTCGCGCCGGTCGGTGGCCCGATCGCTCCTGCTGGAGGCGATGTTCGTGGCCGGGATCGGCAGCGCGCTGGGGGTGGGGATCGGGGCGCTGGCCTCGCGCCTGGTGAACTCGTACTACCAGGGCGTCTATCGCACGCCCCTCCGCTTCTCGATCGTCACCCCCGACATCGTGGCGCTGGCGGTGGCGCTCTCGCTGGTGCTCGGGGCGGTGGTGGGAGCGCTGGCGGCGCGGCGGCTGGTGCGCGCGCACCCGCTGTCGCTGCTTGGCCGCTGATGCCGTTCGCGCTCGCCATCGCCTCGCTGCGCGCCCATCGGGCGCGCACGCTGCTGGCGATGCTCGGCGTGGCCATCGCCTCCGCCATGCTCCTCGACATGGTGATGCTCTCCAGCGGACTGCGCGAGTCCTTCCGGCAGCTGCTGGTGAGCCGGGGGTTTCAGCTGCGGCTGGCGCCGGCCGGGACGCTGCCGTTCGATACCGAGGCGACGATCGCGGGAGCCGGCGCCATCGCCGATTCGCTCCGCGCGAGCGAGATGGTGGAGACGGTGAGCCCGGTGCTGGGCGCGTCGCTGCACGTGGCGCGTCCGGGCGGGGCGGTGACCGCCTTCGGGCTTGGAATCGATCCGCGCGCGCAGGGGGACTATGAGCTCCTCTCCGGCGCCGACGCGCTCGACGCGGATGCGTTGGTGGCGAACGACGACTTCCTGCGTGCGGCGGAGGCGCGGCTGGGCGACACCGTCGAGGTCGCCACCGGCTACAACCCGCAGCTCAGGAGCTACGCGGGCTCGCGCCGGCTGGTGATCGCCGGGCGCGCGCGGTTCCTCTATCTGTCGAGCGGGCAGCCGGCCGTCGCGCTCCCGCTCGGTACGCTCCAGGCCATGCGTGGCGGCGAGGGTCGCGATCGGGTGTCGCTCTTCATGGTGCGGATGCGCCAGGGCGCGAGCGTGGACGGCGTGGCGGCCTGGATCGAGGCGAACATTCCGCGCGTGGACGCGATCTCCACCGCGACGGCGCTGGCCACCGTGGACCAGCGTCTCAGTTACTTCCGACAGCTCTCGGTCATTCTGGGCGCCGTCAGCCTGGTCGTCGGCTTTCTGCTGGTGACGACGCTCATGACCGTGAGCGTGAACGAGCGGGTGGGGGAGATCGCGAGTCTGAGGGCGATCGGCGTGTCGCGCGCGCACGTGGTGCAGCAGGTGCTGCTCGAGGGGGCGGCGATCACGCTGGGCGGCGCCGCATTCGGGCTCGCCCTGGGGCTCCTCACGGCCCGATACTTGAACGCCATCCTCTCGCGCTTCCCCGGGTTGCCGAGCGCGATCGATTTCTTCCTGTTTCAACCGAGGGCGGCCTGGACCGCACTGGGTCTGCTCGTGCTGGCCGGCATCGCCGCGGGCGCCTACCCGTCGTGGCGAGCGGCGTCGCTTCCCATCGCGCGGACGTTGCGCGAGGAAGCGGTGGCATGACGGTGACGGCGGACGAGCTGGTGGTGGCGCGCGACGTGAGACGCGATTACGAGATGGAAGGCGAGTCGGTGCACGCCGTGCGGGGCGTGTCGCTGAGCGTGGCGGAGGGGGACTACCTGGCGATCGTGGGACCGTCGGGGTGTGGGAAGTCGACGCTGCTCAATCTGCTCGGCGCGATCGATCGGCCGAGCGGCGGGGAAGTGCGCATCGCCGGACGCGACGTCTCGCGACTGAGCGATGCCGACGTCACGCGCTTCCGCCTGGAGCACATCGGCTTCGTCTTTCAACGCTTCTATCTGGTTCCGATTCTGAGCGCGTTGGAGAACGTGGAGCTGCCCATGGCGGAGGCGGGGATGTCGAAGCCGGCGCGGCGCGCGCGGGCGAAGGAGCTTCTGTCGTACGTGGAGCTCTCGGCGCGCGAGCGGCATCGGCCGTCGCAGCTGTCGGGCGGTGAGCAGCAGCGGGTGGCGATCGCGCGCGCGCTGGCGAATCGGCCGAGGCTCGTGCTGGCGGACGAGCCGACGGGGGAGCTCGACGCCGCCACCGGAGCGGAGATCATCCGGCTGTTCGATCGGCTCAACGCCGATGGGACGACGTTGGTGGTCGTGACGCACGACGAGGAGTTGGCGCGATCGGCGCGCCGGATCGTCCACATGCGCGACGGGCGCATCGTCGATGAGGTGTCGCATGCTCGATCGTGAAGTGCTCGTGCACGTTCAGGGTCTCGGTCGCGTCGCGGCGTCGAACGGCGAGCGTGTTCGGCGGTGGCCGCTCCGAACGCTGGTGGCGTACCTGTTCGACGGACGGGAGTGCGACGAGGTGCGCTCGCTCCTGGCCAAGGGGGAAGCGACGGCGCACCAGTGTCGCGTGAGCTTCGAGCCGATCGAGCTGAGCGCGGCGGAGGTGTCGGCCATCGAGCGATCGTTCCCGCACGGCTCGCCGGTCGGGCACTTCGATCCGAGCGAGATCAACGGGGTGGACATGCGACTCCCGGCGCTCCACCCCATCCTCACCGTGCCGATCCGGGCGACGCATCCATTGATCAGCGACGCGGCCGCGCGCGCCGCGCACCTGCGCTTCGACTACGGCCCGTGGGCCGATGTGTACGTGGCCACGCTCACGCCTGACGAGGCGGCGAGCCTGCTGGCCGATCCGGCGCGACGCGTGCGCGACGCCGGCGAAGCGGAGCTGGCCAAGCGCATCGTGGGTGAGGACGACGCCAGCCTCCACTTCACGGTGCCGCGCCCGGGGCTCCGCCCCCCCTGGGCCGAAGCGCGGTGATCGGTCTCCTCGCCCGGCGCAGTCTCACCCACCGCCCGTGGCGCACCGCGTTCCTCCTGGTCGGCTACGGGCTGGGCGTGGGCGTGATGATCGTGCTGCTCGCCATCGGCGAGGCGCTGCTGTCGCAGGCGCGCGATGAGAAGCTGGTGGGCGGAGGGTCGCTGACGCTCCTGCCGGAAGGGCTCGACATCGAGGTGATGAAGACGGGCGGCGTCGGCGGGCTCTATTTCTCGATCGACAACGCGCGCTTCATCTACCGCCAGCTCCTCCAGTCGCCGCGCCTGACGAGCGCCATCGCCGCCGCCGCGCCGCAGGTGGAGGGGAAGCTGCTGTATCTCCGCACGGGCGATCGGGAGATCGCGGTTCGCGCGGCGGGCGAGATCCCCTCGCTGAGCGCCGCGGTGGGAGCGGCGGCGCCGTTGTCCGCGGGGCGGTGGGTGGATGACGAAGGAGACCGCCGCTGGCGGTCGCCGACGCCGCGAGAGCTGTACGGCGAGATCGACCGCTTTCACCTTCCTCCGGCCGACGTGGAGAACCGCGAGAGCTGGGGGGAGTGGCACTACTTCAACGTGCTGTCGGAGGACGGAAAGCGCTGGGCGTTCATCTCCTTCATCCTCGGCGGTGAGATTCCGGAGGGGGAGTGGGGCGGTCAGGTGGTCGTGACGCTGCGGGAGGAGGGAGGACGCACGCGCCGGTTCAGCGCCGGCGCGCGTCCGCCGGCGATTCGGTTCTCGACGGAGGACGCGGACCTCCGGATCGGCGAGTCCACCGTGGAGCTCCTGCCGGATGCGCGCTACGCGGTGCGCGCCGTGGCGCGCGAGGAAGGGACGGGAGTGCCGCTCCGGCTCGATCTGATCGTGACACCCGCCCCGCGCGCCTACTTTCCCGGCGCGACGCTGGCCAGCGGCCGCTTCACCTCGGGCTACGCGGTTCCCGCGCTCCGGGCAGTGGCGACGGGACGCATCTGCGCGGGGCCACGATGCGAGCGGTACGCGGACGCGCAGGCGTATCACGACCACAACTGGGGCGTGTGGCGCGGCGTCACCTGGGAGTGGGGGGCGGCCCGCGCCGGTCCGTACGGCGTGCTCTACGGCCGCGTCCATCCGCCTGACGACGACGTGACCCCGCCGCCGCTCTTCGTGTACGTCGTCGACGCTCTGGGTTTCCGCGGCCTCTTCCGCCCGCGCCAGGTCCGCTACGACGATGCGCGAACGATCGAGGTGAACGGCGCCACGGTGCGCGTCCCCGCCACCGCGGAATTCGCCGACGCGCGCGGCGGCGACACGCTGATCGTGACGCTGACCATCGACGATGCCCTCGGCACCGACACCCGCCTCCCTCTCCTCGAGCGCGGCGACGCCACCGCGGCGCGCCGCCTGACGAGGCCCTACTTCATCCAGATGAAAGGACGGATGCGGATTCGCGGCCGGGTGTGGGGGGACCCGGTGGAGGGGGAGGGGATTGGGTTTTTCGAGACATATCGGTGAGGAGCGGGGAGCGGGGAGCGGGAAGGGGGGAGCGCCGGGACACCCGATGACTACCGTCTCCGCCTGCGCTTCCCGCTTCCCGCTCCCCGCTCTCTAAGGTGCGATCCCCCCGCCCGTCGTATCGTCATGCATCTTCTGCCGCGCGGCGTTGGTGATCTCGCCGATGCGGCGTGGGGTGGATTCGTTGCCGTGGCCGCGATGGTACGCGTCGTGGGCCAGCTTGCGCACGCGGGTCCACTCGCCCGAGCGGGAGCGGAGGTCGGCGCTCGACCAGCCGCGCTCCAGATCGGGCTCGATCTCCTCGAAGGCCCGCCCCGCGTAGTCGGGATTGTGGCGAGCGAGGTGGCCGAGCTGGTACGCTGGACGCACGTCCTCGTAGCTCCGGTCGGCGAGCCGGTAGTCCGCGCTCTCGTAGGAGGTGCGATAGAACTCGTCGTCCTCCTCGGAAAAGCTCGACACCGCCTCCGACACCGTGCGGCCGGCCCACCAGCCTCCGATCGCGCCGGCGATGCCGCCCACCACGGCGCCGATCGGGCCGGCCAGCGCACCGATCGCCGCCCCGGCCACCGTCCCGGTCACGCCACCCACGCTCTCACTCACGACGTCACTCGCCGTCTGCGGCTCGGCGTGCCGCTCCGCCGACGTCGAGTCCGCCAGCTTGTCCACCGCATCAGCCATCGGATCCCCCTCTCCCACCGGCGTCTTCGCCATATCAGGCTCGCGCTCCATTGTAGCCTCCCTTGAGTCGTCGCCGGGAACGGGAGCAAGGAGTGGACCGGCCATCGGGACTCGGCACTCGGCCATCGGGACTCGGCTCTGGCGGTCACGATCTCGACCGGTCGCCGAGTCCCGAGTCCCGATGGCCGAGTCCCGATGCCCGAGTCCCGCTGTCCTTGACAGTCGGCGCCCGCTGACCTCCCATTCCCCCCATGGCCATCCACATTGGCACGCAAGGGTGGAACTACGACGCGTGGGTCGGGCCGTTCTTTCCGAGCGGCACCAGGGCGGTGGATTTTCTGGCGCTGTACGCGCGCGCGTTCGAGACGGTGGAGGTGGACTCCACCTTCTACGCCATCCCGCCGGCGAGAACGGTGCGCGGGTGGGCGGAGCGAACGCCGCCGGGGTTCACCTTCGCGCTCAAGCTGCCGCAGGAGATCACGCACGAGCGGCGGCTGCGCGACGCGGACGAGAGCACCGACACCTTTCTCGAGCGCGCGCGAGAGCTGGGCGACAAGCTCGGCCCGATTCTCATCCAGCTGGGACCCGACTTCTCGCCGGCGGAGCTACCGGCACTCACCTCCTTCCTCCCGAAGCTCCCGCGCGACCTTCGCTTCGCCGTGGAGTTCCGGCAGCGTGGATGGATTCACGAAGGGATCCTGGCACTGCTGGCCGAGCTCAACGTGGCGGTGGCGCTGAGCGACGGACGCTGGATTCCGCGGAAGACGATGCTCGCGCTCGCCGAACAGCCGACGGCGGACTTCGCGTACGTCCGGTGGATGGGGCCGAACCGGGAGATCGTCGACTACTCGCGCATCCAGCACGACCGCACCCGAGAGCTGGAGCAGTGGGCCACGGTCCTCGTCCCGCTCGCGCAGAAGGTCACGGCGGTGTACGGCTACGTGAACAACCACTTCGCGGGACACAGCCCGGCGTCGGCGAGACAGATCCAACGCCTCCTGGGTCAGCGGACGGTCGATCCCAGAGAGATCGGCGAGCAGATGAGTCTGTTCTGATCGCGGAGTGCGAAAGTCGTCGCGGATAGGTGACTGGATTCGAGATCCGCGAGGTGGATCGCACATCGGCGGTCAACGGCGGTCGAGCTGTTCGGTAGTGGGACAACGGTTCCCGGCTCCGACCACCAGCGCCGCCGCGGCGCTCTCCCAAGTAGTTACCCCACAGCGGTTTACGATCTGCGCCAACTGGCACCGAGCGTGCCTATAGCAGCCGCGATCGGAGCTTCGCTCTCGCGCTGAAAACATCTCGGAGACACGACGTGGACAGCTTCCTTCAGGATCTCCGCTTCGCCATCCGCACGCTGCGGATGCGGCCGGCGTTCACCCTGGCCGCCATCGCCACCCTCGCGTTAGGCGTAGGGGCCAGCACGGCGGTGTTCAGCCTGGTGGATGCGGCGCTGCTGCGGCCCCTTCCCTTCGCCGAGACGGAGCGGATCGTGGTGCTCTGGGGCGTGGCCGGACCGGAGCGCGACATCCGCGGCGCGTCGATGCCGGAGGTGGCCGACTGGCGCGAGGGGAATCGCACGCTGGAGCGGCTCTCCGTCTACAACTCCACGTCGCTCAACCTTCGCCGGGGCGACGACGCCGAGCGGGTGGAGGCCGAGGCGGTGTCCCCCAGCTTCTTCCCGATATTGGGAGTGAGCGCGGCGCGCGGGCGTACCTTCCTGCCTGACGAGGACCGCGCCCCGGACGCCAATCCGGTCGCCGTGATCAGCGACGAGCTCTGGCGGACGCGCTTCGGCGGCGACGCGCGGCTGGTCGGCCAATCCATCACGCTCAACGACCGCCCGTTCACCGTGGTCGGCATCATGCCGCCGGGGTTCAAGGGCTTCTCCTTCGGCACCGACGTCTGGATCCCCTCGTTCATGCAGACGGTGCAGATGTCGGCGGCGGCGCTCGAGGCGCGGGGGAACCGCTGGCTGGCGGCGATCGGGCAGCTCAGGCCCGGCGTCACGATGGCGCAGGCGCAGACCGACCTCGATGGCGTCGCCGCCCGCCTCACGACCGCATATCCCGAGACGAATCGCGAGCGAGGCGTGCAGATCCTCGGGCTGCGCGAGAACTACCTCGGCAGCACCGAGCGGCTGCTGGTCGTGGTCTTCGGCGCCGTGCTCCTCTTCCTGCTCCTGTCCTGCGCCAACGTCACCGGCCTCCAGCTCGTGCGCGCCACCGGGCGGCAGCGGGAGATCGCGCTGCGCTTCGCGCTCGGCGCCGGCCACGGCCGCGTCGTCAGGCAGCTGTTGACGGAAGCGCTGGTGCTCTCGGCCGCCGGCGGAATCGCGGGGGTGATCGTGGCGGCCTGGGGAGCGAGCGCCCTGGTGCCACTCATCCCCGAGGGATTGCTCCCGAGCTTCGCGCGCCCGCGCGTCGACGTGCGCGTGCTGGGCTTCGGCATCGCGCTCACCACGCTCTGCGGCGTGCTCTTCGGCCTGGTGCCGGCGCTTCGGAGCGCGCGCGCCAATCTGAGCGACGCACTCCGCGAGGGCGCGCGCGCTGCCGCCGGGGGTGGGCTGGGCCGCATCAAGCGGATCGGATTGCAGCAGGGGATGGTGGTGGCCGAGGTGGCCATCGCGCTGGTGCTCCTCATCGGGGCCGGGCTCATGCTGCGCACGTTCCAGCGCGAGCTGGCGGTGTCTCCGGGATTCCGCCCGGAGGGGATCACCGCCGTGCGGCTCAACCTGCCGGCGCCCGCCTTCGACGGACCAGCGCGACTTCGTTTCGTGAACGAGCTGCTCCCCAAGCTCGAGGAGATGCGCGGTGTGGCGTCGGTGTCCATCAGCTCCGACCTCCCCTTCAGCGGCGTCAGCAGCGCCGCGATCGTGGTACCGGATGGGCGGAGCGAAGGGCTGCGCTACTACCGGCACCTGGTGTCACCGAGCTTCTTCTCCACGTTAGGCATCCCGATCGTTCGAGGGCGCGCCTTCACCGCCGCCGATCGCGACAGCTCGCCGCCGGTGGTGATCGTGAGTCAGGCGATGGCCGATCGGGTGTGGACTGGGCTCGATCCGATCGGCCAGCGCGTTCGTCTCGGGAATCCGGGCGGACCGGAAGCGACCGTGGTCGGTGTGGCGGCGAACGCGCGCTTTCGCGATCTGCGCACCGATCTCACAGGCTCGGGAGTGGAGCCCGACATCTACTTCCCGCTCCTCCAGCGCGCCGACCGGCGGATGGAGATCGCCATCCTCCCGAAGCCCGGTGCGCGCATCGAGGGCGCCGACGTGCGTGCGGTGCTGGCGACGGTCGATCCTTCGATCCCGGTGTTCGACGTCAGCCTCCTCACCGATGACATGCGTACGCAAACCGCCAGCGCGCGCTTCGGCTCGGTGATGCTGACGGTGTTCGGCGTGGTGGCGCTGCTGCTGGCCGCCATCGGGATCTACGGCGTGATCGCCTTCGTGGTGGGGCTCAGCCGGCGCGAGATCGCGGTCCGCATGGCGCTCGGCGCCGACGCGCGTGGCGTGATCGCGCTGGTGATGTGGAACGGCCTGGTGCTGGCGGTGGTGGGGGTGGCGGTGGGTCTCCTCCTGGCGACGGTGGCGACGCGAGCGCTCACCGCTCAGCTCTTCGGAGTGGAGCCCCTGGACCCGGTCACCTTCGTCGGCATGGGATCGACGCTCCTCCTGGCCGCGGTGGCCGCGATCCTGATTCCGGCCAGGCGCGCGACGAAGGTGGATCCCCAGCTGGCGCTCAAGAGCGAGTAGGAACAAGAGCGGGACTCGGCCATCGGTCATCGGGACTCGGCTGCGAAAGCCGAGCGCCGAGTGGCGAGTCCCGCTCTGGCTCAGGGAACTGCCGATTCCCTGGTCAGAAACTCCCTCACGAACATCACCGTCGAGTAGAACTGGAAGTCCGCGTTCTTCTTCTTGGCGAAGCCGTGGCCTTCGTCCATCGCCATGAGGAACCACACCGGCGTACCGTTCTTGCGGACCGCGGCGGCGATCTGCTCGGCCTCCTGGCGCGGGACGCGCGGGTCGTTGGCGCCCTGCACCACGAAGAGCGGCTTGGTGATGCGGTGGGCGTTGGTGAGCGGGGCGGTGCGGTCGAAGAAGGCGCGGATCCGCGGGTCGCGCTCATCACCATACTCGGCGCGTCGGAGATCGCGACGGTAGCTCTCCGTCTTCTCCAAGAACGTACCCAGATGCGAGATCCCGACCACGTCCACGGCGCAGCAGATGCGGTCGCTGTAGTTCGAGGCCACGGCCAGCGTCATGAAGCCGCCGTAGCTGCCGCCGGTGACCATCACCTTGCCGGCGTCGAGCTCCGCGCGCGTGGTGATCCAGTCGAGCAGCGCGGCGATGTCCTTGTAGCTGTCCTCGCGCTTCAGTCCGTTGTCGAGCCTCACGAACGACTTTCCGTAGCCGGTCGAGCCGCGCACGTTCGGGTAGATGAGCGCCACGCCGAGCTCGTTCAGGTAGTAGTTCAGCCGGCCGAGGTAGACCGGGCGCGCCTGTCCCTCCGGGCCGCCATGGATGTTGATGATCACTGGCCGCTTCCCGGTGAAGCGCGACGGAGGACGATAGAGGAACCCCGAGATCATTCGTCCGTCGAACGACTTCCACCGAATCAGCTCGGCCGCCGGCAGCGACCCGGTCTCGAGTCCACCGGTCTCGCTCGTCGTCCAACGCCGCAGCGCGCCGGTGCGATGGTCGAGCGAGTAGACGTCGCTCGGTGAGCGCGTGGAGTTGATGGAGAAGCCGATCTCGCGACCCAGGGGATGCCATCGCAGATCGCTCACGATGCCGGCCGGAAGCTTCGGCGCGCCGATCACCCTGCCGGTGGTGTCGAGGAAGCGGAGCGTCGAGACGCCATCTTCGTTGGTCACCGCGGCGATGGTGCTCCCGTCGGGTGAGAGCGCCATGCTCTCGACGTCCCACCGGGATTCGGTGGCCAGCGGTCGCTCGCGCCCGGTGGCGAGATCGAGGTGCACGACGTGCTGAAACTCCGAGCCGCGGTCGCTGGTGGCGTAAATGCCGCGGCCGCCGGGCGCGAACTCGGCGTCGGTATAGCGCACCGTCTCGGAGCCACCCGCGGGCGTGATGCGCCGCTTCTCGCCGGTGCCGGCGCTCACCAGCCAGAGATGGCTCTCGTTCACCGAGATGAACTGCTGGACGAGGAGGGAGCGGTCGTCGGGGGACCACTGCGCCACGTTCCACCCACCACCCTCGAGCGCGGCCAGGAGCCGATCGGAGCCGCGATCGGCGGGATCGATGATCCAGATGTCGGTGTCGCGGCCGTTGCGCCGGGTGGAGGTGTACGCCATGCGGTCACCCGCGCTCGACCACACGCCTAACGAGTTGCGGGAGCGGCCGTCGGTGAGCAGCGTGATCTCGCCGGTGGCGAGATCGAGACGGTAGTTCTGGAAGAACTCTCCACCACCGACGTCCTTGCTGAACACCACGTATGCCCCGGTCCCGGGGCGGTAGCGCGCGCTCAGAACGCGATCAGAAAAGAAGGTGAGCTGGGTACGCGCGCCCCCCGGCATCCCCAGGTGGTGCAGCTGCACGACGTCCGCGAAACGCGTCCCGATCAGCATCTCCCGCCGCGTCGGATGCCAATCCCAGAGCCGCGCGGTCCGAAACTCGGTGTACCGCGCCACGGCATCGGCGAGCTCGAGGGGAATACTCGGCAGTCCCTCGGCCACGAGATTGTCGCCGACGGGCACGGCCGGCGATTGCGCCTGAAGCGAGACCGCGCCGAGGAGAGAGATGAGCGAGATGCAGCGCAGCCGAGGCATGAGAGCTCCGGGGTTGCGGACGAAAGAAGGTGCCTCGGCGGGGAGCGAGGAGCAATGCATTCGAGGGAGGAGGGAGGAGGGAGGAGGGAGGAGGGAGGAGAACGGCAACGGCAACGGCGGCATTAGGCATTAGGCATTCGGCATTCGGGCTCCCGCGACGGAATCTCTGCGCCGAGGCCCCTAATGCCGAATGCCGAATGCCGAATGCCGCGCTGTTCCCAGTTCCTCCCCCCTCCGATGTATCTTCGGTGTCATGTCTCGCCGGGACATCGTCGCCGTTCTTCTCGCCGTGGTCGTAGCCGCGGTCTGCTTTCGGCTCGGCTTCTGGCAGCTCGACCGTCTGGCGCAGCGGCGGGCGCTGAATGCGCGGGTGGAGTCGCGGATGCGGGAGGCGCCGGTCGAGGTCGGGGCGCTGCCGGAAGACAGCACCCGGCGCTACCGGCGTGTTCAGATGAGGGGGAGCTTCGATTACGGACAGGAGCTGGTGCTCACCGGGCGATCGCGGCAGGGATCGCCTGGCGTGTACGTCATCACTCCGCTCGTGCGCGAAGGGGCGCGCGCCGTGCTGGTCAACCGCGGGTGGTTGTACTCTCCTGATGCGACCACCGTGGCGCTCGAGCAGTGGCGGGAGGTAGAGGGGCGCGATACCACCATCACCGGGTACGTCGACCTCTTCTCGACGGCGCCGGCTGGCGCCGTGCGCTCGCCCAGGAACCCGAGGGCCTGGCGGCGGCTCGATCCCGACACGCTGCGCGCGACGCTGCCGTACGAGGTGGAGCCGATCGTGGTGGTGGCGCTGAGCGAGGCGCCTCCCTCGGACGGCACGCCGGTGCGGCTGCCGCTCCCCGAGCTGAGCGAGGGGTCGCACCAGAGCTACGCCTTTCAGTGGTTTGCCTTTGGTGTGATCGCGCTGGTGGGGGTCGGGACGCTCCTGCGGCAAGATATGAGACAGGGGCCCCCGCATCCGCATCGGACGCCGCCAGCGGCGTGACGATATCGGCCATATGCGATTGTACGGAAGTTGCCCCGGAATGTAACTTCAAGTCGACGGCTGCGGCCGTCCCTCGCCGCGAGTCCCCGTGTCCCACGCGAGCCGAGGAAACGTCTTCATCGAGACCATCAATGGCCGATACGACGCAGTCCCTCGCCACCGAAAAAGAGGCGCGCGACGTCGCTGAAGCGGCGCGTGAGAGCGAGTGGACGGAGCCGAGCTTTCTTCGCGAGCTGTTCCTCGGAAGACTGCGCCTCGACCTGATCCACCCTCATCCGGAATACCCGGCCGAGGAGGAAGCGCGCGCCAAGCCGTTCATGGACAAGCTGCGTGCCTTCCTCCAGCGCGTCGATTCCGACGAGATCGACCGCACCGGACACATCCCCGAGGAGCTCGTTCAGGAGCTTCGCGACATGGGTGCGTTCGGGATCAAGATCCCCAGGGAGTACGGCGGCCTCGGCCTCTCGCAGATGAGCTACATCCGGGCGATCGAGATGGTGACGTCGAAGGACGGATCGCTCACCGCGCTGCTCTCCGCGCACCAGTCCATCGGCGTGCCGCAGCCGCTCAAGCTGTTCGGCACCGAAGAGCAGAAGAAGCGCTTCTTCCCCCGGTTGGCGAAGGGCGCCATCTCCGCCTTCGCGCTCACCGAAGTGGACGCCGGCTCCGATCCGGCCAACATGCGCACCACCGCCACCCCGACCGACGATGGCAAGCACTTCATCCTGAACGGCGAGAAGCTGTGGTGCACCAACGGCACGCGCGCCGAGCTGCTGGTGGTGATGGCGCGCACGCCCGATCGCATGAGGAACGGCAAGGCGCAAAAACAGATCACCGCCTTCATCGTCGAGACCAGCACGCCCGGCGTGGAGGTGGCGCATCGCTGTCGGTTCATGGGGCTCAAGGCGATCGAGAACGGCGTCATTCGCTTCACCAACGTGAAGGTCCCGGCCGAGAACATCCTGTGGGGCGAAGGGAAGGGACTCAAGCTGGCGCTCATCACGCTCAACACCGGGCGCCTCACGCTGCCGGCCAGCGCGACGGGTGGAGCGAAGGAGATGCTGCGCGTCGTCCGAGAGTGGTCGAACGAGCGCGTCCAGTGGGGGCAGCCGATCGGGAAGCACGAAGCCGTGGCGCAGATGATCGGCAAGATGGCGGCGAACACGTTCGCCATGGAGTCGGTGGCGGAGCTGGCGAGCGCGCTCGCCGATCGCGGGAAGCAGGACATCCGTCTCGAGGCGGCGATCGCCAAGATGTGGAACACCGAGGCGGGGTGGCGGATCGTGGACGATGCGCTCCAGATCCGTGGTGGCCGCGGCTACGAGACCGCGGACTCCCTCCGTGCGCGCGGCGAGGCACCGATCGCCATCGAGCGCGCCATGCGCGACTATCGGATCAACCTGATCTTCGAGGGCTCGTCGGAGATCATGCGGCTCTTCATCGCTCGTGAGGCGGTGGACCACCACTTCCGCACGGCGTTCGACGTGGTGAATCCGGAGGCGACGCGGGCCGAGCGGATGTCCGCGCTGAGCCGGTCGGCCAGGTTCTACCCCGCGTGGTATACCACCCGCTGGATCGGCGGCTTCAAGAGCTACAACGAGTTCGGTCGCCTCGGCTCACACCTGCGCTGGGTGGAGCGCCGCACGCGCAAGCTCGGCCGCGCGATCTTCCACGCCATGGTGCGGCTCGGCCCGAAGCTCGAGCGTCGTCAGATGGTGCTCTTCCGCGCGGTGGACATCGGCGCGGAGCTCTTCGCCATGAGCGCGGCGATCGTGCGCGCGCAGATGCTGGCGAAGAAGGGAGACACGAACGCGATCGCGCTGGCGGATCTCTTCTGCCGTGAGGCGCGGCTGCGGGTCGAGGACTCGTTCCGCAACCTGTTCGGCGTGAACGACGCCGCGCTCTACCGGATCTCGCAGTCGGTGCTCAGGGGCGAGTTCGCCTGGCTGGAGCAGGGGATCGTTCCGCCCGGCGCGCGCCCGGCCGCCAGCGTGTCGGCGAAGCGGGCGGAGCGGCCCGAGCCGGTTGGGGCCGGGAGGGCGTGAGAGCGGGGAGAAGCGAGAGGGGGACAGCAAACGAATGCGCCGGTCGGTGAAACCGACCGGCGCTTTTCCTTGTACGCTAGCCCGTGCGCTCCGGGTCCTCACCGCGCGTGCCTGTACATCAGCTCCACGATCTCGTCGTACATCTCCGCCATTCGCGCGTCGTCGCCGGAGCGGATCGCTTCCGTGGCGCAGTGCTTCAGATGGTTGCGCATGAGCTCGCGGCCAACGCCGCGGAGTGCCTCGTGGACCGAGGCGATCTGGGTCATCACGTCGGCGCAGTACCGGTCCTCCTCGATCATCTTCTGGAGACCGCGCACCTGCCCCTCGATGCGGCGGAGACGGGTGAGGTTGCGCGACTTGATGGCGGGATCGACCGCCACTGCCTTACGGTCGCCGGTCGACGCCTGCACGGCGCAGGCGCAGGCGCTGGAGTTCTCGCTCATGACATTCCCACGGTAGAGGCGCGCATCAGGAGAAATCCGCGCGCCGAAGTCTGAGGCTGTTGGAGACCACGCTCACCGAGCTCAGCGCCATGGCGGCGCTCGCCAGAATCGGACTCAGCAGCACCCTGAAAAAGGGGAAGAGCACGCCGGCGGCGACCGGGATCCCGATCACGTTGTAGACGAGCGCCCAGAAGAGATTCTGCTTCATCGTCCTCATGGTGCGACGCGACAGCGCGATGGCATCGGCCACGGCGCGCAGGTCGTCGCGCATGAGCGTCACGTCGCTGGCCTCCACGGCGATGTCCGTCCCCGTCCCGATGGCCATCCCGACGTCGGCCTGTGCCAGCGCGGGCGCATCGTTGATCCCGTCCCCCACCATCGCCACCACCTGACCGCTCTCCTGAAGCCGCTTCACCTCCGCCACCTTGGCCTCGGGCAGCACCTCCGCCACCACGTGCTCGATCCCTGCCTGACGAGCGACGGCCTCGGCGGTGGCGCGCAGGTCGCCGGTGAGCATGACCACGTCGAGCCCCATCCGGCGCAACCGCTCCACGGCCTCGCGCGACGTGGCCTTGATCGGATCCGCCACCGCGATCGCCCCCGCCACCCGCCCGTCGATGGCTGCGAGCACCGGCGTCTTCCCCTGAGACGACAGTCGAGCGATCTCGGTCGAGATCTCGGAGAGATCGATCCCCGACTCGCGCATCAGACGCTCGTTGCCAACGAGAATCGTGGGAGCACCAGCTCCTTCCCCCTCCATCTCCACCACCCCTTTCACTCCCCGCCCCGGCACTGCCTCGAATTCGCGCACCTCGGCGAATCGAGCGCCGCGCCCCATGGCGAAGGAAACGATGGCGGTGCCGAGCGGGTGCTCCGAGCGGCGCTCCACCGAGGCCACCAGCGTCAGCAGATCGTCATCCGAGCGCCATGCGGCGCTCGGTGCGCGAACGATGTCCGTCACCTCGGGACGTCCCTCCGTCACCGTGCCGGTCTTGTCGAGCACCACCGTGGTCACGTCGCCGGCTCGCTGCAGCGCCTCGCCACCCTTGATGAGCACGCCGAGCGCGGCGCCGCGCCCGGTGGCCACCATCACCGCCGTCGGGACGGCCAGGCCCATGGCGCAGGGGCAGGCGATGATCAGCACCGAGATCGCCGCCGCCATGGCGCGAACGAAGGAGGCGCCGGGGTCGAGGATGAACCAGGCCACGAAGGTGGCGATCGCGATCGAGATGACGACGGGCACGAAGACCGCGCTGATGCGGTCCGCCAGGCGCTGAATCGGCGGCTTGGATCCCTGCGCCTCGCGCATGAGCTTCACGATGCGCGCCAGGACGCTGTCGCTGCCGAGGGTGGTGGCGCGGAAGCGGAAGGAGCCCGTCTGGTTGAGCGTGCCCCCTACCACGCTGTCGCCGGCCTCCTTGGTGACCGGAAGCCACTCTCCCGTGAGCATCGACTCATCCACCGCGCTCGCTCCGGCCAGGACCTCGCCGTCCACGGGTACGCGCTCCCCCGGACGGACGATCACCTGGTCGCCGCTCCGCACCTCTTCGATGGCGACGTCCTGCTCGGTGCCGCCGCGCAGCACGCGCGCGGTGCGGGGCTGGAGCGTCACCAGGGCGCGGAGCGCGGCCGAGGTCTGCCCCTTGGCGCGCGCCTCGAGCATGTTGCCTAACAACACGAGGGCGATGATGAGGATGATCGCCTCGTAGTAGACGTCCGGCGCCACGCCGCGGGCGATGAAGAAGCCCGGGGCGATGGTGGCGAAGGCGGAGTAGAGGAAGGCTGCTCCGGTCCCCACCGCGATCAGCGTGCTCATGTTCGCCGAGTGGTGGCGGAAGGCGGCCCAGGCGCCGGCGTAGAAGTGACGTCCGGCCCACCCCATCACCACCCCAGTGATGGCCAGCAGCGCGTACGAGATCGCCGTGGCCGGAATCGCATAGAGCCAGGGAAGGGCGCCGCGGAGGGGTGGGTCGATCACGCGCATCGCCCACCGCATGAACGGATCGGCCATGTGCTCGAGGCCCAGGTGCGCGTACGCGGTCATGAGCGGCATGGAGAGCAGCATCGCGATCGCGCCGAGCGCGAGGCTGACGTACACGCGCCGCCGCAGCTCCGCGAGCTCCGCCGCGCGCGCCGCGTCCCGTGCGTCCTGCTCGGCCATGGCGCTGGCGCCCGGCATGGGGAGCGATGCCCCGTAGCCGGTCGACTTGATGGTGTCCACCAGCGCCTCGGGCGACGTGCGCGACGGGTCGTAGGCGACCGTGGCGTCGTTGGTCATGAGGTTGACGGCGGCGTCGGCCACGCCCGGCTGCCGCGTGAGCGCGCGCTGCACGCGTGCCTGACAGGCCGCGCACGTCATCCCGCTCACCGGGATGGTGATGCGCGTCGGGGTCTCGGTGGCGTTGGACATCCGCGTCTCCTACTCGACGACCAGCGTCCCGTGCAGCATCCCCATGCCGCAGGTGAATTCGTAGCTCCCGCGCTTTTCAGGCAGGACGTCGACGGCGGTGCGCTGGAAGGGAGGGAGGAAGCGGCGCACGCCGAGCGCGCCGATCACGATCTCGTCGGAGCAGCCGTCTCGCTCGCGGCGGTCGAAGATGAGCCGGACGGCTCGGCCGTGATGTACGCGAACGGTGGCCGGATCGTATCCACCGCGCACGACGATGACGACCTCCTGAACGCCGGCCGCGCCGGCGACAGCGCGCGCGCTCCGACCTTCGGCCAGGAAGAAGTACCAGTTCACCCAGACGATGGCGGCGATACCCGCCAGCAGCACGCTCCACTCGATGCCGGTCATCGATGCCTACTCGCGCGACGCCACGTACCCTTCGTCGTTGACGGCATCCACGATCTGCTCGGGGGTGACGCGGGCGGGATCGTACGTCACACGCGCCGAGCCGATGTCGACCTGCTCGACGGCGACGCCGTCCATCTTGGCGAGTGCGCTTTTCACGGCGGCCACGCAGTGGCCGCAGGACATACCATCGATCTGAAGGGTCAGGTGGGGCATTAGGCGCTCCTGAAGGGCATCAACTATCAATATATACCCCTACCCCCTATCAAGCAAGGAGCGCGGCATTCGGCATTCGGCATTCGGCATTCGGGGGACCGGGTGCGAAGATCTCGCCGCCTGGTCCCCCGAATGCCGAATGCCGGATGCCGAATGCCGCGTCGTTGTTTGTCCCCGCGCGAGCAAGCGGCTCGCGGAGGAGCCTCCGACCCCTACGCGGCCTTCGGCGCGACCGCGGTGTCCTTCGCCGTGAAGCCTACCCCCGCCAACACCAACCCGATCACCGCGTGCAGCCAGACGTCGTTCCCGCCGAGCGGCACCAGCCCGAACCCGCTCGGATCCACGAAGCCGAACACCGCCAGGAGGAGATAGACCACTCCGCCCACCTGCGCGTACGTCTTCGCCGCGGCGAAGGTTCGGGATGCGGCGAGGCCCCAGAGGCCGAAGAGCAGGTGCACGATGTTGTGCAACAGGTTCACCGGAAAGAGGCCGAGGAGGAGCGACGACTCCATCGACATCCCCTGGAAGAACCCGAGCAACGCCAACAGAATGAACACCACGCCGAAGATCTGCGCGACCCGCTGCACCGTCGTCATAGTGCCTCGCTCCGTTTAGAGGTTCGCTACCCGGCTCCCCATACGGTCACGACCCCATCCAACGTGCCGCCAACCGGGAGCGGGCGCAACGGTCCAGCGGACCATCCCCGGCTATGGCAGGGCGAGCACTCGGACCGCGATCGTCATGTAGATCAGAATGCCGGCGACGTCCACGAAGGATGCCACGAACGGGGAGGAGGCCAGCGCGGGGTCGAAGCCCATCCGCCTCAGGATGATGGGCATCATCGCGCCCGCCACGGTGCCGGTCAGCACCACCAGCACGAGCGTCATCGCCACGACCGTCCCCACGGCGCCGCCATTCCCCCACATCACCGCGCGCACGAACCCGATCGCCCCGAGAAACGCTCCCAGCGCCAGCCCCTGGCCGACCTCGCG
Source organism: Gemmatimonadaceae bacterium (assembly GCA_035249845.1). Classification (GTDB taxonomy): domain Bacteria; phylum Gemmatimonadota; class Gemmatimonadetes; order Gemmatimonadales; family Gemmatimonadaceae; genus DATFBY01. Next base: position 26,220 of record DATFFZ010000176.1, read on the forward strand.
TCGGAGCACCCGCCAGGCGTCCCTCAGCTCCACGTCTCCAACCGCCAGCGCGCGCGTGATGAGCGATGCCGACTGCGAGCCGGAGTTCCCGCCGGAGCTGATGATGAGCGGCACGAAGAACACCAGCGCCAGCGCGCCGGCGATCGTCGCCTCGAAGTGGCGGAGCAGGGTGCCGGTGAGCATCTCCGCCAGGAAGAGCAGCGTGAGCCAGCCGCCGCGCTTCCGCGCGATGCTCCAGAAGCTCGCCTGGAAGTACGGCTCCTCGAGCGGCTCCACGCCGCCGAGTCGCTGCACGTCCTCGGTCTGCTCCTCCTCGATGGCGTCGATCACGTCGTCCACGGTGACGACGCCGAGCAGCTTGCGGTCGTCGTCCACCACCGGGACGGCCACCAGGTCGTACTTGCTGGTGATGCGCGCGACCTCCTCGCGGTCCACATTCGGCGATACGCTCACCACCTGCGTCCAGGCGGCCTCGCTGAGGGGCGCGCCGGCGGGAGCCGCCAGCAGCTCGCGCAGGGAGAGAACTCCCACCAGGCGGTCGTCGCGATCGGTGGTGTACACGGTGTGCATCGCCTCCGTGCGCCCCTCGCGAGCCGCCGCCCGCACGCTCTGCAGCGCGTCCTCCACCGAGAGCTCCTCCGACACCGAGACGAACTCGGTGGTCATCAGTCCGCCGGCGGTGTCCGGCGCATACGAGAGCAGCTGCTCCGTCTCGCCGCGCGCCTCGCTGGGGATCTCGGAGAGGATCTGGTCGGCGCGCTCCTCCTCCAGCTCCTCCAGCACGTCGGCGCGCTCGTCGGGCGTCATCTCGGTGACGAGCTGCGCCGCCTGCGCGGTGCTCATCCGCTCGAGGACGTCGGCGCGCAGCTCCTCGTCGAGGTACTCCAGCACGTCGGCGGCGCGGCCCGGCGGAAGCGCACGCAGGAATGCCGGAATGCGCTCCACCGGAAGCGCCTCCGCCACCTCGGCCAGGTCCGCGGCGTGGAGCTCCTCCGTCTCCGCCGCCACGTCGGCGGGGGAATCCTTCAGGAGGGCGAGTATGTCCGGGGCCAGCAGCGCGGCGACGGGCGCGGGCGCGTCTTTGCGCGGCGACTGATTCATGAACACCATCCTGTTCGACTGACGCGCTGGACCTCCGTGGCGCCGAGCGAGCGGTACGGAGGACGCGATGGGTGCCGCGCGTGGAGAGGGTCGGCCGGGGGGATCGACCGTCGCGCGGGCGCGTCAAGTTACCGGCGCCCCACAGGGGTAACAAGCGCAGGCGCGGGGGTGGCGAGGAACCTGCAAACCCTTTCCCGGCCAGCGGTGTCGTACTTCCCGGTCGTCACGCGCTGGGCGTGACGGCCGCATCGCTCCCGGACTCCCTCCGGGGCCCCGGCCCGAGATCTCCCATCGTCTCATGCGCCTCATCGCCATCCTTCTCGCGCTCGTGCTGCCGGTGGTCGTCGGCGCTCAACAGCTCGCCTCGACCGCCGATCGCCCCGCCGCGCTCGGGCGCGCCTCCCCCACCGCCGCCCTGGCCGCGCGCGTGATCCAGCCGCCCGTGCTCGATGGGAAGGATGACGATGCGATGTGGCTGAGCGCGCAGGTGATCGACCACTTCCTGGAGTACGAGCCGAACGAGGGGGCCGATCCGCGCTTCAAGACCGAAGTCCGCATCGCCTACGACGACAAGTACCTCTACGTGCTGGGCCGCATGTACGACCCGGCGCCCGACAGCATCATGGCGCTCCTTTCGCGCCGTGACGTGCGCACGCAGTCGGAGTGGCTCAAGCTGGTCATCGACTCGTACAACGACAACCACACCGCCTACCAGTTCATCGTCAATCCCGTCGGAGTGAAGCGGGATTTCTACGTGTACAACGACAATACCGAAGACCCGTCGTGGGATGGCGTGTGGGACGTCGCCACCTCCGTCGATTCGCGCGGGTGGGTGGCGGAGTTCCGGATTCCGTTCAGCCAGCTTCGGTTCAACAACAAGCGCGAGCACACCTTCGGGGTGCTGATCGTGCGCGACATCGGGCGCACGGGGCAGCGCATCAGCTGGCCGCTCTTCCGGCGCCAGGTACAGGGGTACGTGTCGCAGGCCGGTGAGGTGAGCGGGCTCATCGCCGTTCCCACCCCGCGACGCCTGGAGATGATGCCGTACGTGGTCACCAAGAACGTCACCCTGCCGGAGGGGAACGGCTTCGCGCACGAGCAGCAGGTGACGGGAGGCGCGGACATCAAGTACGGCATCACCTCGAATCTCACGCTCGATGCCACCATCAACCCCGACTTCGGCCAGGTGGAGGCCGACCCGGCGGTGCTCAACCTCTCCTCGTTCGAGACGTTCTTCGGCGAGCGCCGTCCGTTCTTCCTGGAAGGAACCGGGATCTTCTCCTATCGCACCAGCTGCGGAGACATCGACACCGGCTGCACCGGTCTCTTCTACTCGCGCCGCATCGGGCGCTACCCGGCGCTGCGCGATGATTTCGGCGACGCGCGCAGTCCGCAGGCGACCACCATCCTGGGAGCCGCCAAGCTCACCGGGCGGCTGGCGCGCGGGACCTCGGTGGGCGTCTTCAACGCGGTGACGCAGCGGGAGACGGGGCCCGACGACTACACGCTCGAGCCGCTCACGAACTACGCGGTGGGACGTCTCCGGCAGGAGATCGGGAACGGGCAGGGGGACGTCGGCTTCATGATCACGGCGGTGAACCGCAATCTGGATGGCGACACGCGACCGTATCTCCGCGAGCAGGCGTACGCGGGCGGGCTCGATTTCCGCCGTCGCTTCTGGAACCGGAACTACGAGCTGTTCGCGTCGTTGTCAGGCAGCCTTGTGCGCGGGAGCGCGGAGGCGATCGCGGCCACGCAAGAGAACGCCGTGCACCGCTTTCAGCGCGTGGACGACCGGGTGCGCTTCGATCCCGATCGCACGGAGCTCCTCGGCGACGCGCAGCGCATCACGTTCAGCAAGTTCGGCGGGGGCGTGACGCGCTTCCAGACGGTGTACCAGCGCTTCTCGCCGGGGTTCGAGATCAACGACCTCGGCTTCCTCTCCCGCGCCGACGAGCAGCTCTTCCGCAACTGGTTCGCCATCCAGCTCACCACGCCGAAGCACTTCTATCGGCAAGGGTTCTTCAACTTCAACCACTGGACGAACTGGACGTCGGAAGGGCTGCCCACGCAGTTCGGCTTCAACTTCAACTGGCACGTCCAGCTCAGGAACTTCTGGTGGGCGCACGTGGGCTCGAACGCCAACAACGTCTTGGTCAGCACCTTCAACGACCGCGACGCTCGCGGCGGACCGGCGATCCGCAACTCGCACGGGCTGAACGGCTGGCTGGGCGTGGAGAGCGATTCGCGGAAGCGCGTGTACGTGTCGCTCTTCAGCGGGCGGTTCAGCAATGACGACGGACGCTCCCCGGGATACTGGATCGAGCCGTACGTCACGTACCGCTCGTCGAGCCGGTTCTCCACGTCGCTGGGCGCGTACTATGAGAAGGAGCGCGACGACAATCAGTGGGTGGACAACATCACCGATGCGCGCGGCACGCACTACACCTTCGCGCACCTCCGCCAGGAGACGGTGAGCCTCACGTCGCGCATCAACTTCACCATCTCGCCCAAGCTCTCGTTCGAGTTCTACGGGCAGCCCTTCATCGCCACCGGGGAGTACAGCAACTGGCGCGAGCTCGACCGCCCGCGCGCCAAGGACTACGACCAGCGCTACAAGCCGTTCGCCAAGCTCGACGACCCCGGCACGCCCGCCGATGAGTCGCTGGATCCGCCGGGCGGATTCAACTTCAAGCAGTTCCGCTCGAACTCCGTGGTGCGGTGGGAGTACCGGCCAGGGTCCACGATCTTCCTCGTCTGGTCGCAGGGGAGGGACGAGTCGCTCGACGGCGCCTCGCGCTTCTCGGCGGACCGCGACTACCGCGACCTGTTCGCCGCGCACCCGGACAACACCTTCCTCATCAAGGCCAGCTTCTGGTTCAACCCGCAGTGACGCCCGGCTAGAGGAGGCGCAGGCGGCGGGGCTGGCGGGTGAGCGAGAGGACGTCGAAGCCGGCGACGGCGATGGCGTCGCGGAGCTGCTCCTCGGTCACGCCATCTTCGTGCTCCACCAGCGCCTCGCCCATGCGGACGTCCGCGCTGGCGACGCCGGCGAGTGCGCCCAGCGCCGTCTGAACGGCGCGCACGGCGTGGACCGCGTGCATGCCGGCGATGGTGATCCGCGTGAGCATCGGCGAACTATAGCCAATCGAGCACGATCGCGGCGCGCGGTTGACGCTCACCCCCCGGCGGACGATGTTTGCCGCGTGACTTCCCCCTCCCCCTCCCCCTCGCTGTCCGACGCACGCGTCGCCTTCCTCGGCCTCGGCGCCATCGGCCAGCCGATGGCGCGTCATCTCGCCCGGCCCCCGTTCACGCTCACGGTGTGGAATCGCACGGCGGAGAAGGCACGGCGCTTCGCCGCCGAGTGGGGCGCGCGAGCGGCGGCGACTCCGGCGGAGGCGGCGCGCGGCGCGGACGTCGTCATCACCTGCTTCCCCGCCTCGCCGGAGGTGGAGGCGTTGCTCGACGGCGCGCAGGGACTTCTGGCCGGGCTCGCCCGTGGCGCGGTGCTGGTGGACTGCACCTCGGGTGATCCCGCCTCGTCGAAGCGGATCGCCGAGCGGTTGGCCGCGCACGGCGTGGAATTCGTGGACGCGCCGGTGAGCGGCGGCGTGACCGGGGCGGAGAAGGGGGCGCTCACCGTGATGTGCGGCGGCGACGCGCGCGTGCTGGAGCGGGTGCGTCCGGTGCTCTCGGCGTTTGGCGAGAAGATCGTGCACTGCGGCGGGGTGGGGGCGGGCGATGCGCTCAAGGCGGTGAACAACGCGCTGCTGGCGGTGCACATCTGGTCGCTGGCGGAGGGGCTGGTGACGCTGGCCAAGGCCGGGGTGTCGCCGGCGGTGGCGCTCGACGTGATCAACGCGTCGAGCGGGCGGAGCAACACGTCGCAGAATCTCTTTCCGTCGCGCGTCCTCACGCGCGCGTTTCCGCGTACGTTTCGGCTGGCGCTCCTCGACAAGGACATGGGGATCGCGGCCGGGGTGGCGCGCGAACAGAAGGTCCCGTCGCCCATCTTCCAGCTCACCGCCGAGCTGTTCACGGTGGCGCACGGGCACCTCGGCGAGGAGGCGGACCACGTGGAGGTGGCGCGTCTGATCGAGTCTTGGGCCGGAGCGGAGATCGCATGACGACGGTGGTGAAGCCCGACTCCCGGGTGGCCGGTGTGGAGGAGATTCGCGCGCGTTTCCCGGCGCTGGAGCGGACGCACGGGGGACACCCGGTGGCGTACTTCGATGGACCGGGTGGAACGCAGGTGCCGGACGCCGTCCCGGAGGCGATGCGCGACTACATGCTCCGGCACAACGCCAACACCCACTGGTCGTATCCGACCAGCGAGGAGACCGACGCCATCATCGCCGGCGCTCGTCAGGCGCTGGCGGACTTCCTGAACGTCTCGCCGGCCGAGGTCGCGTTCGGCGCGAACATGACCACGCTCACCTTTCACCTGGCGCGGGCGCTGGGCCGGGCGTGGGGTCCGGAGGATGAGGTGGTGGTCACCGAGCTCGACCATCACGCCAACATTGCGCCCTGGCGAGCGCTGGAGCGGGAGCGCGGCGTACGGGTGCGGGTGGTCCGGATGGACATCGAATCGGGGCGGCTGGACCGGGAGGATCTGGAGCGCGCGATCGCGAAGCGGCCGCGGCTGGTGGCGATCGGCGCGGCGTCGAACGCGATCGGGACGATCAGCGACGTCTCGCGGGCGGCGGCGATGGCGCGGGCGGCGGGTGCGCTCACCTTCGTGGACGCGGTGCACTACGCGCCGCACGTGCTGGTGGACGCGCCGGCGATGGGCTGCGATTTCCTGTCGTGCTCGGCGTACAAGTTCTACGGGCCGCACATCGGGGTGCTGTACGCGCGCGAGGCGCTGGCGCGGGAGCTGGACGTCCCCAAGCTGGCGCCGGCGCCGAACAACGTGCCCGACCGCCTGGAGACCGGCACGCAGAACCACGAGGGGATCGCCGGCGCGGGGGCGGCGGTGGATTTTCTCGCTTCGTTAGGCGGCGAGGGCGGCGGGCGCCGCGAGCGGCTGGCGCGCGCCTTCGCC
>DATFFZ010000177.1:0-9348 GCA_035249845.1 Gemmatimonadaceae bacterium
GGCTGCCGCAAGCGATGCGCTTCATGCGGCGATACGCGCGGGAGCGACTGTATGGCTCGGCACCCGGTGCCGCCTGACGAGTCGGCGGCCGGCTTCGGAACCGGCCGCCCGGCTCGGGCGGACGGTGAGCTGCTGCTGGCCGCCCTGCTCGCCGCCCGCGAGCCGGCCGCCGCCGGGCGGGTGAGCCGCTTCGACGCCGGCGACTGGGCGATGGTGCTCCGCCATGCGTCCTGGCACAACGTTCAGCCGCTTCTCTTCAGCCGGCTGGAGCGCGTCGCCGCGCTCGTCCCACCGGAGGTACTGGAGCAGCTGCACTCGGCGTATCTCGCCGGCGCCGGCAAGAATCTCCGCGTCCTGGGCCAGCTGGCCGAGTTGTTAGGCGCCTTCGAGCTGGCCGGTCTCCCGGTCATCGTGCTCAAGGGCGCGGCGCTGGCGGAGGGTGTGTACGGCAACGCCGCGCTGCGCGGGATGCGCGACATCGACGTCCTCGTGCGGAGCGACGACCTGGAGAAGGTGCAGGAGCTGATGGCCGGGCTCGGGTATGATGCGTCCGCCCAGGCCGATCTCGGAGCCGTGCGGGCGAGCTTCCATCACCTTCCGCGCTACACGCGCCAGCGGTCCCTTCCCGTGGAGGTGCATTGGACGCTCGAGCTGCCCACCAGTCCCTTCCGCATCGACCTGGAGCGCCTGTGGGACCGCGCCGAGCCGGCTCGCATCGCGGGGCAGGAAGCCTGGGTGCTCGCTCCGGAAGATCTGCTGTTGCATCTCTGCCTGCACGCGTCTTATCACCACCACTTCCGTGTGCGGCTTCGTCATCTGGCCGACGTGGCGGCCACCGTGGAGCGCTACGCCCCCGCCATGCGCTGGCGCTCGCTGCTCGCTCGCGCCCGGGAGTGGGGGGTGGAGCGTTTCGTGTACACCACACTGTCGTTGGCGTGGGAGCTCCTCCGCGCCCCCGTGCCGGCGAGCGTGCTGGCGTCGTTCGCTCACGACGCCGAGGACGATGAGCTGGTGCGCGTAGCGGGCGACTTCCTGCTGGCCGCGCCCGTGGAGCTCCCCATCGCCTATCGGGAGGCCCGGGCCGCGGGTGGAATCGCCGCCAAGGCGCAGGTTTACCTCGGCAGCCTCTTCCCGCCGCCGGAGCGCCTTCGGGAGATGTATGGTCTGCGGCCGGGGTCCTGGACCATCCCCCTGTATTATTTCGTTCGCCCGGTCGATGTCGCCCGACGCTTTGGCAGGGTTCTCGCACAGCTTGGGCGGGCAACTGACCGCCTCCCGCTCTCCCTGGAGCGGGAGACCAACGGCATTCGTATCGATGGATGGGTAGCCGGAAAGGAGGAGCGATGCCGATGAGCTCACGCGATACCTTCACCGTCGAGCTGCACCCCGCGGACGAGTCACGCGACTCGCTGCTCCGCGCCATTCAGTCGGCGACGGAAGATCGATACTCGATCGTCGGCGAGATGGCGGCGCCTGACGATGAGCTTCAACTGCTGGCGCGATCGAACGAGCGCGGACATCTGGTGACGCTGGCGCTTCGACCCACCAGTTGGCGTGGGTCGCGCATCCACGTGCTCACGGTGGCGCCGGTCCGCCGCGCGCCGGAGATCGGCGCCGCGCAGCCTCACCAGCCACGACCGACGATGGATGTCTCGCGCCACGATTCGCCGCGCGACCTGCCCCGGGCCGACATCCGGCGCCAGGACATCCCTCGACAGGACATCCCGCTTCAGAGCACCTCACGTCACGACATCTCGACGGGCGAGACTCCGCGCGTCGATCATCCGGTCGCGGACGTGCCTCGGACGGACGTGCCGCGTCAGGAGGAGAGCCCGCGCGTCATCCACCTCCCACCCCGACTCGAGCTCGTCCCCGAGTCGACGCCGCGAGAGGTGCCGGTCCTCCCCGTCACACCACCGTCACCGATCGACGACGACCGCCCAGACGAGCGCCCAGTCGAGCGCACGGCGGCCGGCGAGCTTTCCGCCGCCGGCGGGCGGCTGGCGCGCCACCCCGGTGACGAGCTCCAGGACGACGCCGAAATCGCCTGGGCCGATGAGATGCGCGCCTACTCGGGTTGGCGCTCCGGCTCGAAGCTGCTGGTGGGTGCCCTCGCGGCGATCGTGCTCTTCATCGTCCTGGTGGCGCTCGCCACGCAGTCCTCCAACGACGTCGCGGCCGGCGCGGGCGCGGTGGACGAGGGTGCGACACCGGTCACCGCCGCCGACTCCGAAGCGCCGGTCGCCGGTCAGCCGCTAGCCGCGGCGGCCATCGTGCCCGAGCCCGCGGCGGTGAGCGCACTCACCGAGACGCCATCTCCGGCCCCAGCCGCTACGCCGACGCGCGAGGCGACCACGACTGGGCGCTCCACTCCGCGGGCGACATCGCCCACGGGGGCGCGCCGGAGTGCGCGCCCGGCCGCCGGTACCTCGCCGGACCGCGTGACCAGCGAGGCCGGCGGAACGATCGCGGACCCTGGCGCCGCGTTCGGCGGCCCTCCCGCGACCACCACCGCCGTGCCGCGCAGCGAGAAGCCGGCGTCGGGTGATTGTACGGCGCTCATCGAGGCCAGGTCGGACGAGGCACTCCCGGTCTGCCGGCGCGCCGCCCTCCTCGGCAACGCCGAAGCGCAGTCGCACATCGGCCGCGCCTACGAGAGTGGAGCCGGCGTGCGCCGGAACATCGGCGAAGCGACGGCCTGGTTCCGGAAGGCCGCCGCCCAGGGACACAGCTGGTCGCAGAACCACCTCGGCTGGATGTACGCGGGCGGCGAGGGCGTCGCGCGCGACGATCAGCAGGCGGTGCGCTGGTTCCGCATGGCCGCCGAGCGGGGGAACGCCGAGGCGCAGTACAACCTGGGCTTCATGTACCAGCGCGGCCGCGGAGTCCCTCGCTCCACCGCCCAGGCCGCCGAATGGTACCGCCGCGCCGCCGCTCAGGGGAATCAGTCCGCCATCCGGGCGCTGCGCTCGTTAGGCGGATGAACGGCAGCGGCATCAGGAATTAAGGAATCGGAGGTAAGGAAAGGGCCGGCGATGCTCGCCGGCCCTTCCTCGTTCCCCGATTCCCGATTCCCCCTTCCCGCTTCCCGCTCCTCAGAACCCGATCTTCACGCCCGCGCTCAACACGAAGTTGTGCGCCACGTCGCCCTCGACCGGGATTCCCGTGGCTTCCTCGAAGTCCACCTTGCCGATGTAATCCTTCGCCATCAGGCGGAGTCCGATCGCGCGGGAGAGCTGCACGTCCACTCCCGCGCCGACGTTGCCGACGAAGTTGGTACCCGACGTCTTCACCAGTGAGTTGTCCACCGACAGCTTCATCGCCCCGGCACCGCCCTGAAGAAAGGGCGTGATGCCACCGGTACCCACCGGCATCATGAGCTGGAGCCCCGCGTCGTACAGCAGCACGTTGGCGTCACCCAGGGAGATGCCGCCGAGGATCGGCACCCGCACGCTCCACTTCGATTCACCGTACGCCACGTTCCCCACCAGCGCGATGTTCTTCGTCAGGCCGAGCCCCACCTGCCCGCCGAACACCATCGCGTTGTCGCTCGACAGGCTGGTGCCGAGCGGTCCGTCGAGAAAATCGCCGAACACCATGTAGCCGACGTACGGCGTCAGGCTGATCGCCGGCGTGCCACTCTCCGTGGCGAGCTGCGCGCTGGCCGGCGCGGCAAAGGACACGACCGCGGCCACGGCGAGCACCGAGCGAACGAGATATCGCTTCATTGTTCCTCCGAATGATTGTGCACAGCGTCGCACCCAACGAAGGCAGGCGGGGTGCCATGTTCGAGGCGTCCCACGCTCGGCACCAACCTCTTGGAAAGACAGGACTTCCGGCGCGCGCGCCCGCTGGCCCCTCGGGAACCTGTCCTCCACGCGGGACTGCGAGGTGTCCGGCTGACTGGACCGCGGGCCATGGACCACTTGCCGGATTCCTTGCAGCGCCACTAGATGTGTGCGAGTACGGAGGCGCGGCATGAGGAGCTGGAGCTTCATCGAACGCTGGCTGGTTCTCGTCTGGGCGGTCGCGGTCGCCGCGTGTGCTACCGGCGCGCCACCACGCGGCGTCCACGAGCCCATCCCGCTGCGTCCCGCGCTCGCCGCCGCCGCCGACACCAACGATCCGCAGGCGTACTTCGACGTCGGCCTCCGCGCCCTCGAGTCCGATCTCGCGCGCGCCGCCGACGCCTTCTTCTGGGCGACGCGTCTCGACCCCGGCTCGGCCGACGCGCTGTACGCCCGGCGCGTCGCGCTCCACGCCTTCAACCTCGAGCGCGTCCGCGGCTACCTGACCTCCCGCGACCTCGGCCCGGAATCGCCCTTCGTTCGACAGATCGACTCGCTGCTCAACGTCGCGCTCCAGAAGAACCCGTTCCTCTTCGCGCAGTTCGACCAGCAGCTCATCGAGCTGGCCAGCAACAAGGCGCAGCGCTCGGGCTTCTTCCGTCCGCGCTTCTACATCGGGGCCCTTCAGTACGCCGCCTGGAAGTCGTACTCGGAGGGGAACTTCGCCAAGGCGGTCACGCAGTACGCCGAAGCGATGAAGCGCGACACGTCCGACTACTGGCTGCACGGGCAGCGCGCCCGTGCGTTCTATCTCATGTCGGAGTTCGACAGCGCGCTCTTCGAGATGACGCGCCTGCTCGAGCGTGCCCGCGCGGTGGAGCAGAAGCGCATCGCGACCGTGTACCAGTCGAAGGGGACCACCGAGTACGCCATCGCCATGATCCACCTGGCCCGCAGCGACGAGCAGGCCGCGCGTGACGCGCTCCAGCGCGCGCTCTCGGAGGACTTCGCGCTGTACATGGCCCACGCCGTGCTGGCCGACGTCTCCATCTCGTTAGGCGACACCGCCACCGGCCTGGCCGAGTACGAGCTGGCGGTCCAGCTCCACGCCAACGACCCGGCGCTCCGCTACCGCTACGGCTCGGCCCTTCTCAACGCCAGGCAGCTCGACGAAGCCGAAGCACAATTCCGCGGCGCCATCGAGCTCAACCCCGACTACGCCAGCCCCTACCTCCCCCTCGCCTACGTGCTGGAGAAGCGCGGTCTCCGCGAGGACGCCGCCGCCCACTACGCGCACTACCTCGCGCGCGCGCCGAGATCCCTGGCCACCCAGATCAAGGTCGCGTCGGAGCGACTGGCCGAGCTCCGCCGCTGAAGGCGGTGCGATCACCGTCTATCGTGACGCTTCACTTCTCGCCGACGGTAACGCCGGTCTCGGCATCCTCTCCCGTCGATTCGCCGTGTGGTACACCACGCTGGCCACCACCACCGCCGCCTGCTTCAGATCCTCCTCGATCAGCGCCGTCCCGACGTCCAGGCTCGTGTGGTGGGTCCACGTCTCGTAGTCGATCGGGTCCTGGAGAAAATTGAACGCCGGAATGCCCACCGACACGAACGGCATGATGTCCGTCCCCCCGGTGTTGGCCAGCGTCACCGTGCTCGCCCCCAGATCGCGGAAAGGCGCCAGATACGCCGACAGGATCCCTCGCGCAGCGCCGTTCCCCTGGAGGAAGAGCCCGCGAATCCGTCCCGTCCCCGAATCCACGTTGTAGTACGCCGAGATGCGCTCGTGCGCCGGAAGGAGACGCATCGTCTCCGGATCACCGAAGTGCTTTCGCACGTAGCCCATCGAGCCGAAGTACTCCTCGTGCTCCTCACCGTCCCACAACGCCACCCGTATGGTGCGGCGCGGGCGCGCGCCGATCGCCGACAGAATGCGCACTGCCTCCATGCTCACCGCCACGCCGGCGGCATTGTCGGTGGCGCCGGTTCCCGCCGGCCAACTGTCGAAGTGCCCGCCCACCATCACCACCTCATCACGAAGCGCCGAATCGCTCCCCGCCAGCTCCGCGACCACGTTGTAGCCCGTCGAGTCGTCAGGCACCGCGCGCGTGCGCAGCTCCACCTCGAGCGTCGGCGCCGAGCCGGCGTCGATCATGTTCACGAGGCGCGCGTAGTCCGCGCTCGCCACCACCATCGCCGGCGCGTACCGCGACGCGTCGGTGTCGTACGCCTGGAACGCCGACACGCGCACCGGGCCGGCGATTCCGCTCGGCTCCAGCACCACCGCCACTCCCTCCTCGCGCAGCAGCTCGAACACGCGCTGCCGCTCCCGCACGCTCGCGGCGTAGTCGCCCGCGTCCTCCCAGTAGTCGCGCGGACTCCCCGGGTTGGTGATGCGCGCCATCGAGTCGAGCTCCGCGTCGGTAAAGCGAGTCGCCAGCGGCGAGAAGCGCCGTTGATCCGGACGCGGACGCCCGTTCAGCAGGATCGCGCCCCGGAGCTTCCCCTTGTGCGCCGCGAGCTCGGCTTCGCTCCGCATCGAGGCGATCACCGGGACGCCGCGAACGACGCCCGCCGTCGATGCACTCCACGCCCGCGGATACGCCACCAGACGCGCATAACGAGGCGACGTCATCTCCAGCGAGCTCTCCTCCACCACCCACGACGCACCGCGACGCCTCCCCCACGGCTCGAGCGCCGCGTTCGACAGACCGTACGACTCGAGCTCGCGGCGCGCCCACTCCGCCGCCTGCCTGTATTCCGGTGAGCCGGCCAGTCGCGGACCGAGCACGTCGGAGAGCATGAGCGCGGTGCGCATCACCCGCGAGCGCTGCAATCCCTCCTCGCGGATGCGGCGGTTGACGTCGGCGTCCACGCGCTCCGGTGCCGCACGGATGACCGCCGGTTCGGACACCGTCGACGCGCGCGGCGCGCAGGCGCCAAGGGACGATAGGACGAGGAGCCCGGCCGCCGGCCGGACGACGAGAGGTGATCGCATGACTGAATGTTGCCGGCGGCGCGACCGCGCGCACCGAGTTGGGGACGAAACGCGAGCGGGAGGTTGCTCGGCGCTACTCGTCGCTACCGTCGCGCCGCGGACCCGTGCGGGACCAGAAGGCGACCACGCCGCATCCCGAGGTGGAGAGGTACGGCGGCGGTGCATCGTACGCCTTTCGATACACCTCGATCCCCACCATGTCCTGCGCCGGGAAGTTGTCCAGCGTCGCCTCGGAGGTGGGAATGCCGTCCAGGTAGATCGCGGGGCGGCAAGACACGCCGCCGGAGCCCATCCAGATGAGGAATCCCGGGCCGCGTTGCGCCGCCTTCACCGACACGCCGGAGATCCCCCGCACCAGATCGGTGGAGCGCAGCGGCTTGCGCCGCGCGATCTCGTCCTCGCTCATGAACGTGCCGTTGTAGGTCTTCCGGCGCCGCTCGAACTCCATCATCGGCCCCGGCACCGGCCGATCCTCCGTCACCACCACCTCCGCCAGCTGCGTCATGGTGGGAAAGAGATCCACGTCCATCCGCGCGTCGGCGCCCGCCTCGATGCTGATGTCCGTCACCAACTGCTCGTAGCCCACCCGCCTGACGACGATCCGGCGAATACCCGGTGGAATCCCGAACACCGCGAACACTCCGTCGGTGGACGACCGTGCCGACAGCCCCACCCCCACCACCACGATCTCGGCGTCGGCCAGCGGCTTCCCGAGCGTGTCGCGTACCACGCCCGAGAGCATGGCCGTCCCCTGCTCCTGACCCGCGCCTTGAGCCGCCGATCCTGATGGAACGGATATCGCGGCGAGGAGCGCGGCGAGTGCGAGGATGTATGTGACTGGGGGGCTCATGTCCGAGGGTCGCTGTAACGGTCCTTCCATTATGTGTGACGGAGCGCGATCTGAAAAGGCGAAAGGCCATGGGTGACCCCAGGGTCGACTCCTCCCTGGCCGCCGAGCGGGCGTACCTCCTCGACGCGCTCCTCCGCGCTCGACAGGAGCGCCACTCCCACGACCCGGAGCTCCGTCGCGCGGCGCGAACGCTGGGCCGAGCCGCGCGCAAATTGCAGCTCCCGCCCGAGCGCCTCGTCATCACCCTCAAGGAGCTCGTGCGCGGCCCGCAGCTGGCTCAGTTGAGCGAGTGGTTTCGGCGGCTGCTCACCAGCCGGCTCATCGTCTGGGCCATCGACGCCTACTACGACCTCGACACGGACTGATCGATCCAGCCGTTTCTGCCGCGGACACCATTCGCTCCCAACCGAACTTCGTGACGCCCCACCGCCGCCGCGTGACGGTACCGCGGGCTACGGAGGTGCATTCATGTGGGCGTGTCCGCGCACGAGCCATCGGCGGACGCACTCCCCCCGAGGTGACGAATGCGAGCGGTTCAGTACCAGGAAGAGCGCTTCCCATCGGTCGATCGACTGCTGGATGCGCTGATGCGCGGTGAGACCGTGGGCACGGTGCTGGGCGACGCGGTGCTGGCGCACCCGTCGTGGTTCGCCGAGGACAGCGTGCTGGCGGTGCTCGACACCAGGCGCCGCCTTCGCGGCTTCAACCTGACGCTGCTGATCACCACCGAGGTGGACGCCGAGTCCGTCGTGCTGCGGCGGACAGAGGCGCCACACCGCGCGCCTCGGCGCGCGGGCTAGTCTAGCGGAGGTCGAGCGGCGTCGCTCCGGACACCATCACGCGGCTGTCCGGAGCTCTCACGGTGTGACGAACCCCGTCGCGGGCGTGTGATCCGCCGGTCGAGAGACCAGCCATCATCTCGTCATGCGACGCTCGATCACGCTGGAGAACATGGAGGCGATCACCGATCCGCACACCGCGGAGCGCACCCGGGCCCACTGGCGCCGCACGCGCGCGCGACTGCTGCGCGTCCTCTTCTACGCCTTGCTGATCATCGGCGGCGTCCAGCTCTGCGCGCTCTCGCGGAGCTGGACCACCGTCCCCGCGCCGGATGGCGAGGTGAACGAGTCCGGGTCGCGGGCGAGCACCGGGCTTCCCCTGGTCTAGCGCGCTACTTCTTCGTCTCGCGCTCGATCTCGCCGACGATCACCCAATCCGGCCAGGTCGACTGGTCGAGCCAGTTGTGCGGCAGCAGCACGCCGACCTCGCGCGCGCCACCCTGAAAGGTGACCCGTACCTGCTCTGGCTCCGCCCCGTCGGCGCCAGTTGCCGGCTCGAGCACCTCCTGCCTCACCGACTGCCAGATCGTCCCATCGCTTCCCGTCACCGAACGACGCTTGATCATCCCTTGCCCTCGTCCATGGCTGTTCGGGGCGAATGAAGAGCAAGCACCGTGCGCCTGAGGCCGGGGCGCGGCGGCAGGTGGAGGCGGCGAGGCCCGGCGCCATGTGTGTGGCCGCCGGGTCTCGCTCGCGACGCCGGGAGCCCCGCGTCAGGCCATCCGCGCCAGCACCGCGTCGAGCGCGGCGTAGCTCTGGTTGAGCCCCTGCTCCATCCCCGACTGGAGCATGCCGTCGCGCTCCTCGGTGGAGTAGAAGAACGACCGGTTCACCACCTTCGTGCGGCCGTCGCCGAGGTCCACCAGCTCC
>DATFFZ010000178.1:0-23992 GCA_035249845.1 Gemmatimonadaceae bacterium
ATTCGCGATGAATCGACCGCCGTCATGCCGCGTACCCGAGCATCATTCGTTCCGGCAGGCGCGCGACAGACGTTCAGGCTTCGTAACGTGCTGCGGGCATGCGCGATTGCCCTACCGACGACCGCCGCCCTCCGCCCTTGACGGGCAGGGCGCAGCCCCGCATGTTCTCCCCCGGAACTATTCCGGGAAGCCATTCCGGGGAGATCACGGCATGCCTGCCACCGACGAGCTCGGCCTCCTGCACGGCACCCTCGACGTCCTCGTCCTCAAGGCGCTCGCCTGGGGGCCTCGTCACGGATACGCCGTCGCCCGCTGGATTCACGAGAGGAGCGACGAGGCGCTCCAGGTCGAGGACCGGGCGCTCTACGTCGCCCTCCACCGCATGGAGGAGCGCGGATGGATCGAGGCGGAGTGGGGGGTCTCGGACAAGAACCGCCGCGCCAAGTACTACCAGCTCACCACCAAGGGACGGCAGCAGCTCCGCGCCAAAGCGTCGCACTGGACGGCGTACGCGGAGGCGGTGTTCAAGGTGCTGCGCTCGCGGGAGGCGTCCACATGAGCCGCTTCGATGGATTGCGCCGGCTCTTCCGGCTCCCGGCGCGCGCGGCTTCGGTGGAACGCGATGTCGACGAGGAGCTGGCGTTTCATCTGGAGAGCCGCATCGAGGAGCTGGTCGCGGCGGGCATGCCGCGCGAACGGGCGCGCGCGACGGCGCTCGGTGAGTTCGGTGACGTGCGCGACGCGCGCAGCGAGCTCTCGGCCATCGACCGGCGTCGCGTCGGACGGGACGCGCGCGCCGAGCTGTGGGGAACGATCCGGCAGGACGCTCGCTTCGCGCTTCGCACCATGGCATCGCACCGCCTCTTCTCGGCGGCGGCGCTCCTGACCTTCGCGCTCGGCATCGGCGCGACGGCGGCGATCTTCTCGGTGGTGGACGGCGTGCTCCTTCGCCCGCTTCCCTATCCGAATCACGAACGGCTGGTGCTGGTGTGGCAGGGAGCGCGCTTCGGCGGCGAGTACAAGGACCAGTATCCCTTCGCCCCGGCGAACTTCGTCGACCTCCGCGAACGGGCGCGCTCCTTCGAGGACGTCGCCGCTTTCCGGAGCTGGGGATTCACCGTAGGCGACGGCGATGAGCCGGAGCTGGTGCCGGGCGCGCGCGTGTCTCCCGCCATCTTCCGGATCCTGGGCGTCACCCCCATGGTGGGGCGCGCTCTGTTGCCGGAAGACGATCACCACAGCGCGGCTCGCGTGGTGCTGATCGGGTATGGGCTCTGGCAGCGGCGCTACGGGGGTGACCGCTCGATCATCGGTCGGCAGATCACCGTGAGCGGCGAGCGCACCACCGTCGTGGGCGTCATGCCGCCGGGGTTCACCTTCCCGCGCGGCGCCGAGCTGCCGTCGGGGTTCCAGATCCCACCTGCCACCGAGATGTGGGCGCCGCTCGCCTTCTCCGAGCAGCGGCTCCGCGATCGCGGGACCTGGGATCTCGTGGTGGCGGGTCTGCTCGAGCCTGGTGTCTCGGTGACGCAGGCGTCGCGCGAGGTGGCGTCGCTGCTGCGGCAGCTCGGCGAGGAGATGGGTGCCAGCCGGCTGGAGCTCAGCGGGATGGTGGAAGACATGCGCGACCATTCGGTGCGCCCCGTTCGGGCCGGGCTCCTGCTGCTGATGTCGGCGGTGGCGCTGGTGCTGCTGATCGCCTGCGCCAACGTCTCCAACCTGCTGGTGGCGCGCACCATGGCCCGCCGGCGGGAGCTGGCGATCCGTGCCGCGCTGGGCGCCGGCCGCGGCCGACTCGTCAGGCAGCTGATCACCGAGAACGTGCTGCTGGCGCTGGCCGGTGGCGCGCTGGGCGTGGGCTTCGCGCTGGTGCTCAAGCGCTGGCTGCTGGCGCTGGCGCCGGCCGGGCTCCCCCGTCTGGCCGACATCGCCATCGATGGCCGGGTGGTGGCGCTCACGCTGGCGCTGGCGCTGCTGTCGGGCACCGCGTTCGGGTTGCTGGCCGCGCTGCACGCGGCGCGCGGTGGCGTGTCGGACGCGTTGCGCGAGGGAGGGCGGGGGAGCGCGGCCAGAACGCGAGCGCGCTCGGCGTTCATCGTGGTGGAGGTGGCCGTGTCGCTCGTGCTGCTGATCGGGGCGGCGCTGCTCACGCAGAGCTTCGTGCGCCTTCAGCGTGTCGACCCCGGCTTCGATCCCTCGGGCGTGATGACGGCGGCGATCTCGCTGCCGCGCAGCCCTGACCGCTCGCTGGCCGAGCAGGGGCCGGGGTGGAACGCGGTCGTCGAGCCCTTCATGGAGCGCGTGCGTACCATCCCCGGCGTGGTGGCGGCTGGGGGCGTGTCGTCGGTACCCCTCACCGGGGCATGGGAATCGACGACGTTCAACATCGTCGGGCGCCCGGTGCCGGCGATGGACCAGCGTCCGCGCGCGCACTACGCGATGGCGACCGCCGGCTACTTTCGCGCGCTGCGCATTCCGCTCCTGCGCGGGCGAGAGATCGAGCCGCGCGACCGCGCGGACGCGCTGCCGGTGGTGGTGATCAGCCGCGCCGCGGCGGAGAAATACTGGAAGAACGAGGACCCGATCGGACGGCAGATCGTGGTCTTCGACGAAACCCCGTTGACCGTGGTCGGCATCGTCGGCGACGTGCGCGAGGCCTCGCTCCTCGAAGAAGTGAACCCGATGATCTACATCCCGTTCGCGCAGTTCCCCATTCCCGGCGCCGGATTGACCGTGCGCACCACGGGCGACCCGACCGCGATCGTCCCGGCGCTCCGGCGCGAGCTGCGCGCGGTGGACCCCACGATCCCGCTCACCGACGCGCGGACGATGGAGTCGGTGCTCGACGAGTCGCTGGCGCAGCGTCGCTTCGCCATGCTCATCGTCGGCTTCTTCGCGGTGAGCGCGCTGACGCTGGCCACGGTCGGGTTGTACGGCGTCATCGCGTACGGGGTGAGTCAGCGCACGCGCGAGATCGGGATTCGCCTCGCGCTCGGCGCGCGCGGGGCCGATGTGCGGCGGATGGTGCTGGGGCAGGGGCTGGGCGTGACGATCGTGGGACTGGTGATCGGCCTGGCCGGGTCCTTCGCCGCGTCATCGGTGCTCCGCTCGCAGCTCTTCGAGGTGAATCCGCTCGACCCGGTCACGTACGTGGGGATCGCGCTCCTGCTCGCGCTCACGGCGGCGGTGGCGAGCTGGGTGCCCGCCCGCCGCGCCACCCGCATCGATCCGGTGGAAGCGCTCAGGCAGGATTGACCGGCGCCCTCTGGCGCGTGAGCTCCTCGCTCACGCGCCAGAGGCGCTCGCGGGTGTCGCGATCGTAGGAACGCCTCGACGAGAGCGCCTCACGAGTGCGGTCGAAGTAGCGCCCGGTTACCACCCACAGCTCGGGCGCCGATGCCAGGCGCACGATCGGGGCGGCCGCGCGCTCGGGCGTGGCAAGAAACGGCTCGTACAGCGCGCGCATCCATCGCGGCAGATCGCGCATGAGGTCGGTGGCCACCAATCCCGGGTGGATGCAGTTCGCCGTCACCCCCGATCCCTCCAACCGCTCGGCCAGCGCATAGGTGAAGAGCACGTTGGCCAGCTTCGACTGTGTGTAGGCGCGAAGGCCGTTGTAGCCGCGTCGAAGGTCGAGGTCGTCGAAGTTGATGCGACCCAGGCGCTCGAAGCCCGAGGTGATGGTGACGACGCGCGATGGCGCACCGGCGCGAAGGAGCGGCTCGAGGAGCCTGGTCAGGAGGAACGGTCCCAGATGATTGACCGCCAGCGTCATCTCGTGGCCATCCTCGCTCTCGGCGCGGCGCGCCCGATTCACTCCGGCGTTGTTCACCAGCACGTGCACGGCGTCGAAGCGCTCGCGCATCGCCGCCGCCGCGCGCCGCACCGATGCAAACGACGCGAGATCCAGCGGGATGAAGGCGATGTCCGCGTTTCCCGTCTGGTGGGCGATCTCCCGGCTCACGCGCGAGCCGGCGGTCACGTCGCGCACCATGAGGACGACGCGGGCGCCCTTGCGGGCGAGGCCCAGCGCCGTCGCTCGTCCGAGGCCACGGGTCGCGCCGGTGACCACGCACACGCGGTCGCGCATGAGCTCGGTCACGGGCGCGGACACGAGCTCACCACTGGCGGAACGTACGCGTGCCTGAAGAGATTCGTCTCATGTCTTCTCGGACGTCGTCTGGAGTCCTGGCGGTGATGCTGTTGGCCGGCGCGGCATTGCTCGGCGTGGGTGCGGCGCTGCATCCGGTGCTGGCCGGCGATGCGGCATCGCAGCTCCGCACCATCGCCGAGCACGCGAGCTGGCGCGCGGTTCATCTGGCAATGCTGGCGGGATCGGGTTTGGTGGCCACTGGAATCTGGCTCCGTATCGCGTTCGGTGGCGAGGACGAGTCCGAGGGTCGGCCGGTCATGGGCGCGGCGCTGGTCATCATCTCCCTCGGTGTGGCGATCAACGCTCTCAACATCGCCTACATGGCGGGGTCGGGGCTGCACCTGGCGCAACGCTTCGCGGCTGGGGACGCCGGCGCCGCGGCGCTCTTCGACGCCACTCATCCGATCGGCCTGATGGCGGCGCGCTTCGGGAACTTCATCGTCGCGCTCGGGGCGATGGTGCTCGGGGTGGCCGAGTGGGCGCGAGCGGAGAACCGGACGCTGGCGGTGCTGGCGTGGATCGCGGCCGCCGGCGGCCTCGTGGGTGTGCTCTTCTTCGAGGAGTCGAGCCGGGCGACGCTGGGCGCCATCGCGCTGCTCACCGGTTGGGAGTTGATGGTCGTGGCGCGCGCGCTGCGAGCGAGACGCGCGAGCTGAGCCGCACCGGCTCGGCGGAGCGCCACGACGTCGCTATCGTTCACGCAGCTCATGCCCGCCGCCATCTCCGCCCGGTCTCTCACGAAGCTCTATCAGGTGAAGGTGCGCGACACCGGCATCGGCGGAGCGTTGCGGGCGCTCGTCAGGCCCCGCTACCGCGACGTTCACGCGGTGGAGAATGTTTCCTTCACCATCGATCGCGGCGAGATCGTCGCCTTCCTTGGGCCCAACGGCGCCGGAAAGACGACCACGCTCAAGATGCTCACCGGCCTGCTCCATCCCACCAGCGGTGAGGCCGTCGTGTCGGGCTTCGAGCCGTGGAGCGCCGGCGCCGAGTTCAAGCGCCGGATCGCGCTGTTGCTGGGGAACAAGCAGCAGCTCATGTGGGACCTGCCGCCGGAGGAGACGTGGCAGCTCAACGCCGCGATTTACGGCCTGACGCCTGAGGAGTACGCGGAGCGCCGCGGCGAGTTGGTTCGGCTCCTGGCGCTGGAGGAGGTGGTGGACAAGCCGGTGCGACAGCTCTCGCTCGGCGAGCGGATGAAATGCGAGCTGGCGGCGGCGCTGCTCCACCGTCCGGAGGTGCTGTTCCTCGACGAGCCGACGCTCGGCCTGGACGTGACGGCGCAGGAAGCGATTCGCGGCTTCCTCCGGGAATACCGCCAGCGGCACGGGGCCACGATCCTGCTGACGTCGCATTACATGGCCGACGTCACCGCGCTCGCCTCCCGCGTCCTGATCATCAATCGCGGCCACCTGCTGTACGACGGTGCGCTGGACGCGCTGGTGGCGCGCATCGCGCGCACCAAGCGGCTGGAGCTGGTGCTCGGCGAGGGGGTGACGCGCGAGGCGCTCGAGCGCTTCGGCCACGTCTGCGACTACAGCTTTCCGAACGCGATCGTGGAGGTGCCGCGATCGGACGCGACGGTGGCCGCCGCGCGCATTCTGGCCGAGCTGCCAATCATCGATCTCTCGATCCAGGATCCG
The DNA here is from genome assembly GCA_035249845.1 of Gemmatimonadaceae bacterium. Taxonomy (GTDB): domain Bacteria; phylum Gemmatimonadota; class Gemmatimonadetes; order Gemmatimonadales; family Gemmatimonadaceae; genus DATFBY01. The sequence continues at coordinate 5,797 of DATFFZ010000178.1, forward strand.
CCGATCGAGGAAGTGATCGCGGTGGCGTTCGAGCATCGGGACTCGGCCATCGGTCATCGGGACTCGGCCATCGCTCATCGAGACTCGGCCATCGGGACTCGGGACTCGGCCGCGGCGATCGAATCTCCGCCACCAGAGCCGAGTCCCGATGACCGATGACCGAGTCCCGATGACCGAGTCCCGATGGCGCCGGCGTGTGGGGTTGCTTCGCGCGCTCTTCCGGGCGGCGTGGCTGGTGGATCTGCAGTACCGGGCGGCGATCCTCATCTGGATGTCGTGGAGCGTCCTCGATCCGCTCATCTCGTTAGGTATCTGGTGGTCCATCGCCGGCGCGGGAAGCGTGGGCGGGTACGAGCGGAGCGACTTCGCGCGGTACTTCTTTGGGGTCACGCTCATCAACCAGCTCACGATGGCGTGGGATGCGTACTACATCGATCGATGGATCAGGAACGGAGAGATCAACTATCGGTTGGCGCGCCCCATCCCGCCCATCGTGGAAGCGGTGTGCGACAATCTCGCCTACAAGGCGAGGACGGCGACGCTGATCGCCATCATCTGGGGCGTGGTCGCCATCGCCTGGCCGGCGGTGCGGCTCGAGCTCACGCCGGGGCGGGTGGCGTTGACCCTGGTGGCCACGCTTCTGGCGGGGGGGATTCGTTTCCTCAACGGATACGCCACCGGGCTGCTGGCGTTCTGGACCACGCGCGCCAGCGCGCTCAGCGAGCTCCAGTGGGGGATCTCGCTCTTCCTTTCCGGGCGGCTGGCGCCGCTCTCTCTCTTCCCGCCGCTGGTCGGGACCATCGCCGGGGTGCTCTGGTTTCGCTACACGCTCAGCTTCCCGGTGGAGGTGCTGACCGGAGCGATCGTGGCGCCTGACGAGCTGGCGCGCGGATTTCTCGGGCAGATCGTGTGGCTCGCCATCTGGTACGGCGTTTACCGGCTGGTGTGGACGCGCGGTATCCGGCGCTACGGCGCGGTGGGCGGATGAGAGGGCGGGCGAGCCGCGTGCTGCGGGCGTTCTGGAGAGCGAATCTCGTGGAGGAGATGCAGTATCGCGCCAACTTCGTGGCCAGCGTGCTGGGCACGCTCTTCTGGATGGCGGCGGCGCTCCTCACGCTCGAGCTTTTCTTCAGCCACACCGAGCAGTTGGGGGGCTGGGACTACTGGGAGGTAGTGGTGCTCCTCGGCGTGTTCAACGCGCTCAACGGGGTGATCGAGACGGTGCTGCGTCCGGGGATCGGCCGGTTGGCGGACGAGGTACGGAGCGGAGCGCTCGACCTGGTGCTGGTTCGGCCCGTGGACCCGCAGCTGTACATGACCTTCCGTCGTCTCGACGTCTGGCGCATCGCCGACATCGTGCTCGGCCTGGGGCTCGCCGGCTACGCGCTGGCGCGGATGAACCGCGTCCCATCCGCCGCGGAGATCGGAACGTTCGTGGCGATGATGATCTCGGCCGTGGTGGTGGTGTACGCGATCTGGCTCACGCTGATGAGTCTGTCCTTCTGGTTCGTGGCAGTCGAGAACATCACCGTCCTGTTCGACGCCGTCTTCGAGGCGGCCCGCTACCCGGTGAGTGCCTACCCGGGCGTGATCCGCTTCCTCTTCGTCTACCTCCTTCCGATCGCCTGGACCACCACCATCCCCGCCTCCGCCCTCACCGGCCGCCTCACCGCCGCCACCGCACTGCTCTCGATCGTGATTGGCCTGGTTTCCTTCGTGGGGTCGAGGGTGGTCTGGCGGGCGGCGATCAGGAGGTATGGGAGTGCGGGGGGGTAGGAGGACAGCGAACGGCAAAGGCGGCATTCGGCATTGGGCATTAGGCATTCGGGCTCCCGCGACGGAATCTCTGCGCCGAGACCCGAATGCCGAATGCCGAATGCCCAATGCCGCCGTTGCCGTTCGCTGTCCTCCCTCCTCCCTCCTCCCTCCCATCTCGTTGCCTCTCCGCCCTTTCCGCCGTCAAAGAGTTGTCTCTCGAACCCTCGCATGCTTCCTACGCGCGTCCGCGCGCTCCCGGTCAACGCCATGGTTATCGTCGTCGCGCTCGTCGCGCTCGCTGCGTGCGAGGGCGGGGGGAGTGGCGTGCCGGGGGCATCCATTCGGGACACGCTCTTCATCGGAGTCGCGGCGTCGCGGGCGGGGGACGCGGGGGCGTACGCCCAGGGGGTACAGGTGGCGGTCGATCACCTGAACGCGGCGCGGCCGCGCGGGTCGTCGCCTTTCGCCGTACGACTGGCCCCGCTGGAGCAGAGCTCCCAGGTCATCGTCGCGGCGTCCTTCCGCGATGACCCGCGGGTCATCGGCGTGGTAGGACACACCGGGAGCGCGCAGACCATGGAGGCGGCGCCCGTGTACGGCGATGTGGAGCAGGGCGGCGCGCGCGGCGTCGTCGCCATCTCGCCTACCGCCACCAACCCGGCGGTGACGCGCGCCAGCGAATGGATCTTCCGCGTCTGCCCCACCGACGTCGATGCCGCCAGGGCGCTCGCCCGCTACACGGCGGACTCGCTCAAGGCGAGGCGCGTCGCCGTCGTCTACCGAAACGATCTCTTCGGCCGCGGCTTCTCGCGCACCTTCGTTCCCGATGTGGAGACGCGTGGCGCGCGCATCCTGGAGCACGACCCCTATCTGGCCGGGGTCACCGCCTGGGACGCGTACGCCGAGCGGCTCGCCCGACGCGACGTGGACGCGGTGGTGATCATCGGCGGGTCGGGTGACGCGATGGACTTCATCCGCGCCATGCGGAAGGCCGGGGTCAACCCGGCGGTGCTCGGTACCGACGACGTGGCCAGGCTGGGCACCGATCCGAACGCCGCCACCGAGTTCGCGGGCGTGCGCTTCACCTCCTTCTACGCCGCGCCTAACGAGTCTGCGGGCTCCGCGCAGTCGCCGGGCCAGCGCTTCGCCGCCGAGTTCCGCGAGCGCTTCGGCGAGCTGCCCAACCATCAGGCGGCGCTGTCGTACGACGCGGCGATGCTCATCGGCCGCGCGGCGCTGACGGCCGGGCCGAACCGCCGCCGCATCCGCGACTGGATCGCAACGGTGGGCCGCACCACGCCGGCGTTCGACGGCGTGACGGGAGAGATCCGCTTCGATGAATGGGGCGACCCGATCGACAAGCCGGTGGTGATCGGACAGGTGCGGCCGTGAAAACGATTCGCGGACGCCTCCTGGCCGGCTTCGGTCTCATGACCGTGATGCTGATCGTGGCCGTCGGGCTCGGAATGTCCGCGCTCGAGTCGGTGCACGAGGATCTCCGCTCCCGCATGCACGATGCATCGGTGTTCAGCAGCCGGCTGACCGAGAGCGGTGACGCGACGCTTCGCTCGGTGACGCTGGCGCAAGCGGCGCTGCTCACGGGGAGGGAGGACCGCGCGCAGCTCGACAGCCTGGCGTGGGCCGCCGATTCGCTTCGTCGCTCGCTCCTTCGCGGTGCCGCGCTCACCATGAACGAGCGCTCGCGGCTCGAGCGCGTGGGCAGCCTCCAGGCGCAGATGGAAGTGCGCCTGGCCGTGGCGCGCGCCTACCGCGACATCGGCCGGATCGACGAGGCTGCCTCACAAGCGTCGTTCGCCACCGCGGCGCTCGACACGCTCTATGGGAACATCGCCGAGCTCTCCGCGTCGCAGGAGCGACGCACGGGGGTGGCGCTGAGCCGCGTGGAGGCGAGCATCCACCGTCACCGGGTGGTGCTCGGATTCCTCCTGGTGTTCGGGCTGGCCGGGGCGTTCTGGTATGGCCGCGTCACCTGGTCGGCGGTCACCACTCCGCTTGGCAGCCTCACGGAGGCGGCTCGCCGCTACGGCTCAGCCGACTTCACGACCGACCCCGATGGCACCGGCTTCGACGACGAGTATCGCGTGCTCACCGACGCCTTCCGCGAGATGGCGCAGGAGCTGCGCACCCTGGTCTCGTCGATCCAGCGCGAATCGGCGGATCTGGCGGGGGTGTCGGGGGTGCTGAGCGCGGCGGCGGAGGAAGCGGCGGCGTCCACCGGCCAGATCAGCGGGGCCGCGTCGGACGTGGCGCGCGACGCGCAGGCGCAGCGCGACGCGATCGCCGCCTCCACCAGCATCGTCGGCAACGTCGGCGTCTCGGCGGACACGCTCGATCGCACCGCCGAGCGGGCGCGGGCGCTGGAGCAGGAGATCCGAACCACCGCGTCGCGGGCGCGGCGAGGGATCTCCGATGCGCTCCGCGCGCTGGGGGAGGCGGAGCGGGTGATCGGCGCGTCGGGCGGAAAAGTGCAGCAGCTGCAAGAAGCGTCGGCCTCGTTGGGCGCGCTGGTGGACATCATCCACGAGATCGCGCGCGAGACGAAGATGCTGGCGCTCAACGCCTCCATCGAGGCGGCCCGCGCCGGCGAGCACGGCCGCGGCTTCGCGGTGGTGGCGCGCGAGGTGGGCGAACTGGCCGAGCACTGCGGCTCGGCGGCCAGCGAGGCCACGCAGGTGGTGGGCAACATGCACGCGTACATCGGCGACGCCGCCACCGCGTTCACCGCCGGCGTGGGCGAGCTGGGGGACGTCACGGCGGTCTCCAGCGACGCCGCCACCGCCCTCGGCGTGATCGACGCGGCGCTGGCCGGATTCGGCGAGGTCACGAGCGACATCCATCAGGCGGCGGTCGGGAATCGCGACGCGGTGGTGGTGCTGCGCCGTCACCTGGACAGCGCCGAGGGGCAGGCCGACTCTCAGGCCGCCGCCAGCGAGGAAGCCGCCGCCGCCGCGGAGGAGACGGCCGCGACCGCGGAAGAGGTGGCGTCGACCGCGCAGCACCTGGCGGCGAGCGCCGAACGGCTGCGCGGACTGGTGGTGAAGTTCCGGGTGTAGCGCGCTACGGGCGGATCTCGATGACGGTGCCGATGGGCACCGCGCGCCAGATCTCCTCGATCTCCTCGTTGGTCACCGCGATGCATCCCTCCGTCCAGTCGAACTGGCGGTGCGCGGCGCCCACCTTCCCACGCCCGTTCGGCAGGCCGTGAATCATGATGTCACCGCCCGCCGAAACGCCGAGCGCGCGCGCCCGCGCGACGTCGGCGGCGCTCGGATAGGAGATGCGGAGCGCGAGATGATACCTGCTCCGCTCGACCCGCGCTTCGATGGTGTAGATCCCTTCCGGCGTGCGCAGGTCGCCGCGGCGTTTCTTGGGGCCCACCGGATTCTGCCCGAGCGCCACGAGATAACGACGCACCGGAGCGCCGTTGCGCAGGAGCGTCAGTCGGCGACGTCCTTTCTCGACCACGATGCGATCGGCGACGAGTGCGCTCTCGACCCTACCGGAGTCGATGGCGGCCGCCACCCTGCCGCGTCTGGCTTCGACGGTATCGCCGGTGGTGTGTGAGGCGGTGAGTGCGCCGAGCAGGAGGGCGAGCAGCATCGCGGGCCCTGGGGCGGGTATGGGTACATGACGGAAGGGCCGGGTGGACCAGAGAGCGGGTCACCCGGGGAGACATGCCAAGACTAGTGGCGGGGACGCGGAGAAGGTAGAGGGAGGAGGAACGACAGCAACGGCAGCGGCGAATGCCGCGCTGTCGCCGTTCCTCCTCCTCCCTCCGTACTTCTCGGTTCTCACACGCGCGATACCGCCGGCTCGTCGTCAGGCGCCAGCACTCGCGCCAGCCCTTCGATGATCCCGATCCAGCCGTCCTTCACCATCTCGCGCGTGTAGGGCGGGATCTGATCGTGGATGAGGGTGAGGACGGTGGTGTCGCCTCGAGACTCCAGCTCGTAGGTCACGCGCGAAGGCGGCTCCTTGCCGAGCGTCTCGTCGAAGGTGAAGCGCATGGTCATCACCAGCCGGTGGGGCGGGTCGTACTCGAGCAACGTCCCCTCGCTGGCCAGCGAGCCATCGGGCATGTCGTAGTACACCGGGGAGCCGGTCTTCCAGCTCGAGCGGATGCTGGTCTCGTGAAAGTACTTCCTGGTCCACTCTGGATCGGTGATGGCCTGCCACACGCGATCGGGCGTGGCGTGGATTTCTATGCGATAGAGCAGTCGGTCGGACGTCATACGTCGGAATCCTCGCGGTTGAGTCGCTCGACTTCCCGCTTCAGGCGCAGAAGGACGTCCGAGGTTTCGGCGTCGAACTTCCGCAGCCACCGGTCGTGGATGCGCCGGAGCGGAACGGGGTTCAGGTAGTGCAGCTTCTCACGCCCTTCACGCCGGGTGACGATGAGCTCCGCCTGCTCGAGCAGCGCCAGGTGCTTGGCGACTGCCTGACGAGTCATGTCCAGCGGCGCACAGAGCTCGCCGAGCGTCCGTCCCGGGCGTTCGTACAGCGCGTCGAGGAGGGCGCGCCGGTGCGGGCTGGCGAGAGCGCGGAAGACCTGTTCCACGCGGGCAATGTGCCGGAGGTCGGAGTGGTGTCAACACGATGAGGTGGATCGTGGCGGCACGAAGGACGAGGGCGTGTGGAGCGAACCGGCGGTCGATACGCGGCTGATCATCATGGCTCGCTCCAGGAGTAGCGTTGCGGCTAATATGCAACCTTTTAGTTGCCTGTCAACCCTTCCATTGTTGAGCTCGCCCGGGCAGACTTCCACCCTCATGCCCGATCGCTCCTTCACGTACGTGCTCGCCCTGCTCTTCACCCCCGACCGGGGGCGCGTCGTGCTGGTGCGGAAGGCGCGGCCGGCGTGGCAGGCGGGGAAGGTGAACGCGCCGGGCGGAAAGGTGTTGCCCGGCGAGACGCCGGCCGAAGCGACCCGGCGCGAGGTGCGCGAGGAGACCGGGGTCAGCGTGGAGGAGTGGACGGAGATCCTGAGGTGGGACGACCCCATCTACCGGATGCACGTGATGCGCGCCGTCGATGCGAAAGCGTGGGACGCGCGGACGGCGGAGGATCAGGAGGTTTTTCTGGGCGACGTCAGGGCGCTGCCGGAGAACGTGATCGACAACCTCCGGTGGCTGATCCCGCTCGCGCTCGACGACGAGGTCCGGCTCCCGCTCGAGGTGCGAAGCGCGAGTCCGGAGGGGTCGGGGCTCACGGAGCCGCCGCCGGCGGCGACCGCGCGTTGAGTCGCGCTGGGCGGACCCGACGCATGTCACGGAAGCGTCAGGAGGGCGCGGCTGGCCATCGCTTTGGCGCCGCCGCGCGTAAGGTTCAGGACACCGAATGGCTCATCGAACGGAGGAGGCACTCATGCGTGGAGTAGTCGTGGGCGGCGGGCTCGCCCTCGCGGTGGCGGCGATGGCCGCGTACGCGATCGCGTCGCCGCGGAGCGATCGCGCGGTGGGCGAGGGCGGGACGGCCGTGGCGGTCGCGCCCGTCCAGATCACCGAGTGGACCGTTCCCTGGGAGAAGACCCGCCCGCGCGACCCGTACGTGGACGCCAGTGGACGGGTGTGGTTCGTGGGGCAGGCCGGGAACTACATCGCCTATCTGGAGCCGGGGCCCGGCACCTTCAAGCGCTACGAGATCGACGCGGGGACGCATCCGCACAACCTGATCGTCGACTCGCGCGGCATGGTGTGGTACGCGGGGAACCGCAACGCGCACATCGGCCGCCTCGACCCGGCCACCGGTCAGATCACGAAGTACCCGTTCCCCGATCCCGCGGCGCGCGATCCGCACACGCTCGTCTTCGACAAGAATGGTGACATCTGGTTCACCATGCAGCAGAGCAATTTCGTGGGGAAGCTGACCACGTCGAACGGGCAGGTGCGTCTGATCAAGGTGCCGACCGAGAACGCGCGTCCGTACGGTATCGCGGTGGACTCAAAGGGGCGTGTCTGGTTCAACGAGTTCGGCACCAACAAGACCGCCATGATCGATCCGGCCACCTTCGCGGTGAAGGAGTACGTGTCTCCCGACGCGCGGAGCCGAGGACGGCGACTGGTGGTGACGTCGGATGACATGGTCTGGTACGTGGACTACACGCGCGGCTTCCTGAGCCGTCTCGATCCGGCCACCGGCGCGGTGACGGAGACAGCGCTCCCCTCGGGCGGCTCGTCGCTTCCCTACGCGATGACGGTCGACGACAAGGATCGCCTGTGGACCGTGGAGACGGGTGTGCAGCCGAACCGTCTGGTGGGCTACGATCCCAAGTCGAAGGAGTTCTTCAGCGTGACCCCGATCGCTCAGAGCGGCGCCGGCACCGTTCGCCACATGGTATTCCACAAGCCGACGAACGAGATCTGGTTCGGGACGGACGCGAATACGATAGGCAGGGCGAAATTGCCGTGACGGAGCGGGGAGCGGGGAGTGGGAAGCGGGGAGCGCCGGCACACCTGATGAGTACCGTATGAGTAACGTCACCGCCGGCGCTTCCCGCAGGCCGCGCTCCCGCGCGGCCACTTCTCGCTCCCCGCTCCCCGCGCCGTCATCGTCTTTCCGCCACCACTTGCAGCATGAGCAGCTGCGCCATGCTCGGGGGCTCGTCTCGGGTGCCGATCGGGAGGCGGACGAAGGTGCCGCGGCCGACGCGCTTGGACCAGGCGGTGGCGAGGCCATCATCGTCCAGGGCGAGGACGTCATCGACGGCGGCGCTGTCGGCGCCCCAGCTCATCATCCACCAGCCCGACAGCCCCCATCGCTCGCCGGTGGCGGTGATGGTCGCCGGGCGCGGGTCGAAGTTGGCGCGCGTGTGCGCCACGCCTAACAACCGAGCGGGACCGGTGCGGTCGATGGCCAGGAGATCGGCCTGGCCGGTGGTGAGATTGCGCTCCCACAGGAGCGGCGGCATGCCCAGCCACACCACGCGGCCGCCGGCGTCGAGATAGCGGCGCAGCAGCGCGCCGTCCGATGCCGTCGATGCCACGGCCTTCGGGAAGGCATCGATCGCGAAGACCACCACGCTCGGAGCGCGATCCGAGGCACGCGCGGTGAGGAAGGCGATCAACGAGTCGGCGGCCAGCACGCGATAGTCGCGGTCACGCAGGTAGTCGCGGGCGCGGATGTGCCCAGCGGCGGAATTGGCCGCGAGCATGACCGTGTCCCAGTACACGACGCGCTGGAGCGGCGCGGAGGCGGTCTGGTAGGCGTAGATGCCGCCGTCATCGCTGCCGATGTAGATGCGGCCGTCGGCCAGCACCGGTGACGAGAGCATGCGGCCGCCCATGCGATGACGCCATTGTGCGGCGCCGGTGCGCGCTTCGAGCGCGAGCAGATTCCCGCCCCAGTCGGCGACGTACACCGCATCGCCGGACACCGCCGGCGACGACCACACCAGCGATGGCGTCGTCACCCGCCAGCGTTCTACTCCGGTGCGCGCGTCCACCGCGTGCGCGAACCGGCCGTCGGAGCTGCCGGCGAAGACCAGGCCATCGTGCACCGCCGGTGAGGTGTTCACCCAGGAGATCCGGTGATCCACCCGCCAGCGCTGCGTTCCACGCGCGCGGTCCACGCCGTACAGAAAACCATCCCGCCCGCCGAAGACCACGAGGCTGTCCTTCACCGCCGGCGACGACTGCACGGTGCGACGGTCGTAGCCGAAGCTCCTGGACTCGAGCTTCACCCCTTCGGTGTCGAAGCGCCACCGCTGCCGACCGGTGGCCGTCTCGAACGCGTACATCCGGCCATCGGCACTGCCCACGAACACGAGGTCGCCATCGATGGCCGGAGAAGAGCGAACGCGACCCTCGGTGGGCGCTCGCCAGAGGACGCGTCCGTCGCGCGCCCGGATCGCGTACAGATTCCCATCGCCCGCGCCCACGTACACGGTGCCGCCGGCGTAGTTGGGCGACGAGAGATAGAAATCGCCGCTCTCGTGTCCCCAGGCCCAGGGGAGATCGCCGCCGAACGGAACGCTCCACCGCTCGCGGCCACTCCCGGCATCGATCGCGCGAAGGCGGCGATCCCGCGCGGCGAAGATCACGAGCCCCTCGGCCACGGCCGGCGTGGATGCGATCGGTGATCCGGCATCGAACGTCCAGCGCGTGTCGCCGCTGGAGCGTTCGATGGCGTAAAGACGACCGTCGGTGCTTCCGGCGTAAAGCAGGCGACCGCCGATCACCGGCGAGCCCTGCACCGCGCCGCGCGTCTGCACGCGCCAGGCGACGCCGCCGAACTCCGGAGCGAGCTCGCCCGGGTACACGCCGCTGTGCGCGGGGTCCCCCCGGAAGAGCGCCGCATTCGCCCCATTCGCGCCATCGGCGGCCGAGCAGCCGGCGAGGGTGACGCCGAGGAGGAGGGGGAGGATCGGAAACGAAAGTTGCCTGCGCATACGTTCATCCGTTGGGGGGGAGGCAATAGCTTGCCGCTCCGGTCCCCGCCCTCCAGCGTTGTGGGACGGATCGCGAAACGCTGGGACGGATTACGACGTCGGGATTCGGGATCGCGGGCACAGCCGATGAGGCGCCAATCCGCGATTCCGGTCCCCTCTTTCCCATTCCCTTGATCCCGATGTCCGCTGCCTACATCATCGACGCCCTTCGCACTCCTCGTGGCCGCGGAAAGCGCGGCAAGGGGGCGCTCACCGAGGTTCATCCACAGGAGCTGCTCGCTCAGACGCTGCGCGCCCTCAGCCTGCGCACCGGCGTCGCGCCTGACGACGTCGAGGACGTGGTGATCGGGTGCGTTGGGCAGGTGGGGGAGCAGGGGGCGAACGTGGCGCGGAACGCGGTGCTGGCGGCCGGGTGGCCGGATGCCATCTCGGCCACGTCGGTGAATCGCTTCTGCGGCTCGGGGCTCCAGGCGGTGAACTTCGCGGCGATGGGGATCATGGCCGGGGTGCAGCGCGTCGGTGTGGGCGGCGGAGTGGAGAGCATGTCGCGCGTGCCGATCGGCGCGGACGGCGGAGGGCAGGACGGCGGCAACATGCAGCTCCGCGATCGCGTCTTCCAGGTGCCGCAGGGGATCAGCGCGGACCTCATCGCCACGCTCGAGGGGATCGGGCGCGAGGAGCTCGACGCCTTCGCGCTGGAGTCGCAGCGACGCGCCGCCGCGGCGCAGCAGGAGTGCCGGTTCTCCAAGAGTCTCATCGCGGTGACGGATCCGGCCACCGGCGCCGCCCTGCTGGAGCGCGACGAGTATCCGCGGCCGGGCACGACTGCCGAGGCACTGGCCTCGCTGGAGCCCGCCTTCGCCGAGATGGGGCGCATGCCGGTGGGCCCGGATGGGGAGACGCTCGACGAGATCGCCGAGCGCCGTTATCCGCGCGCCGGGAAGATCGCGCACGTGCACACGGCCGGGAACTCCAGCGGGATCGTGGACGGTGCCGCGGCGGTGCTGCTCGCGTCAGGGGACTACGCCATGGCGCACGGACTCCGTCGGCGGGCGCGGATCCGCGCCATGGCAACGGTGGGGAGCGAGCCGCTCATCATGCTCACGGCTCCGGCCGCCGCGTCGGCCAAGGCGCTCGTGGCGGCGGGGATGAGCGCGCGCGACATCGACCTCTGGGAGATCAACGAAGCGTTCGCGGTGGTGCCGCTCCAGACGATGCGCACGCTCGGCATCGATCCCGACCGCGTCAACGTGAATGGCGGCGCGATCGCGCTCGGCCATCCCCTTGGCGCCACCGGCGCGATCCTCCTCGCCACCGCGCTCGACGAGCTGGAGCGACGCGATGCGGCGACGGCGCTGATCACGCTCTGCATCGGCGGAGGGCAGGGGATAGCGACGATCATGGAGAGGGAGTAACAGGGGGCAACGGCGAACGGCGAACGGCGCGGCATTAGGCATTCGGCATTCGGGCTCCCGCGACGGAATCTCTGCGCCGAGTCCCCTAATGCCCAATGCCGAATGCCTAATGCCGCTTTTGCCGTTGCCGTTGTCCTCCCTCCTCCCTCCTCCCTCACTTCACGATCGCGTCGATGCTGCTCCTCGACACCGCGTGATAGAGCGGCCTCGCCTCCTGGTAGATCCGCTTCGCCTCCGTCTTCCCCCAGTCCGTGTTCATGAGGTCCTCGTAGAGCGGGCGGAGGAACTTGCGGCGGCCCTGGGTGGTGAGAAAGCGCTCGAGGGCCGGCATGGCGGGCTGGTAGTGGTTGCGGATGGCGATGCGGAGCCAGGCGAAGAGCACTTCGCTGTTGCCGGAGCGCGAGAGGCCGAAGGTCCCGTCCAGATCGTCGAGCTGCGCGCGGCCGAGCGTGTCGGGGAGGGCTCCGAGAAAGTGCTGCCACTCCTGCGTCGTCCAGCCACGAGTCGGGAGCGCGGAGGCGCGGGTGCCTGACGAGAAGCGGCGCGCTTCACCCTCCACCCGCGTGAACGCGTCGGACTGCGGCACCGCCACGTTGCTGGGGAGGCCCGCGCCGTACACCCACTCCTGAATGCGAAGCCCACGCTCCACGTCGCCGCTCCCGGCGAAGAGATTCGCGCGCAGATCCTCGAGGAACTCGGAGGTGGTGATCGACTGGAACGCGTGGCGGTCGAAGTATCCCTTCAGATACTGATCGAAGCGCTCGCGTCCCACCGTCTCCTCGATGGTGTGCAGGAAGGCGGCGCCCTTGTCGTACGGGATGGAGGTCACCGCATCGTCGGGGTTCCGGCCGCGTACATCGATGTGCAGCACCGTCTCGGCCGTATCGTCGGCCAAGCGTGCCAGCTCATCGGTCAGCTCGCGTCGCGCCAGCGTCTCCAGCATTGCCGCGCGCTCCTTGCCGTAGAGCTGCTCCATGATGCGGTTCTCGATGTAGCTGGTGAACCCTTCGTTGAGCCAGAAGTCGCTCCACGTCGCGTTGGTCACCAGATTGCCCGACCAGGAGTGCGCCAGCTCGTGCGCCACCAGCGACACCAGCGACCGGTCGCCGGCGAGAATCGTCGGCGTGGCGAAGGTGAGCCGCGGGTTCTCCATCCCGCCGAAGGGGAAGGAAGGAGGAAGGACCAGCAGATCGTAGCGTCCCCACCGATAGGGCCCGTACAGCGCCTCGGCGGCGTCCATCATCCTCTCGACGTCCACGAACTCTCTGGCCGCGGCGTCGAGCACCGACGGCTCGGCGTACACGCCGCTGCGCGGACCTAACGAGCGGAAGGCGATGTCGCCCACGCCGATGGCGATGAGGTAGGGCGGAATCGGGTGCGTCATCCTGAACGCGAACAGCCGTCCGCCAGTGGTGTCCTTCCCCTCGGGGGTGAGCATCTCCGCGCTCATCACCGCCACCAGCTCCTTCGGCACGGTGATGCGCGCCGAGTAGGTCTGGCGGATGCCGGGGCTGTCCTGCGTCGGGATCCAGGTGCGGGTGAGGATCGCCTGTCCCTGCGAGAAGAGATACGGCCGTCGCTTGCCGGCGGTCTGCGATGGGTCGAGCCACTGGAGCGCCGCCGCGTTGGGGCTCGACTCGTAGGCGACCACGATCTTCCGTCCGGCGGACGGGAGCTCGATGGTGAGCGGCGTCCCGAGGATCGAGTCCGTCGCGCCCGCGCTGTGGCGGAGGGGCGCGCCGGCGCTGTCGGTCACGCTCCTGATGGTGAGATCGCGCGTGTCGAGCACGATCTCCCTGGCATTGGGCGCCGCGTCCACGGTCAGCGTGGCGGTGCCGCGCACCTGCTTGGCGGCGAAATCGGTGGTGAGGTCGAGCGCGACGTCGGTGACGCGCGCCTCCCAGGGCCGCGCGTGCGAGTGAACGTCGCGCTCGCTCTCGGGTGGCGCCTGAAGAGCCGAATCACCGGCCGCGGCGCGTGTGCCTGACGAGTCACCGGAACATCCGGCCAGCACGCCGAGCGCCATGACGAGGGGCGCCACGGCGAGCGCCATGCCGTTCCAGGAAGAGCTCATGCCGATCGAATCCAGAGTGAGTAGGGATCAGGCGACGCGCGCCGACGCGCGCCGCTCGTACCACCGCCACATCAGCGCCGCCACCACCATGCCGCAGAGTCCGGACAGCACCACATCGCTCACGAAATGCGCCTGCGTCAGCACGCGCGTCAACGCGCAGCCAATCGCCAGCGCGTACCACACCACGCCGGCGCGCGGAAAGAGGTGCGCGAGCATGGCGGCCGCCGAGAAGGCGACGAGCGCGTGACTGCTCGGCAGCGCCAGGCCGCCGGTGGAGAACGGTCGCTCGGAGAACGAGCGAAAGACGTATTCGCCCCCATTGGGGAGCGGCCGCTCGCGCCGGATCAGCAGCTTGAGCACCTCGCACAGGAGCCCACCGACCGTGGGCGCGGCGAAGATGAGAAAGCCCCGCCAACGCCGTGCATGGTCGCGCCAGTCCTGGAGTATCAGCGCGAGGGCGGCCAGCCCCCAGAGCGGGAGGAAGCCCATCACCCGCAGCATCCTCCCCCAGTCTCTGTCGTACACGTCGCGGTACACGAGGTGCCGAAACGCCCACCCATCCACCGCGTGCGAGAGGGCGAAGATGGCCACGCCCACGAGGAGGGTGAGGAGGAGCCGCTTCTGAAATTCCATCACGGGGGGCGTGGAGGAAAGAACCAGATTGGGGTCGAAATAGGACCACATAAGCTAGCGCGTCCTGTCGCGCCGGGAACGGCCGGTGGTAGATTCGCGCACTCATGCCGACGCCCACCATCCGTCCGCGCGACCGCGTCATCGCCGCGCTCGCGCTCGGCGCCGCCGCCGTGTACCTGCACGTCGCCACGCATCTCGCCCACGTGGATTCGGATCTGGCCCCCATCTGGTGGTCCGCGCGCGCGCTACTCGAAGGGATGAACCCATACGTGGTGGTGGGGCCCGGCGGCTCGCTCTATCACTGGCCGTACGTGCAGCTCTATCCGCTCCCGGCGATCCTCTTGCTCACGCCGTTCACGCCGCTCGAGACGGGACCGGCGTCGATGCTCTTCATCGGAATCTCCGGCGCCTGTCTCGCCTACGCCGTGGCCCGCGATGGGTACGCGCGCTTTCCGATCTTCCTGAGCGCCGGATTCATCTGGGCGGTGAATCGCGCGCAGTGGTCGCCGCTGCTCACCGCGGCCACGCTCATCCCCGCGCTCGGATTCCTGCTGGTGGTGAAACCGACCATCGGGCTCGCGCTCTTCCTGTATCGTCCGACCCTCATCGCCGCCGTGGGCGCGATCGTGCTCCTGCTGGCGAGTCTGGCGGTATGGCCGGGGTGGCCGGCCGCGTGGTATCCGCTCCTCGTTCCGCACGCGCCGAACATGATCGCGCCGATCAGCGTGTTGGGCGGGCCGCTCCTTCTTCTGGCGCTGCTTCGCTGGCGTCGAGCGGAAGCGAGACTGTTGCTCGCGCTGGCGCTGATTCCGCAGACGCCGCTTCCTTACGAGACGGTGGTGCTCTTCCTGGTGACGACGACGCTGGCCGAGGCATCCATCCTCGCCGCTTTGACGTGGGTCTTCTCCGAGCTGCTGGTGGCCGCCGTGCGTCCCGACATGCCTACGCCGGAGAAGCGCGCGGTGGCCATGCGCCTGATGGTGCTCACCGTCTATCTCCCGACGCTGGTGATGCTGCTCCGGAAGCCGAACGAGGGGGATACCCCCGAGCTGATCCGTGCCGTGCGTGAGCGGCTCTCCCGCCTCAGGCGGCTGGGCAGCGTCGAGCGAGCGGCGCAGCCGTTATAATTGGCGCATGGCATCGACCGTTCCGATCGAGATCACCGACGGCGTGAACGCGAGCATTCTCGCCGTCTCCGAGGATCGCATCGCCGGCTTTCTGGAGGACCCGTTCGCCGAGATCGCGCGGCTTTCCGGCGTGGAGCGCGAGGTCGTGCTGGAGCGGATCCGCGCGATGCTGGTGGCGGGGACGATCCGTCGCGTCCGGCAGACGCTGATGGCGACCAATCTCGCGCCCGGCGCGCTGGTGGCGTGGAAGGTCCCGGCAGACCGGTTGGATGCGGCCTTCGAGTTCATGGCGCGCGAGGATCCGTTCTCGGGGCACGTGGTCATTCGGTCCACCGATGCGGAGACGCCGGGCTCGGCCTTCCGGCTGTGGACGACGCTGAAGGTGCCGCAGGGCTACTCGCTCACGGAGCACTGCGAGCTGTTGATGTCGCTGGTGGGGGCGGAGGGATTTCGCGTGATGCCGGCCAAGCGTCTCTTCACGCTCGGCGTGGGGCACGTGCGTCGTCGCGGGATGCCGCCGGGGAGCAAGTCGGACGAGCCGGGCGCGGTGCTCGACACGGAGGTGGTGACGCTCTCGCCGTTGGAGTGGCGCGTGCTGGGTCCGCTCAAGCGCGAGCTGGCGCCGGACGAGATCCGCGCCGAGCCGTGGCGCGCGCGCGCCGCCGAGGCGGGCGTGTCGTACGAGGAGTTTCTGGAGGTGGCGCGCGGTCTGGCGGCGCGGGGCGTGATCGGCCGCTTCTCGACGTTTCTGGAGCACGTGAAGCCGTCGCAGTCGGGGACGCGGGTGACGCGCTACAACGCGCTCTTCCACTGGCGGGTGCCGGAGGGTCGGGAGATCGAGGCCGGCCGGGAGGTGGGTCGGCACCACATCCTCACGCATGCGTACTGGCGCGAGGGCGGTCCCGAGTTCGCCAACGTGAACATCATGGCGGTGGCGCACGGTACCGATCGGGCGCTGGTGCTGGAGCACAAGGCGGCGATCGATCGGCATCTGGAGGAGCGGGGGATCCCGGTGTCGTACACGAACGTGTTCTGGGGTGGGCGGAGTGAGATCAAGCCGTCGGAGATCATGCCGGGGGAGTACGAGGGGTGGGTGAGGAAGGTGAAGCGGAGCTAGGGCCCGCCGTCCGCAGCCGCATTCGTACAAGCAGGCTTGACGCGAACCGGTAAATTGGGCGCCATGCCCAACCGCGCCTCCGCCTCCGACGTACCGGGCCTGGTCGAGCACCTCTTTCGGCGGGAGTCGGGGCGGATGCTCGCCACGCTCACCCGGATCTTCGGCCCCGAGCATCTGGAGCTGGCCGAGGATGTGGTGCAGGAGGCGCTCATCCAGGCGCTGAGGCACTGGCCGGTGAGCGGCGTGCCGGGGAATCCGAGCGCGTGGCTGGTCCAGGTGGCCAAGCGTCGCGCGCTCGACGTGGTGCGGCGCGAGCAGAGGCTCGCCACTCGTCAGGCGGTCGTGCGCGCCGCGCTCGAAGGCGATCCGGCGCTCGCGCCGGACGAGCTCGCCCTGTCGGCGGCGGCCGGTGACCTGTCCGACGACCAGCTGCGCATGATCTTCATGTGCTGTCATCCCGACGTGCCGCTGGAAGGTCGCGTCGCGCTCACCCTCAAGCTGGTGGGCGGCTTCAGCGTGGCCGAGATCGCGCGCGCGTTCCTCGCCGAAGAGAGCGCGATCTTTCAGCGGCTGGCGCGCGCCAAGCGGCGCATCCGCGAGAGCCGCGTCGCCTTCGAGGTGCCGGAGAGCACCGCCCTCGGCCAGCGTCTCGACGCCGTGCTCGAGGTGCTCTACCTGATGTTCAACGAAGGGCACACCGCTACCGAAGGGGGAGCGCTGCTCCGCGATGACCTGTGCGGCGAGGCGATCCGGCTCGCGGCTCTCCTCACCGCCAACGCCGTCACCGCCGAGCCACGGACGCACGCGCTGCTGGCGCTCTTCCTCTTTCACGGCGCGCGGCTCGGCACGCGTGTGGACCAGGGCGGCGAGTTGGTGCTCCTGCCGGAGCAGGATCGCTCGCGCTGGGACCGCGACATGATCGACCGGGGGCTGGCGCATCTGTCGCGTGCCGCGTCGGGCAGCGTGCTCAGCACGTATCATCTCGAGGCCGAGATCGCGTCGTGCCACGCCACCGCGGCGCGCTACGAGGACACCGACTGGCCGCGCATCGTGTGGGCGTACGACGAGCTCCTGGGGATGCACCCGTCTCCACTCGTCGCGCTCAATCGCGCGGTGGCGATGGCGGAGCTGCACGGGCCGGCCGTCGGGCTCGGCGAGCTGGAGGCGCTGCGCGAGGATGAGTCGCTACGCCGCTACTACCTGCTCCCGGCCGCGCGCGGCGAGCTTCTCCGCCGCCTGGGCGACCATGGAGGGGCGGCCGAGTCGTTGCGGGAGGCCCGCGCGCTCGCCCGAACGGAGCCCGTCCGGCGGTTTCTGGATCGCCGGCTGGAATCGCTCGGCGAGAGCACTGTCGAATCGGGGAGTCCCCGTCCGTCTAGAGGTGACCGCGGCCGATCGCGCCGCGCACCGTCACCTCCACAGGAGTGAGATCATGTCTCGGTTCATGCTGTTGCTGCACGAGAGCCCCTCGGACTTCGCCAGCTTCTCCCCCGAGGAGATGCAGAAGATCGTCGAGCGCTACGGCGCCTGGAGTCAGAAGATGGCGCAGTCGGGGAAGCTGGCCGGCGGGCAGAAGCTGAAGGACGAGCCCGGGCGGGTGCTCACCCGGAAGAACGGGCAGGTGATCGTTCGGGATGGCCCGTACAGCGAGACGAAGGAGCTGAT
>DATFFZ010000179.1:0-42524 GCA_035249845.1 Gemmatimonadaceae bacterium
GCCGCGCCCGACGATCCTTCCGGCCGGGCGATCGCACCTCCTGATCGCGCTTCGTGACAGCTCTGCTAGCCCTGTTGTGCGTGCTCGTCGCCGCCCTCGTGGCGCGACGGGGGACGCCGGTCGAGATCCCGCATGTCACCCGGGCACTGGCTTCGCGCTGGGCACCGCCCGTGGTGGGCGGGGTCACGGCGCTGGTGGTGTGGTGGGTGTGGGGGTCGCTGTCACAGATCGCGGTGGTGCAGGACGAGGCCGCCTACGTCCTGCAGGCGCGCATCTTCGCCAGCGGGCAGTGGGCCGCCGATCCGCGCCCGCTCCCCGGATTCTTCGAGCAGATGGCGGTGTTCGGCGAGCCGTTGCTGGTCCCCAAGTATCCGCCCGGACACGCGCTGCTGATGGTGCCCGGCGTCTGGGTGGGTCTTCCCGGCCTGGTGCCCGTCCTGCTGAGCGGTCTCGCCGGAGCTATGCTCTTCGTGCTGGCGCGTCGCGTCGCCGGCCCCTGGGTCGCGCTCATGGCCTGGCTCCTCTGGCTCGCCGCGCCGGGCAATCTCCAGTGGCGCGCGTCGTACCTGTCGCAGATGACGACCAGCGCCACCTGGCTCCTCGGCTGGTGGTTTCTCCTCAGGTGGCGCGACGAAGGGGGCGCGAAGTGGGCGTGCGGCGTGGCCGCCTGCGTCGGCTGGTGCGCGATCACCCGTCCGCTCACCGCCATCGCCTTCGCCGTGCCCGTCGCGCTGGTGATGCTCCGCCTGACGAGTCGGCGGCGCGCGTGGCGCGAGCTGTCGATGGCCGTCGCCGTCGGCGCGGTGGTGCTGGCGGTCGTCCCGATCTGGAGCGCGCGCACCATCGGGGATTGGCGCACCACCCCCTACACGCTGTACATGCGCACCTTCATCCCCACCGAGCGGCTCGGCTTCGGGGTGGTGGAGGACGCTCCCCTCCGCGTGCTCCCGCCGGATCTCGCTCGCGTCGACGCCGACTGGCGGCGCGTGCACGCGATGCATACGGTCGAGCGACTGCCGGTGACCACCGGCTTTCGTCTCCTCGCCATCGGTCGCGGGAGCTGGGGCGGATGGCGCGCGGCGCTGGTGCTCTTCTTCGCGGCCGGTCTCGCGGCGCTGAGCGGAGCTGGGTGGTTGGCGGTCGCCAGCGGCGCTCTCCTGTTAGGCGCGCACCTGGCGTTCGCCCACCCGGCCCTCTGGTGGCCGTACTATCTGGAGCTGCTCCCCGTCCTCGCCTTCGTCACCGCGGTGGGCGTCTGGCGCCTGCTCCTTCGCGGCGGCGATGAGAGACGTGCCGCACTGCCCGCCGCGGCGCTGGCGTTCGGCGCCATCCTCCTCTCGGCGGTCGATGTCGCCCGCGCGCGCGAGAACGGCCAAGTCACACGATCCACGCAGGAACGGTTTCAGACGCGACTGGCCGCCATCCCTGACTCCGCCGCCATCGTCTTCGTCCGCTACGCACCCAGGCACGATCATCACCGCAGCCTGGTGGTGAACGATGCGGACCTCACCAGACAGCGCGTGTGGGTGGTGTACGATCGCGGCGACGAGAACGACCGGCTCCGGCGCCTCGTTCCCCAGCGATCGAGCTATCTGTACGATGAATCGAGCGATTCGCTGATGCCCCTCCCCCTCCCCCGTCCCGGCCCCCGCCCGGTCCAGCTACGCTCGGAGCGCGGATCGTGATGCGCCCCGAGCACGTCGAGCCCGACTGCAGGCTCACGCGAGTGGTCGCGCCTTCTCTCGCCGCCCTGCTGGTCGCTCTCGCCTTCCTGCCGATCGTCGACTGGGTGCCGGGCGGACGATCGGCGCCCTGGTACGGCTCGATCCTCGATGGGTGGCTCTCCGGCACCGCCATCGCCGCCGGCGCCGGGCTGGTGCTCGCCATCCTCTCGCGCCGCCTCCCGATCCTCTGGCGCGAAGGGCTGGGCGCCGAGCTCGGCGACCGCTTCGACCGCGCGCCGTGGCACGTCTCGTCAGGCATCGCCGTCGCCGCCCTCCTCCTCTACGCCCTCCTCGCCCGCGCCGTCTTCGACGCGCGTCCGCTGTTGATCGACGAGCTGGCGCAGATGGTCCAGGCACGGATCTTCGCCGGCGGCGCGCTCACCCGACCGGTGGCCGAGCGGCCGGAGTTCTTCAGCATGATCCACGTGGTGGACATGCACGGGCGCGTCTACTCACAGTTCCCCCCCGGCGGCCCCTTCTTCCTCGCGCTCGGCGTGCTCCTTCGCTCGCCGTGGATGGTGGGTCCGGTCTTCGGGGCGATCGCCGTCGTCGCCTACGCGCGCTTTCTC
The DNA here is from genome assembly GCA_035249845.1 of Gemmatimonadaceae bacterium. Taxonomy (GTDB): domain Bacteria; phylum Gemmatimonadota; class Gemmatimonadetes; order Gemmatimonadales; family Gemmatimonadaceae; genus DATFBY01. The sequence goes on from DATFFZ010000179.1 coordinate 2,294, forward strand.
CGGGTGGCCGAGCCGCGCCCGTCCACGGCGCTGCTGGCGCTGGTGCTCTTCGCCTTCGCTCCCTTCACCGCGTTCATGGCCGCGTCGCACATGAATCACGTGCCGACGCTCGCCCTGCTGCTCGTCGCCATCGCCGCGCTGGCCCGCGTGATGACCGAGCCGCGCGCGGCGCTCGGGTGGTCGCTCCTCTCGGGACTCGGGTTCGGCGTCGCCGCCACCATTCGCCCGATCGATGCACTCGCCTTCGCGCTCCCCGCCGGTGTCTGGTACCTCTGGCGCGCCCTGCGGGACTCATCGCGCTGGCGCCACGCCTTCGCCGCCGCGGTGGGGATCGCGCTCCCCGTGCTGGTGCTCGCCTGGGTGAACGTCAACACCACCGGCGCGCCGCTCCTCTTCGGCTACGTGGTGCTGTGGGGACCCAGCCACTCCTTGGGCTTCCACCAGGCGCCGTGGGGCGTGTCCCACTCTCCGGCGCGCGGGCTGGAGCTGGTGAGTCTCTATTTTCTCCGGCTCCAGAGCTACCTCTTCGAGACCCCGATTCCCTCGCTCCTCCCCGCCATCGGCGCGCTGGCGCTCACGCGCAGGTCGAGCCCTCTCGACCGCTATCTCGCCGCCTGCACCGGTCTTTTGGTCGGCCTCTACTTCGCCTACTGGCACGACGGATTCTTCCTCGGCCCGCGCTTCCTGCATCCCCTGCTGCCGGTGCTGGCGCTCTGGACCGCGCGCCTCTTTCCGCTGGTGCGCGAGCGGGTGGGGAGCGGCCTCGCGCATCGCTCGGTCGTGTTTGGATTTCTGGTGTCGCTGGTGATCGCCGCCGTCGTCCTGGTGCCGCTCCGGGCGCGGCAATATCGCCACGGACTTCTCACCATGCGGTGGGACGCCGCGCAGTCGGCGCGCGACGCCGGCGTGCGCAACGCCCTCGTGTTCGTGCGCGAGAGCTGGGGCGCCCAGCTGGTGGCCCGCATGTGGGCGCTCGGCGTCCCGCGGTCGGAAACGGAGAAGCTCTATCGCGGCATCGACGCCTGTCTGCTCGAGCAGCACGTCACTGCGCTGGAGAATTCGACCGTGCGCGACACGGCCGCGTTCGCCGCGCTCCAGCCGCTGCTCCGCGATTCCTCGCGGGTGCGTCCATCTCCCTTCTCTCCGGACACCACCGAGCGCCACCTCCCCGGGAGCCCGTACACGCGCGTCTGCGCGCAACGCATCGAGGAAGACCGGGCGGGGTTCACGCTCCTGCCCCCGCTGCTGGCCGGCGCGGACGACGGCAACGTCTACGCGCGCGATCTGCACCAGCGCAACGCCTGGCTGGCGCGGCAACACCCCGATCGCGCGCTCTGGCTCCTCAAGCCGGCGACGTCAGCCGAGGGAGACGTCCCGCGCTTCTATCCACTCCGGCGCGACTCCGTGCTCGCCGTCTGGAGTCAGAAGTAGCGCCTGAGCGCCACCATCTGGCGCGTGTTCGACCAGATCGTGCGCACGTTGTTCACCTTCGACGTCCCGCTCATGCGCGGGCGCAGCGTGGTGGGCACGCTCGTCAGGCGGTAGCGCTCGCGCGACGCCCGCAGGATGAGCTCCATGAGCACCGCCCAGCCGCGCCCCGTCGACTTGAGCTCCACGCGCTCGAGAATCGCGCGCCGGAACATGAGGACGCCCTGAAAGCGCGGCATCCGGCCGAACAGCACGGTGTAGAGCGCGCGCTCGCCGAACGACAGCGCCTTCGACACGACCGATCCGCGCCGGTCGGGGAGATAGCCGAGCACCATGTCGTGGTCGCGCATCCGCGGCAGGAACAGCTCGATGATGCCGGCCGGAAACTGGCCGTCGGCGGGGAAGAAGGTGACGTAGTCGCCTCGCGCCTCTTGGAATCCGCTTCGATACACGCCGCCGAGCCCCTGATTGGGACGATGATGCACCACGCGCACCCGGGACATGGCGCTCGTCAGGCGGTCGGCCGTGGTGTCGGTGCCGTCGGTGCTGCCGTCATCCACGATGACGATCTCGCTCCGCGGCGCGGCGCGCTCGAGCACGCCGTCGATCTCGCGCACGACGCGCTCCAGGCTCTCCGCCTCGTTGTACGCCATGACGATGACGGAGAGCAGCGGCGACGCGGGCGGTGCGGTCATTCCCTGCGGGCTCGTCCGAGCCGTATCCTGATGCTCTTGAGGATCGCGTCGGGGGACGTCGGCGGCTCGCCGTCGATCTCCGCGTCGAGAATGCGGATCGCGCCCTCGCCGCAGGTCACCACCACCGCGCCGTCGTGCCGCTCGGCCACTCCACCGGGCAGACCGAAGTAGCTCCGCGGGTCCACCTGCGTGCGCCAGATGCGGAGCGTGCGGCCGTCGGGCAACGTCGTGAACGCGCCGGGGTACGGACGCGTCTGTGCGCGAACGAAGTCGTGTATCCGGCGCGCCGGAAGCGTCCAGTCGATGAGTCCGTCGTCCGGTACCCGGGCGCCCACGTAGGTGGCCCTGGAATGGTCCTGCGGCGTGAGTGGCGCGCTTCCGTCGAGCAGCGCGGGGAGATGGCGCTCGAGTAGCCCGATCGCGCGGGCATCGAGCAGCCGAAGCGCGTCGCCGATTCCCTGATCCTCGTCGAGGGCGATCCCGTCCTGGGTGACGATGTCTCCCTCGTCCATCCCCTCGGAGAAGCGAAAGAGCGTGAGCCCGATCTCGCGCTCCCCCTGAAGGATCTGCCACACCACCGGCGCGTTCCCTCGATACCTCGGCAGCGGCGAGTAGTGGAATCCGTAGAAAGCAGTGTCGGGATGCTTCGCCAGCGGCAGCACCGAGTACCAGCCGGCCACGAACGCCACATCCGGCTTCCACTCGGCGAGCGCGCGCTCGGTCTCGGCGCGGGTGGTGGCGATCACCAGGGGGATCGCCCCCGCGGCGGCCTGGAGCTCCGCGAGGCGCGAGCGCGCATCGCCACGATCGTCGGGGGTGACGAGGCCCACCATCGCATGGGGCGCGCGTACTCGATCGAGCAGCGTTCCGAGGACCGCGAGACCGGTGTCCTTGCTCCCGAGAAAGGCGACGCGGGTCACGTCCGTTTGCCCCTGCTAGAGCCGCGCCAGCAGGCGCCGCACCACCGTCTCCTGTTCCGTGCTCGTCAGGCGCGTGTGCAGTGGGAGCGTGATGGCGCGCTCAGCCACGTCATCGGTCACCGGGAACTGGCCCGGCCGGTAGCCGCGGCTGGTGCGGAAGTAGCGCGTGAGCGGCATGTGGTGCGTGCCGATCGTCACTTCGATGCGCTCGGCGCGGAGCGCGGCGATGATCGCGTCGCGCCGTGACGCTGCGGCGGCGGGCACCAGCACGACGTACGATTGAAAGACGTGCGCCTCGGGCTCGAGCGCCGCCGGCGCGATCACGGAGCTGTCGGCCAACAGGGCATCGTAGCGCGCCGCCCGCTCGCGCCGCGCGGCGATGATCTCGCTCAGCTTGTCCATCTGGGTGCTGCCGAGCGCCGCCTGAAACTCCGTCATCCGGAGGTTGTAGCCGGGAAGCACGAAGTCGGGCGTGCTGGCGCACGGATCCTGACCGTGGTTGCGAAGCGCGCGGGTGCGGTCGGCGAGCGTCGCATCATCGGTGGCGATGATGCCACCTTCGCCGGTGGTGACCGCCTTCCGGGGATGGAAGCTGAAGCAGCCGATCCGGCCCCACTGTCCGGCCGACCGCCCGTGCAGCTTGGCGCCCAGGGCGCAGGCGGCGTCCTCGATGACGGGGATGTCGTGCCGGGCGGCGGCCTGGAGGATGCGCGGCATGTCCGCCATCCCGCCGAAGGCGTGGACCGGCAGCACCGCCCGCATGCGCGTGCCGGCGGCCAGCGTCTGTTCCAGACGCGCCGGGTCCATGTTGAAGGTGCGTGGGTCGATGTCCACGAACACCGGCTCCGCGCCGCACAGCGCGATGACGTTGGCCGTGGCGGGCCACGAGTAGGTGGTGACTGCCACCTGATCGCCTGGCGCGATCTCGAGCGACAGCAGCGCCAGCTGGAGCGCCGCGGTGCAATTGCTCACCGCCACCGCGTGCGTGGTGCCGACTGCCTGCGCCACCCGCTCCTCGAAGGCGCGGACTCGAGCGCCCTGCACCAGGTAGCCCGAGCGCAGCGCTTCCACCACCGCGGCAATGTCGCGCTCGTCGATCTCCGGGAGCGCGAGCCGGATCACGCGGCCATCCTCGTGCGATACCACTCGATGGTGCGCGTGAGTCCTTCCTCGAGATCGACCGTGGGCTCGAAGCCGAGAATGCTGCGCGCCTTCTCGATGTTCGGAATGCGCAGCTCCACGTCCACGTTGTTCCAGTTCACGAACTTGATCTGCGAGGGCGAGTTGCTGAGCCGGCGGATCAGCTGCGCCAGATTGAAGATCGTGACCACGCTTCGCGGATTGCCGATGTTGAAGGAGTGACTCACCGCCTCCGGGCGCTCGAGCCCGGCGAGGATCCCCGACACCATGTCCTCCACGTAGCACCAGGCGCGAATCTGGCTGCCATCGTTGTGGATGGTGATGTCTTCCCCCTTGATGGCCTGCACGATGAAGCGGTGGATGGCGCCCTCGCCCACCTGCCCGGGGCCGTAGATGTTGAACGGCCGGATGGAGAGCGCCGGGAGCCCGAACTGCTTGTGGTAGTTGTGCGCCATGTGCTCGGTGGCGAGCTTGCTCACCGCGTACGTCCACCGCGCCTCACCCACCGCGCCCAGCGCCGTGATGTCTCCCTCGCGGACCTTGTAGGCGTAGCTGCCGAACACTTCGCTGGTGGAGAAATCGATGAACCGCTCGATTCCACTCACCTGCGCCGCCGCCTCGAGCACGTTGTAGGTGCCGATGATGTTCACCTTCATCGTCGTGACCGGCATCTGGAGCACCGTGTCGACGCCGGCGATCGCCGCCAGGTGCACGACCATCTGGCATCGGTCCATTGCCTCGCGCACCGAATCGACGTCGAGGACGTCTCCCTCCACCATCTGGATGTTGCAGTGCGGAAGGAGCCCGCTGTCCTTCAGCGAGTTTCGATGGCAGTTGTCGAGGATGACGACCTGATTGTGCGCGGCGAGCCGCCGGGCCAGCGCGGTGCCGATGAAGCCGGCGCCGCCGGTGAGAAGGATGCGCTTGTTCTGAATCATTTATGCCTGGGAGGGCGGAGGCACCGCGAGGCGTTTGACGCTCTGCCGCCGCGGCGCGTCCATCTGATGATTTCCGCCACCAACACGCATTCGCGCAGGTGGCGGCTACAGCTTGACGTTTCAGCCGGCGCCAACGCAACCGAACGGCGGCGTCCAACCGCCCCTCGCGCTGCAACTTAGCTCCACCGCCCTCCGTACCAGGATCACTCCCGTGCCACCCTCGACGACGCTCGCCGCCGATCTCCCGGGGCGAGCCGCCACCCGCGCGCGCGCCGCGACGATCACCACCGCCGCCGGCGGCGCGCTCCTGCTGCTGATGGCGCTGGGCATGTATCGCCCGTGGGAGTCCCAGCCGTTCGACATCCTCGACTTCTCGGAGTTCCTCCCGCTGCTCACGGGCAGCGACGGCTTCATCGGCCGCTTCACCGCGCTCGTCAGGCACTACTACACGGAGCAGGGGCGGTTCAACGTCCTCACCTACGCCGGACTGGCGATGAAGTGGACGATTCTCGGAGACGACGCGAGCGCCTGGTATCTCCTCCGCTTCTCCCTCATGCTGGCCATCACCGGCGGCAGCTTCGCGCTCCTTCGCCGGCTCGGCGCGAGCACGATCGCCGCCGCGTCGGGCGCGACGCTCTTTCTGGTGGCGAACACCGCGTCGGTGGCGTTCACACGGCTGACGATGGCGGAGCCGCTCGGACTGGCGATGCTGCTCATCGCCTCGCACGTGGCCGCCGGATTCCAGTCCAGCCGCGCCTGGCGGCGTGACGCCGCGGTCATCGCCGGAGCGCTGGTGCTCGCCATCCTGGCGAAGGAGATGATGCTGGCCTGCGCGCCCTTCGTGCTCCTGCTGGCGACCAGTCGTCGCGCCGACGGATCCTTCGGCCCGCCCCGCGTGGACGCGCGCGCGATCCGGCTGGCCGTCGTCACCGCGCTCGCCTGCGGCGCGGCGTTGGTTCCCGTCGGGCTCGCCGCCCTCGGCGCGTCGTCGGAGAGCTTCACCGCATCGTACGGCACGACCTCACTCACGCCGATGTGGTACGTGGAGCTGGTCGGCCGGATGATGCTGCTCCAGCCGCTCCTCTTCCCCGGCAATCTCCTGCTGGCGATCGTGCTGCTCACGGGATTGACGGTCGCGCTCCGGCACGGCGACCGACGGGAGACGTGGACGAGAGTGGCGTTGGCCGCGTCGCTTCCGCTGACGGGCGCCCTGCTGTACCTGCCGTGGCCCAAGTTCGAGCACTTCTACGGGCTTCCCTTCCTGCTCGCGCCCGCGATACTCCTCGCCACCGCGCTCGCCGCGATCGACCGGCGCTGGCCTCGTGGCGCGTGGGTTGCCAACGGCGCCGTGATCCTCGCCCTCCTCTTTCACGGGCTCAACGCCACGCAGGGCGCGCGCGAGAGCGCGGCCAGGCGAGCGGTGAACGCGAAGGTCGCCGGCATCCTGGCCACCAGCCCGCGAGGAGACACGATCGTCGTCGCCTCCCCCTATCGGGTGAGGCAGGCGTGGCAGGGGACGGGACCCACCCTCAGCCGCTACGCGGCCGCCACCCACGCCGGCGTCGCGCGGCGCCCCGCGGTGGACGTCCCGTGCACCGAGGGCGGCCGCCGCTACAAGTTCGGATTGGGGAGCGCCGTGCTCGTCAGCTACTCCGACATGTGCGGCTCGCTCCCGCGCACCGACGTCACCGTGCGCGAGCCGTACAGCTACATCGACTGGGCCACGATGTCGGTCAGACGTGACTCGCTTCGCGCGGACGTGCTGTTTCCGCCGCCGGCTCGTCAGGCACCGCCGCCGCCGGGCGAGGTCCGTCGGGAATGATCCGCACGCCACGCTGGTAGGTGAAGTAGGCGTACGCCCACTCGAGGAGCACGCTCAGGCGGTTGCGGAAGCCCGCCAGGTACATGATGTGGACGAAGAGCCAGACCCACCACGCGATGAAGCCCGTGACGTGGACCTTGCCGAAATCAGCGATCGCGCGGTGCCGGCCGATCGTCGCCAGATCGCCCTTGTTGCGGTAGCGGAACGGCTCGCGCGCCTCGCCGCGCACCGCGCGCACGATGTTCCGGGCCGTGGCGCGCCCCTCTTGCATGGCGGCCGGCGCCACGCCCGGTACCGCAGTGCCATCCTCGCGCGCAAGCGTGGCCAGATCCCCGATCACGAATACCTCGGGGTGTCCCGGAACCGAGAGGTCGGGCGCCACCGGCACGCGTCCCGCCCGGTCGAGCGGAACCCCCAGATCGCGCGCCAGCGGTGACGCCGTGTTGCCCGCCGCCCAGAACACCGATCGTGACGCGATCCACTCGTCCCCGATCGCCACCCCCTCGGGCGTCACGCTGGTGACGCGAGTGCTGGTGCGGACCTGAACGCCGAGCGTCTCGAGGTCGCGCCGCGCGCGCGCCGAAAGACTCTCGGGGAACGCCGGGAGGATTCGCGGACCCGCCTCGAGGAGGATCACCCTCGCCTTCGAGGTATCCACCCGACGAAAATCGGATCGCAGCGTCTTCCGCGTGATGTCGGGGATCATCCCGGCGAGCTCCACACCGGTGGGTCCGCCGCCGACGATCACGAAGGTCAGCAGCGCGCTGCGCTCTTCTTCCGAATCGGTCTTCTCCGCCAGCTCGAAGGCGAGCAGGAATCGGCGGCGAATCTCGCGCGCATCCTGAATGCTCTTGAGCCCCGGCGCCGCCTGCTCCCACTCGTCGCGCCCGAAGTACGAGTGGCGCGCGCCGGTGGCGACGACGAGATAATCGTACGGGATCTCGCGCTCCTCGTCGTCGATCAGTACGACGCGGCGGTCGACGTCGATCCGCCGCGCCTCGCCGAGCAGCACGCTCGTGTTGCGCTGCTTGCGGAGCAGAAACCGAATGGGCGACGCGATGTCGCTCGGCGCCAGCACCGCGGTGGCCACCTGATAGAGCAACGGCTGGAAGACGTGATGATTGGTGCGATCGATGACGGTGACGTCCACCGGCGCGTTCCCCAGAGCGCGCGCCGCGTACAGTCCGCCGAATCCGGCGCCGAGTATCACCACGCGAGGGCGCGCCGGTCGGTTCTCCACCCGGCGCTGATCCCTGCCATCGCGTCGTTGCGTCACTTCGGCTCTCGCGTCCAAGTCTCAGACCCTCATGCGCCACACGCTCTCGCCGGAGTACGATGCACCGAGTCCGGTCGCATCGTCAGTATCGCCGGACTGCGCCCCTCCAACGCCGCCCGCCTCCGAGCCCGCCCGGGCGGCGCGTTCGCGCGATCGCCCGGTCGAGCCGTGGCTCGTCGTCGCGCTCGTCGTGGCCCTCGCCCTGCTCACGGTGGCGGGTGAACGTGGCGACATTGCGCGCTGGGCCCCCGGCAGCGCCGTCGCGCTCGGCATCGCGGTCATTCTGGCCATGCTCTCCCTCTCCATCTCAACGCTCTGGCCGGCCGAATCGTTCGCGCGGCTCTGTCGCTCGGGCCTGGCGCATCCCGCACGGAGCATGCTCCTGTTGGGGCTGGCGTCATTCGCCCTCTATGCGTCCATCTCCTACACCGTATTCGACGCGTCGCCGCTCAACCTCGACGAGGTAGCACAGCTCTTTCAGGCGCGCATCTTCGCCGATGGCGCGCTCTGGCGGACGGCGCCGCCCCATCCCGAGTTCTTCAGCATCTATCACATCGTGGACGTCGGAGGGCGCGTCTACGGGCAGTTTCCGCCTGGAGGGCCGGCGATGCTGGCGCTCGGCGAGCTGCTCGGCGCGCCGTGGCTGGTCGTCCCCCTCTGCGGCGCGATCGCGGTGATGGCATGGACGAGCGCGCTGGGTGCGGCCGAGCCGCGGCCGGGGGTACGGCTCGGCGCCTCGCTCCTCTTCGCGCTCTCCCCCTTCTTCGCGTTTCTCGCCGGGACGTCGATGAATCACGTCCCGGCGCTGATGTGGATTCTCATCGGCGTGACGGCGCTGGTACGGGTGACGCACCAGGAGCGCTCCCGCGCATGGTGGGCGCTGGCGTGCGGTCTCGCGTTCGGCGTGGCCGGTACCATCCGCCCGGGCGATGCGCTGGCGTTCGCGCTCCCGGCTGCCGCGTGGCTCGTCGCTCGCGCGTCGCGCGATCGCGCACGGTGGCGAGAGTTGGCGGCGGCCGGCGCGGGTGTCGCCATCCCGCTGCTGGCGATGGCCATCGTCAATGCCGGCACCACCGGCGCGCCGCTTCGCTTCGGGTACGAGGTGTTGTGGGGGAAGGCGCACGGGATCGGATTTCACGCGGATCCGTCGGGCGCGATGCACACGCCGGCGCGCGGGCTGTCGCAGATGGGCGGCTATCTGCGCTCGCTCCAGGAGCATCTCTTCGAGCTTCCGCTGCCGTCGCTCCTCCCCGCGCTACTCGCCTTCGCGCTCGGCCGGCGCACGAGCGCACTCGACCGCTACCTCCTGGCCAGCGCCGCGCTCCTTCTGTCGCTCTACACCGCCTACTGGTTCGACGGCCGGTACCTCGGCCCGCGATTCCTGATTCCGATGGTGCCGCTGCTGGCGCTCTGGACCGCGCGGCTTCCCGCCCTGGTGCGCGAGCGCGCCGGCGACGGGTTGGCGCTCAGGACCACGGCGTACGCGTACGCCGTGGCGATCGGCATGGCGGTGGTGCTCCTGGTGCCGGCGCGCGCCCGGCTGTATGCCGCCGCATCGCCGGAGATGCGCTGGGACGCGGACAGCGCGGCGGCGGCGGCCGGCGTTCGCGGCGCGGTGGTGCTGGTGCGCGAGAGCTGGGGGTCGCAGCTCCTGGCGCGCCTCCACTCGTCAGGCATCTCCCGCGCCGATGCCTCGCGTCTCTACCGGCGGACCGACAGCTGTCTCCTCGACGAGCGGCTGGCCGGCGTGGAGCGGAGCGAATTGCGAGGGCCGCGCGCGCTGGCCGCGCTGGCGCCGCTGGTGGCGGACTCGGCCAGGGTGGTGCCGTCCCCCTTCTCGCCGCGGACCGCCGAGCGGGTGCTGCCGGGGGCGACCTACGGCGCGCGCTGCCTGACGAGGATCCAGCAGGACCGCGCCGGGTTCACGTCGCTGGTGCCGCTGGTGCTGGCGCGGGACAACGTGTACGCGCGCGACCTCCACGAGCGGAACGCGCTGCTGCTGACCCGGTGGCCGGGGCGGCCGGTCTATCTGCTCAAGCCGGAGAGCGAGGCGCCGGGCGCGCCGATGCGGTTCATTCCGGTGTCGAGCGACTCGCTCCGCGCCCTGAGCGAGGCATCGGGCATCGGGCATTAGCGCGCTCACGCCGCGCCGACGATCTCCGCGCGGGCGACCCTTCCCTCCGCCCATCGCGTGCCCACCGCGATCGCCAGCACCAGCAGGATCAGCAGCACGCTGTACGCCGCGGCGGTGCCGAAGGAGAAATTGCGCAGCTGGGCGAGGATCTCCACCGAGATCGGGCGATTGGCGTGGGTGAAGAGCACGATGCTGGCCACGAACTCCCCCACCGCCGTCACCGCCGCCAGCATCGCGCCCGCCACCAGCCCGGGGCGCGCGGCGGGAATCACCACCCGCCGCATGGTGAGCCACCACGACGCGCCGAGCCCGCGCGCCGCATCCTCCAGCGACGGATCCATCTGCTTGAGCGACCCTTCGGCGGCGGTGGCCACCAGCGGAATCCCGCGAATGAAATAGGCCAGCGGCAGGATCCAGAACGTTCCCACCAGCAGCACGCGAAGGCTGGCGGCGTCGTTCTGGTTGAAGGTGGATGCCAGACCGAGCGCGATGGCGGTGGGAGGGATCGCCCAGGGGAGCGCCACCAGCAGCTCCAGCAGTCTCCGCCCTCGAAAGCGGCGGAGCACGATGAGGTACGCCGCCAGGAAGCAGATCACGATGTTCGCCAGCGTGGCAACCATCGCCATGGACACGCTGTTGCGGATCGGGACCAGCAGCTGGCGGTCCGTCGCCAACCGCCGGAAGTTGTCGAGCGTGTAGTCGGGCGGCAGGATCTGCGTGGTCCACGCGCCGTCGCGCGCGAAGGAGACGAGCAGCACCATCGCGTGCGGCAGAATCAGGATGACCACCACCACGATCGCGGCCACGGTGCTGAGCGCGCGCATCCATGGTGAGCCCACGATCGTACGCGTCACCCGCCCCTTCCCCGTCATGGCGTAGCTGCGCCGGCGCTCGAACCAGCGCAGGAGGGCGAGCGCCGCGATGGCGCTCCCGGCCAGCACCGTGGTCTCCACCAGCGCCAGCCCCATCGCGCCGTTCAGCTTGGACGCGTAGATCTGCGTGGACAGCACCCGCAGCCCGCCGCCGAAGACGTAGGGCGCCGAGAAGGAGCCTAACGAGTTCATGAACACCAGCAGCATCGCGCCGGCGATCGATGGCGTGAGCAGGGGGAGCGTGATGCGGCGCAGCCGGTGCGAGCGTGACGCGCCCAGCCCCGCCGCCGCCTCGTCGAGCGAGGAGTCGAAGCGCTCGAGCCCCGCCGACACGAAGAGGAAGACGAACACGTACATCGTGTAGGCGTGCACCACGATGATCGCCCACATGCCGGTGAAGCTCCACGGCGCGCGATCGAGCCCCAGCGTGCTCTGCACCAGCCGGGTGACGATCCCGCTCTCGCCGTAGAGGAAGAGGAACGCCACCACGCCCACCAGCGGCGGGAGCGCCGCGGGGAGCGTGGCGATGGCGCTCAGCAGGCGACGTCCCCGAAACTCGAAGCGCGTCAGCAGGAAGGCGAGCGGGATCCCGATGAGGGTGGCGGCGATCACCGAGCCGACGGAGATCACCAGCGTGGAGACGAGCGCCTCGCGGTCGCCCGGGCTCCGCGCGAACTCGCGCCAGTGCTCGAGCCCGTTGGCCAGACTGCCGATCACCACCGAGGCGTTGGGGTACACCACCACCCAGAGGAGCAGGGCCAGCACCGGCGCGGCCAGCGCCCAGGTGCCCAGCGCCAGAGGCGTGGGTCTCACGCCGCCACCACCGCCACCGGCTCGCGCACGACGCGGATGCGCGCCTGAGCTCCCTCCTCCATGCGTCGCTCGGTGCTGTGGAGCTCGACGTCGATCGTGCCCGCCAGCAGCACGTGGTAGGCGATGAGCGCCCCGGCGAATCGCCGCGACACGACCACCCCCGGCCACCCTTCCGTCTCGTCAGGCGGCGCGAACCCCAGCGCGTCGGGGCGGAGCACCGCCAACACCTCTCCCGGCGATACCCCGGAGGCCGGCACCGCGCGAAAGCGCTGCGTGTTCCCGTCCAGCGCGATGGTGACCGACTGCCCATCGAAGCTCCCACCCACCAGCGCCGCGCGTCCGATGAACTCGGCGACGGCGCGCGACGCGGGGCGGTCGTACAGCTCTTCCGGCGTTCCCACCTGGAGGAGGCGTCCGCGCTCCAGCAGCGCCACCCGATCGGCCACGGCGAAGGCGTCCTCCTGGTCGTGGGTGACGAACACCGACGTCGCGCCCTGCCGGCGCAGCGTGGCCCGCAGCTCCTCGCGCGTGTTTCGCCGTAGCGTCGGATCGAGGTTGGAGAGCGGCTCGTCGAGCAGGAGCACCCGCGGCTCGATGATCAGCGCGCGCGCCAGCGCCACCCGCTGCTGCTCACCGCCCGACAGGGACTGCACGCGCCGCCCTTCGGCGTTGGCCAACCCCACCGCCGCCAGCGCCCGCGCGGCGCGGGCCGATCGCTCGCGCTTCGCCACGCCGCGCGCCTCCAACCCGAACGCCACGTTCTCCCCGACCGACAGGTGCGGGAAGAGCGCGTAGTGCTGGAACACCATCCCGAAGCTGCGTGCCTGCGGCGACTGCGCCGTGACGTCCGCCCCGTCGAGCAGCACCCGCCCCTCGTCAGGCAGCTCGTATCCCGCGATGATCCGGAGCGTGGTGGTCTTCCCCGACCCCGACGCCCCGATCAGCGCCAGCAGCTCCCCCGGCGCCACGTCGAGCGAGAGACCGTCGACCGCGAGGTGATTGGGAAAGCGGCGCGTGATGCCGGAGAGGGAGAGCGCGCCCGTGGAGCGTGGAGCGGCGTCCGGGGAGCGCGGGCGGAGACGGTGCTCCTCGGCTGCGGCGTCGCTCCCCGCTCCCCGCTCCACGCCCCCCGTCAATCCCTGCTCCGATTCCTGATATTCCCATCCCAGTACTTCATCCACTCGTCGAGATGCTGCGCCAGGAGCGCGCGGTCGAGCGGCATCGGCTTGATCTCCCCCTGCGCCCGACGAATCCAATCGGGGAGAGAGTCGGAGGGAATGTCGGTGCGAGCCGGGATGCGGAACTGCTCGCGGGCGGCCGCGATCAACGCCGGGGCCGAGGTCACGAACTCGTAGTAGCGCCGCGCCACCTCCGGCTGCTCCGTGCCACGCACCACCGCGATGGCATCCACCAGCACCGGCGTGCCGCTGGCCGGGATCACGTAGGTGACGGGGATGTTGAAGCGCTGCCTGAGCGTGGCGATGTCGGGCATGTTGTAGAGGGTGATCACCCCCTCCTGGCGCCCGAGCTTCTGATAGAGGATCGTCGGGTTGAGCGTGTACTCCTTGGTGTTCGCGTCGAGCCGACGGAGCCAGTCGTAGCCGGCCTCCGGCGACCCCGTCTCGGCGATGGAGCGCGCGATCTGCGCGCCGAAGATCGCGCGCATCGAGCCGGACGCGATCGGATCGCGGATGAGCACCTTCCCCTTCCACTTGGGGTCGAGCACGTCGTCCCAATCCTTGGGCGCCTCGGCCGCGCTCACCGCCTCGGTGTTGTAGGCGATGACCTCCGGCGTGAGATAGGTGCCGTACCAACGATCCTGTGGATCACGCGCATCCCGATCCACGGCCTCGGCCCAGGCCGGACGGTACGGCTCCAACAGGTTCTCGTTGGCCGCGCGCTCGAAGATCTCCGCCGGCGCGCCGAACCACACGTCGGCCTGCGGGTTCGCCGACTCGGCGCGAAGACGGTCGAGGATCTCCTGCGACCCCATGTCCACCCACTGCACGTCCACGGTGGGGTTGGCCGCCTCGAAGTCGCGCTCGTACCCCTCCAGCATGTCCTTTCCATGCGGCGAGTACACCGTCAGGACGGTGCGACCGTCACCCCCGCCGCAGGCGGCGAGCATCACCGCCGCCACCCACCCGACCCACCTCCTCACGGGCGCACACCGTTCACCGCTTCCGTTCCCTCCGGCCGCGCGCCAAGGAGATTGGCGAAGAGGCGGGCCGCGCCCGGCACGCCGGCGGGGAGCTGTCGGAAGAAAGCCAGCGTGGTGTAGACGTACACTCCCCGTCCGTAACGCGCCACCAGCAGCGCGTTCTCGTTAGGCTTCTCCCCTGGATCGTGCAGCTCCAGCACGCTGGTGTAGGCGGAGTCGGCGCTCGACGGCATGTACAGCGCCCGCTCCTGCACCCACCCCTGCCAGTCGCTCGGCCCGATTCGGTTGGGCGTGGTGAGCAAGGGATGATCGGGACGCAGCACCGTCACTGGCGCGTCCTCTTCGGTGACCCGGGTGGCGGGCCGCCCCAGCTGGATCGGGAAGGGCATGATCCCGCGCTGCTGCATCTCGTACTGGCCGTACTGCACCACCATGGTGCCGCCGTTCCGGGCGTATTCCAGCAGCCGGGCGTTGTTCGCCGCCAGCTCCGGATGCGCCTCGTACGCGCGCGTCCCCACCACCACCGCCGTGTACGGCGACAGATCGGTGCTCGCCAGCTTCGCCGGATCGAGAACCGTCACGCGCACGCCCAGCTCCTCCAGCGACCGAGAGACGTTGTCTCCTACGCCCTGGATGTAGGCCACGTTGGTCTGCACCGGCAGGCGAATGTCCACCGCCTCCACCGCGATCCCCGCCGTGCGATAGAGCTTCTGCGGCCGGATGTGCTCGTACTCGATGGGGACGAAGCCGGTGGTGAAGCGCTGGCCGTCGCTCTCCGCCACCGCCGCGATGGTGTGACGGCCGCGAGGGAGCGCGCCGCGAATACGGAAATCCACCGCCCGGTCGGCGCCCACGCCGCCTAACGACACAACCCGCGACGCCGAATCGGCGGTGAGCCCGCGCGGAAGCCGGAGCGACACCCGTACCGCGCGCTCACCCGGCACCGCCGACCGCACGCGCACGGTGAGCATCCGGTCGAGCGACCCGGCCGCGGGCGCCAGCATCACCGTCTGCTCCATGCCGAGGGTGATGGCCGGCTCGGTGGTGAGCGGCCGCGCCACCTCGCCGCGCACCGGGTCGGCGAACCGGAAGATCACCGGCACGTCGACGGCGAAGCGCATGCCGCCGCTCGCCAGCGTCACCGCGGCGCGCGTCCCCGATGCCCGGGGCTCGGGCACGCCGGTCACCCGCGTGCCGAAGATGTCCCCCGTCCTCGGTTCCGCCAGCCACCACGGCTGCGACACGCGCGTCGCGGTCACGCGGATCGTATCCGTCGCGGCGCTGTCGGGAGCGACGCGACGCTCCCGGGTGGCCGCGCTGCCGCTCACGTCCGCGCTCAGCAGCCGGATCTCGGCCAGCTCCAGCGGCCGGGCTCCGCGATTGTACACGGTGACCGCCACCGGCATGCTGTCGCCCAGCGCCACCACCTCGCGCGGCGCGGTGGCCTCCACCGCCACGCCTAACGAGAGCGCCGCCGCCTCGTCCACCTTGCGCGCCAGATCCGCCAGCGATGACACCACGTCGGGCGGCGCCGCGCTCGGCGCCTCGATCCGCCCCGCCAGCGCGTCCAGCCGCGACAACGCCCCCAGCGCCGCCTCCGGCCGGAAGAGATCGGTCGCCCGTTGCACCTCTCCGATCACCGACATCACCGAGTCGATGCGGGCGCGCGCCGCGGCCGGGAGCGATGGCTTGAGGCGCGTCCAGCCGGTGTCGATCCCCTCGAAGATCGATCGCTCCTGTCCCTCCGGCGTCCCCTCGTTCACCCGCGTCGCCTCACGGCGCACCGATCCGGGAACGAACCCCTTCCGCTGGAGCGCGCCGAAGCCTTGCGACTTGTGCTGCGACCGGCTCTCTCCGGCGATCTCCGCGTAGCTCCTGCCGAGGAGCGCGTTGTACTCGCCCGCGTTGTAGCGGAAGGTCGCCCCCTCGCCGCCCCAGTAGCTTCGTGTGCGGTAGAACTTGAGCGGGGTCCACGGACGCTCACCCGCTCCGAGCGGGATCCGCACCGTGTCGCCGGCGACATCGTACGCGTCGCGCGCCAGCATCCCCGACACCTGATGGTGTCCGTGTCCGTCACGCGGCGTGCCCGAGAACACCGCCACGATCACGTGCGGCCTGAAGGCCCGCACCACCGTCACCACGTCGCGGAGAATCGAGTCGCGCGGCCAGTGCCGGAACGTCTCGTCGGGACTCTTGGAGAAGCCGAAGTCGTACGCACGAGTGAAGAACTGCGTGGCCCCATCCACCCGGCGCGCCGCCAGCAGCTCCTCGGTCCGAATCACGCCCAGCGCCTCGCCGAGCTCGTTCCCAATGAGATTCTGCCCGCCGTCCCCGCGCGTGAGCGACAGGTATGCCACATCGGCGTGATGTCCCCGCCCGAGCCAGGTGATGAGCCGCGTGTCCTCGTCATCCGGGTGCGCGGCCACCACCAGCACCCGCGCGCTCACGCCGAGCCCGCCGACGGCCTGCCCGAGCGCGGCCGCGCCCCGCTCCTGCGCCGAGCAGGCGGTCGCGCCGCCCACGAGAAGCGCGAAGAGCAGAGGGAGGAGGGAGGCCAGAGGAGGGAGGAGCGACCCTGACGAGGCATTAGGCATTCGGCATTCGGCATTCGGGGCCTCGGCGCGGCGATTCCGTCGCGGGAGCCCGAATGCCCAATGCCGAATGCCGAATGCCGCCGTTGCCGTTGCCTTTGCCGTTGCCATTGCCGTCGTCCTCCCTCCTCCCTCCTCCCTCCCCCCTCTCACTTCCCCACCTCCGCCGTCCGCCTCGCCGGCACCGGCTCCAACGCTTCCGCCACGATCGCGCCCTGCTGCTCCTGATGCGCGGAGAGATATCCCTCGGCCGGGCTGGCGCGCTCGGGACGACCCACGTAGCGCGGCGCGCGACCGAGCGAGCCGTGAAGGCGCGGAGCCACGAAGGACCAGGCACCCATGTTCTTTGGCTCCTCCTGCGCCCATACGACCTCCTCCACCGATGGATAGCGCGATGCCACGCGGGCCACCTCCTCGTGCGGCCACGGATAGATCTCCTCCACCCGGAGCACCGCCACGTGCGGCGGACGCTCCTTCGCCACCAGATCGTAGTACAGCTTCCCGCTCACGAACACGATGCGCCGCACATCGTGCACTCGGGCCGCGCCATCGTCGAGCACCGCCTGGAACCCGCCCGTCGTCAGATCCGCCAGCCGCGACGCGGCGTGCGGCGCGCGCAGCAGGCTCTTCGGTTGCATCAGCACCAGGGGGCGCCGCTCGTCGAGCTTCGCCTGACGACGCAGGATGTGGAAGTACTGCGCCGGCGTCGTGGGATACGCCACGCGCATGTTCCCTTCCGCCGCCAGCTGGAGGAAACGCTCCAGCCGCGCGCTCGAGTGCTCGGGACCCTGCCCCTCGTAGCCATGCGGCAGCAGCAGCACGACCCCGGAGTTCTGCCCCCACTTCGCCCGGTCCGCCGCCAGGAACTGATCGATCACCGGTTGCGCCACGTTGGCGAAGTCGCCGAACTGCGCCTCCCATAACACCAGCGTGTCGGCGGCGGCAACGCTGTAGCCGTACTCGAAGCCGAGCACCGCCACCTCGGAGAGCGGACTGTTGTAGATCTCGAACGACCCCTGCGCTCCGCGCAGGTGCTGAAGGGGGATGTACTTCTCGCCGGTCTCCACGTCGTGCAGCACCGCCTGACGATGCGAGAAGGTCCCTCGCTCCGTATCCTGTCCGCTGATCCGGACCGAGGTGCCCTCCAGCAGCAGCGAGCCCCACGCCAGCGCCTCGGCGTGCCCCCATTCGATCCCACCCGAGTCGCCCAACGCCTCACGACGCCGCTCGAACTGCTTGAGCAGCTTGGGGTGCGCGTGGAAGCTCTCCGGCCAGGCGAGGAGCTGCTCGTTCACGTCGGCCAGCGTCTCGGCGCGCACCGCCGTCTCCATCGGAGCCGGCGCCTTGGCCGCGCTCTGATCACCGGGCACGTGCTCCGGGGCATCGAGTCGACCGGCCTTGAGCTCGTTGTACACTCCCTGGAGCCGCTCCTGCGCCTCGGCGAAGAGACGCTGCGCCTCCTCAGGCGCGATCACGCCTTCGTCCACCAGCCGGCGCGCGTACACCTCCCGCGGCGCGGGCTGCGCGCGGATGAGATCGTACAGCTTCGGCTGCGTGTAGGCGGGCTCGTCCGTCTCGTTGTGCCCGTGCCGGCGGTAGCCCACGAGGTCGATCAGAAAGTCCTTCTTGAAGCGCGCGCGATACTCGATGCCGAGCCAGAGCGCCGCGATCGTCCCCTCGGCGTCGTCGCCGTTCACGTGGACGATCGGCACCTCGAACCCCTTCGCCAGGTCGCTCGCGTAGTACGTGGAGCGGCCCTCCCGCGGATCGGTGGTGAAGCCGATCTGGTTGTTGGCGATGATGTGGAGCGTCCCGCCGGTGCGATAACCGCGCAGCGCGGAGAGGTTGAACGTCTCCGCCACCACGCCCTCTCCCGGAAAAGCGGCGTCCCCGTGCACCACCACCGGCAGCACGCTCGCCTCGTCGCGCTCCGCCTCCGTTCCGGGCACGCGCTGGAGCGCGCGCGCCACGCCCTCCAGCACCGGATTCACGAACTCCAGGTGGCTCGGGTTCGGCAGCAGCATCACCTCGACGGTGTGTCCGCCGACGTCGCGCTCGGTGCGCGCGCCGAGGTGATACTTCACGTCCCCCGTGTCTTCCGCGTCCGAGCGCGCATGACGTCCCTCGAACTCGTTGAAGATCGTACCGAGGGACTTCCGCAGCACGTGGGCGAGCACGTTGATACGTCCGCGGTGCGCCATCCCCACCACCACCTGCCGCGTGCCGTGCCCGGCCGCCGCTTCCACGGCCTGGTCGATCACCGGGATGAGCGCGTCGTTCCCCTCCACCGAGAAGCGCTTCACGCCCAGGAAGGTCCGGCCGAGGAACTTCTCCAGCGCGTCGACCGCCGTCAGACTACGCAGGAGCTCGCGCTTCTGTTCGTGGCTGGTGATGCGTCGCATCTGCCGCCCTTCGATCTGCTCCCGGAACCAGGCGCGCTCCGCGTCCTCCTCGATGTGCTCGAACTCGAAGCCCATCGTGCCCGAGTACAGCGCGCGCAGGCGGTTCACCGCGTCGAGCGCGGTGTCGTCCTCGAACCAGAGCGCGGCACCGGGTATCGTGCGCAGATCGTCCTCGGTGATGCCGTGGAACTCGGGCGTGAGCTCGCGCGCCCCGAGCGGCGGTGAGCCCAGCGGATCGAGCTGCACACCGAGATGCCCATACTGCCGGATCGCCTGAACGAGCCCCGCCGCTCCGGCGACCTTCCGAAGAGCGGACGCGGTGGTGACGGTGGGCTCGGCGCCTCCGCCGAGGCTCTGAGCGAACTCGAAGAACTGGCGCCAGGACGCGTCTACCGAAGTCGGGTCGCGCTGGAAGCGCTCGTACAGCTCCGCGACGTATCCGTCGTTGAACGCACTGGTGATGGGCAGCGTGGACATGGAGGAAAGTTAACCGCTCCGACAGCGTGGCGGCGAGAAGGGGACGGTAGCGATCCCGCCTCCCAGATCAACGCGCCGCGGGCGTTTTACGCTCCCGCGCAACGGCGGCGTTAGTGCGCCAGCTCGCGGGGCACGACCACCGTGAACACGCTCCCCCGCCCCGGCTCCGACTCCAGCTCGATCCGGCCACCGAGGAGCTGCGCCAGCCGCCGGGAGATGAAGAGACCGAGACCGGTGCCGCCGTGGCGACGCGTGAGCCCGGCGTCGAGCTGCGCGAACGGCTGGAAGAGACGGGGTATGTCCTCGCCGGCGATCCCGATGCCGGTGTCGCGCACGGCGAAGCGCAGCCACTGGTCGTCCACGGTCACGTCGACGGCAACCGTCCCGCGGTCGGTGAATTTCACGGCGTTGGCACCGAGGTTCACCAGGACGCGCCGGGCCATGTCCACGTCGGTGTAGACGCGAGCGCCCGGCTCGGACACGGTGACGCCGAAGTCGATCCCCTTCCTCGACGCCAGCGGCGCGAGTACCGCGGCGGCCGCGTTCACGATCTCCTGCACCGTCGAGTCGTGCGGGCGCGCTTCCTCCTGCCCTGCCTCCAGGCGCGAGAAGGTGAGGATCTCCTCGATGATCGACGACAGCACTTCGGTGCTCGACCGCAGGCGGTCGAGCGCGCCGTGCTGGGCGGCGGTGAGCGAGCCGAGCACTTCGTCGCTCAGCAGCTCCTCGTATCCGGCGATGGCGGTCAGCGGTGTGCGCAGCTCGTGGCTCATGGTGGCCATGAACTCGCTCTTGGCGCGATTGGCCACCTGCGCTTCCTCCACGATGCGCGACTTCCAGATGGCGAGCGCGGCGTGGTCGGCGATCCCGCCGATGCGCCGCTGCTCGCGCTCGCGGAAGGCCGGCGCGCCGCGCAGTCGTCCCACCATCACGACGCCGATCACCTGGTTGTGCGCCAGCAGGGGCGCCAGCAGCGTCGGTCCGAGGTCGAACGTCTCGAGCTCGCGCGGCGAGCGGCCGAACTCCACCGGGTAATCATCGGCGCGCACCACCGTGCGCTCTCGCACCGCGCGCTCGGCGAGCGATCCGGCGAGCCTGAAGCGGCGACCGACGCCTCCGTGCGCCAGGCCGACGCCCGCCACGATGTCGACGAATCCTTCGGCGATCTGCGCCACCGCCGCCGCCTGCGCCCCGCATTGCGAGGCAGCCTCCTGGCAGACCACCGCCAGCGACGCGTCGAGCTCCACCTCCTCGGCGAGCGCGCGCGCTACCTCGCGCAGCGACTCGTTCTCCTCGTTGCGCTCGGCCAGCTCGCGCTCGAAGCGCACGGCGTCGGAGAGGTCGCGCACCTGGATGCAGAGCGCGCCGTCATCGGCGGCGGTGGCGCGGACGTCGAACGTTCCTTCGATGCGGGCATCACGATAATCGATGCGGAAGTTTCGCGTCGCGCGATCGATCATAGTGGCGCGAAGCCAGGAGGCCTCGGGGAGGGCACCGAGAGCGCGCATCGCGCTCCAGAAGTGGTGTCCCACGAGTCGCTCCGGGTCCTGTCCGACGATGCGAGCGAGCGCGCGGTTCACGAACAAAATGTTCCAGTCCTTCCCGACGACGCAGTAGCCGTCGGTGAGGGCCTGGAGCGCGGCCAGCGGGTCGAGCGGCTTGTCCGGCTCGATCGACGCGTTCGACGTGGGGCGGGACATGGGCACGCCAGGGGGCTGCAAGGACTAAACCTGACGAGTCGGCTGTTGCGGGAAGGTCGCCGGAGGCGTCCTGAAATCGGCAGGCTCCGCGACGTCGCACGACGCGGGAGACGGGGGGGCCGGCCGGGGAAGACGGATGGCGCAAAGTGGCATTGCAGATCGCCTCGTATCTCGCAAAACACGGCCGCCAAACGCCCGGTTCGGAGCCGC
Organism: Gemmatimonadaceae bacterium; assembly: GCA_035249845.1. GTDB lineage: Bacteria > Gemmatimonadota > Gemmatimonadetes > Gemmatimonadales > Gemmatimonadaceae > DATFBY01. The sequence goes on from DATFFZ010000179.1 coordinate 23,873, forward strand.
TCGGAATGACGTAAGTCTTTGTCGAACAATAACTTCGCGAGTCATGCCACAGCTGGCACCGGCCGTGCCTTAGCCAGCCCCCAGATCCAATCCCACGCCGTGCAAACCGTGCTAGGAGGAGTCACCATGAGGAGCACCACCAGGAAGGGCTTCACCCTGATCGAGCTGTTGATCGTGGTCGTGATCATCGGCATTCTGGCCGCGATCGCGATTCCGAAGTTCGCGAACACGAAGGACAAGGCGTACCTCGCGGCGGTGAAGACCGACCTGCGTAACCTGGCGACGGCCCAGGAAGGGTACTTCGCGGACAACCAGTCGTACACCACGTCGGTGCCGAACTACGTTCCTTCGGCGAACGTCACTGTCGCGGTCGGTTCGGCGACGCCGAACGGCTGGGAAGCCACCGGCACGAACGCGGCGATGTCGACGGTGGTCACCTGCACCATCAAGGTGGGTAGCTTTGCCACCGCGGTCTACATCGACGGTATCGTGAAGTGCAACTAAGACGATAGGTCCTCCTATCGCGGCGGAGAGGTCAGGCGAAAGCCTGGCCTCTTTGCTTTTTCGGCCACCCTCTTCCCTCGGGTTTGCTCGTTAGGCGCGACACCCGGTCTGGCACATCGCGCGACCTTCCTCGAGATTCGTCATGCCGTCGCGCTCCACGAGAATCGTCCAATGCGCGCAAGTCAAGGCTCGGCAGCGGACTGTCCTCCCGGCGCCGCCTGGCACCACCCGCGCTTCAGTCGGGAAAGCGTCTCGCAGTCGACGGCTGGGAAGCCACCGGCACGCACGCGGCGATGTCGACGGTGTCACCCGCACCATCAAGGTTGGCTCGCGGGCGACCACGGTGTAGTTCGACGGCATCGTGAAGTGTAGCTAGAGCCACACGCTCCTCCGTCGTACCGAGAGGCCAGTCGCTCGCCTGACCTCTCGTGTTTCATGGCCCCAGGTGGCGCGCGCGAAGCACGTTGTCCACGCGCTCGGCCAGGCGGTCGTTGGGCGTGAAGTGCAGGGCGATGAGATTGTTGACGAGAATGACGCGCGGACGTGTGCGCCATTCGGTGGCGTAGCCGAGCTCGGGTGCCGCGGTGTCGAGCGCGGCGCTGGCGGTGGCGCGCGCGGCGGCATCGGGATACACGTACAGCAGGAGCTCGCTCCCGCTCACCGTCAGCCGGTCGCCCTCGCGCGTGAGCGGCACGAACGGCCGCGCCCTGCCGGAGTCGGCCACCACCAGCCCCGCTTCGGCCAGTCGCTTGATGACCTCTTCCTTGTTCCACCGGTCGAGCGAATCGGCCACGCCCGACTCCGCGCCCGCGCGGGCGGGCGCCGCAGCGTCCCCGACGTTCGAGCCGCTCCGCGACTGGGGCCCGTCCCCGCAACCGGTCAGGAGCCACAGGACGACGGCGGACAGCTGGCGACCGCCCGTCACCCCATCAGTCGGCCAGGCGCGGTTCGTGGGCCTGCGACGACCAGCGCATGGCGTGCGTCGGCGGAGTGATCCCACGCACCACTGCGCGCAGCACCGACGCGGCGTCGCTCGCGGTGAGCGTCGGCAGGTAGAGGAAGCCGGCCGCCCCATTCCCCTCGAAGTGCTGCGCCTCGTCGTGTTTCCGGGTGAGGCTCACCGCGATGATCGGTGTGTCCTGGAGCTGCGGGTCGGCGGCCCATTCCTCGAGCGGCGCCGTGCTCAGAAGATCGTAGTCGCAGAACACGACGTTCGGACGCCGGCTTCGGGCGAGCTCCATTCCATCCGGGAAGCCGACCGCGGGGAATGTCTCCATGTCCATCGCTCCGAACACGGAGCAGACGTGCTCACTCAGGTAGCGATGGCGGGCGATGCAGACAGCGCGCATGAGTACTCCTGGCTCCGATCACAAACACTGCGCAACCCGCGATGCGCGACGGATCGGGAATATACATCTCCCCGGCTGCAATGGTCAGCGCGCCTGTGAGTCAAATCACATCGCTATCAGCTTTCCGTCGGTCACGCCTTTCCCGCGGCGTAGTGGATCTCGCCGCCGTGCGTCACGCACATTGGGCCCGCGATCTCGTCCTCGAGATCGATGCGCAAGGCGCCCTCCTTGCCGAGGTGAGCGAGGAATGTCTCGATGTTCTTGCTGAGCATCTGGCTGGCGTGCATCGGGACCGTGGCCGGCACATCGAGTGGCGACACGACGGTCACGCCGTTGACGCGCACGGTCTCGCCGGGGCGGCCGACCGCGCAATTTCCCCCGGTCTCGGCCGCCAGATCGACGATCACCGCGCCGGGACGCATGGCGTGCACCATCTCCTCCGTGATGAGCGTGGGGGCGGGCCGGCCGGGAATCTGCGCCGTGGTCACGACCAGGTCCTGATCGACGATGTGCTTGCCGATGGCGGCGAGCGTACGCGACTGCTCGTCCTCGGTCTGCGCGCGTGCGTACCCACCCTTGGTCTCCGCGTCGCCGGTCAGCTCGGTCGCCACGAAGGATGCGCCCAGACTCTGCACCTGCTCGCGTGCCGCCGCGCGCACGTCGAAGGCGGAGACGATCGCCCCCAGCCGTCGCGCGGTGGCGATGGCCTGCAACCCCGCCACCCCGGCGCCGATGATGAAGGCGCGCGCGGGAGCGATGGTCCCCGCCGCGGTGGTGAGCATGGGGAGGAACTTTCCCATGGCCGAGGCGCCGAGGAGCACCGCCTTGTATCCGGCGACGGTGCTCTGCGAGGAGAGCACGTCCATCGCCTGCGCCCGCGTGATGCGCGGCACGAGCTCCAGCGCGAAGGCGGTGACGTTCCGCCGCGCGAGCTGCCCGAAGAGCTCACCGCTCTGCGCCGGCTGCATGAGACTCACCAGCGCCACACCCCCTGCCAGCCGCTCGACCTCGCTCGCGCTCGGCCTCCGCACCTTGACGACGATGTCGGCGCCCTCGAGCGCCTGTGAGCCGTCTCTCAGCGTCGCGCCCGCGCTCTCGTACTGCGCGTCACGGAACCCGGCGCTCTCCCCGGCGCCCCGCTCCACGCTCACTTCATGCCCCGCCTTCACCAACCGCGCGACACTGTCCGGCACCAGTGCGACGCGCCGTTCGCCCGGGGTGGATTCCTTGGTTACGGAGATGCGCATGGAGGTGCCTCGAGAGGGGAGAGCGAGACCATTGCCCGCGACGACGACATCATTGCGCCTTCCTCCGCGCCGCATCCGTCTCGTACGCCACATCGGGAGGCGGGTCGCCATTGGGCCAATCGAGATGCTTGGCGGGAAAGTCGGGGCGCGGCTGAGAATTGATGTAGCGCGCCAGATCGAACGCCTGTTGATCGGAGAGCGTGCCGGGGCGGTCGGCCGGCATGTTGTGGCGGATGAACGATGCCGCGGTGCGGAGGCGCGACATGCCGGCGCCGATGTTGTAGGAGTCCGGTCCCCACAACGCCGGCGCGACCACCGTGCCGGCGCCGTCCGCGCCATGACAGTGCGCGCACTGGGTGACGAACAGCGCCGCGCCGCGCGCGCTGTCACCGGGGAGCGGCTCGAGGCGCGGCAGCCCCTGCCCTTCCATCTCCGCGCCCACCGGCACTCCACGAGAGATGAACGAGAAGTACGCCACCATGTCGCGCATCTCGGTGCTGTTCCACGCCGGACCGCGCCCATTCATGCTCCGCTCGAAGCAGTCCGTGATGCGGTCCTCGATCACCTGCACCGACGCGCTTCGCGACCGATACTGCGGGAACCGGCCGTACACCCCCACCCACGGCATCGCGTTGGCCTTGGTGCCGTCCAGCGGGTGACAGCTCACGCACTGCAGCTTGTTGCCGACCAGTGCCGGGAGGCTGTCACGCGTGTGCGCGAGGAGGGCGCGTCCTCTCTTGATGGATACGCCGAGCGCGCCGTCCGGGATCTGGGAATCGGCGGGAAAACGAAGGGGGGCACGCGCACCGTCCGTATCCGCGGCTCGTGAGGCACGCGCGGTGGGCGGAGGATGATCGGCGCGCTTGCACCCGCCCGCGGCCGCCGCCGCCAGCAGCGCGACGAGGAGGGGGGTGACGTGTGCGCGATGTCGCAGGTCCATGTCTGGAATTCCATGTACTGGATGACCGATATTGCCACGCCGCAAACCGGGATGCAAACGGCAGTAGCTCCACTCCTTGAAGCCGAGGGCCCATGCGAAAGACGACAGTGATGTTGGGCGTGCTGGTCACGCTCGCGCTCACCCGGACGGCGTCCGCGCAGAAAGGCGAGCCCGACCTCGACGGACTCGAGCCCTTCTTCGCCTACCTCGCGCTCATCGCCACGCCCACCGGCGGCCTGCCTGACGCGGTTCCGTTCTGGATGACCGGCGCGCAGGGCGCCCGCCCGGGATTCCGCGCCGCCTTCGGCTACGTGGACCTCGAAGGCGGTTCCCTTCGCAATGTCGGCGGCACCTTCGACATCCCGTTCGGGCAGAACGACGTCGGCCTCACCGTCGCCTATCTGTCCCCCGACTGCGGCGACTCCGACTGCGATGGACACGTCATGTTCGGCGCCGACTACAGCCGGCCGCTCTTCAAGTCCCCGCCCGGCTCCTCCTCGCAGTTCATGCTCGGCGTCCTCGCCAGCGTCGGCTACGCCAAGCCCGACCTCGGCATCGACGTCGGCGCCGAAGTGGATCTGACGGCGTGGTCCGGCGCGGTCGGCGCACCGCTCTCGATCGCGGTCCCCAGCGGCAAGGTCACGTTCATCCCCTACCTCACCCCCAGCGCGGGCTGGGGACAGATCTCCGTCAGCGTCGACGCCGGCGGGACCGACGCCGACGTGGAAATCGACGACTTCCGCTTCCTCCTCTCCGGCGGGATCGGCATCTCCAATCTCGCCCCAGGTCTCACCATCAATGCCGGCGTCAAGAAGGTCTTCGTCGAGGATGGCGATATCCTGCTCGGACTCGGGGTGAGCTGGAATGGAGTGAGATAGGAGCGAGCGGAGCGGGGAGCGGGAAGCGGGGAGCGCGGCGCACGCGATGAGCACCACCTCCGCCGCGCTTCCCGCTCAGTTCTTCACGATCCTCCTCCCCTCCGGTACTTCCACCCTCCCATTCAGCCTCGTCTCCAGATGCGAGATGAGGAGATCGACGGCGCGCGGAGCGGTACGCCAGCCGGCGCACGCGGCGGCGGCTTCGGGGATTTGATAACCATCGCCTCCCTCGCACGACGGGTACACGCCGAAGGACACGCCAAGCGTGTCGGTGGCGGCGATCGCGCGCCCGTCGGGGCGCCTGAGATCGCCAACGAGGCGCGATCCGCTCGGGCGAGCCAGGCTGTAGGTGAAGCGTACGCCGGAGACCTGGAGAAACCCGCCGCGTCCGTGGTTGCGCTCGGAGACGCCGTGCTCGAGCAGCTCGCGCAGCCGCGCGCCGGTCAGCCGAAACGTCACGATCCGCGTCTCGTCGGCGAACAGGAAGATCGACTCCAACTGATAGCTCGTCACCGGACCGGCATCGATGACGTCGTCGAGCCGCATCGTGCCGGCGTTGAGCAGCGCCACGTCCGCGCCCGTCCCCAACCGCAGCGCATCGGTCACCAGGTTGCCGAGCAGCGTCTCCTCAGAGCGCGATAGCACGTCGCGCGCGTCGATCGGCTGGCTGGTCGTGGCGATCACGCGCGGCGGACCCAGCCGCCTGACGAGTGTGTCCGACCATGCCCGCGCCGTTCGCGCGGCGGCCGCGTCCATCGCTCCCGTCCGCGTCATCTCGAAGAGACGCGGCTGCGGTCGCCAGTCATTCCCATCCGGCGTCAGCGTCACCAGCTGCGCGCTGCGTGCGTTCGCGTCCGCCTTCGCCACCAGACGGCCGCCCACGCTCAGCAGATGCCGATCGTGCTCGTGTCCGCCGAGGATGAGATCGATCCGCGGCTCGCGCGCCAGGAGGGCGCTGTCGGCGCTCACGTTCTGGTGCGTGAGACCGACGATGACCTCGGCGCCCGCGCGCTCCAGCTCGTCGATCGCGCGCGCGGTCGCGCTGTCCGGATCGGCGCAGCGGACGTAGCTCCGGTAGCTCCCCTGGAGCGTCGTTCCGAAGATCCCGACGCGCACCCCGTTCATCCGGAGCGTGTCCCACGACGCCACGCCGGGGAACGGCGCTCCGTCGGCCAGCGTGCAGTTGGCCGAGAGCCACCGGAAGCGCGATTGGGCGATGCGCGTGATCAGCGTGTCGCGGTCGAGCTCGAACTCGTGATTCCCGAAGGTCGCATAGTCGAGCGAGGCGGCATTGAAGACATCCACCATCTGCCGCCCCGCGTACCACTTGCTGAGCAGACTCGGCGACAGGACATCTCCCGCCAGGAGGAAGACCACCGGCCCGGTCCGCTCCAGCGAATCGCGCAGCCAGGCCACGCGAGCCACCCCACCGCTGCCGTCGCGCAGCGTGTCGGGGACGTAGACATCGTTGACCAGAAGGAAGCGGAGCGGCGCCCTGTCGGGGGCGGGCGCGCCGGGCGGCGCGGCCGAGGGGCGGCAGGCGAGCGCCAGCAGCGTCGCCACCAGGAGGACCGAGTGACGCATGCGGTGAGGGGCAGGATGGAGAATCGTTCCAGGTTGCGACCTACACCCTAACCCCTCAACCGCAGCGCTACAACCGGTCCGCTAGAGCTGCAGGCTCCGCCGGCCCGCGATGCTGGACATGAGACGACGGTAGTCGCCGTCGGAGGAGAGCGACTCCGCCGCCTTCATGAACGCCTCGCGCACGCGGCCGCTCGGCAGGCCGTGCGTGTTGGCCAACTCCATCAGCACCGCCACCTTGTCCGAGCTCGACGACATCTTCCGGCTCGCCTCGATCACCTGAAGCAGCGCGTCATCCGAGAGCTCGTCGCGCGCCAGGGTGGCCATCAGCACGCGTCTCCGGTCTCCGCTCGACGAGATGGCGTTTACCGCCGCGAAGAAGGCGCCGCGCGCGCGCGCGTCGCCTAACGAGTAGCCCTCCGCCACCTGCGTCAGCACGCGGGCCTTGTCGCCTGACGAGGAGATGCCGGCGGCCGCCGCCAGCAGGTCGGCCAGCGCGGCGTCGGACAGCGTCGCCTCGTCGAGCAGCGCCGTGAGCACTCGCGTGCGATCACCGCTCGACGAGATCGTCGTGGCCGCCGCCAGATACTCCGCACGCAGCGCGTCATCCTCCACGTATTTGTCGGCGATCTGGAGGAGCAGCGCCGCCTTGTCGCCGCTGGACGAGATCCCGTGCGCGCAGCGTAGCGCCAGAATGAGCGATTCGACGTCCTCGCTCTCTTCGACCAGGGCCGTCAGCACCCGGCGGCGGTCGCCGCTGGAGGAGATGCTGGCGGCCGCGTCGATCACGCTCCGCCGCACGGCCGCATCCGCGCGCGGCTGCTCGGCGAGGGTGGACAGGAGCCGCGCCTTGTCGCCACTCGAGCTGATGTCGTTTTTCACCATGGCGGCGAGGAGGATCAACGTGTCGGGCGCGAGCTCGCGGGCCTCCACCAGCGCGTCCAGATAGCGCGTCTTGGCGCCGCCGGACCGGATCTGCCGGACCTCGGCCAGCACCTCCTTCGCCCCACCCTTCGCCAGGAGCCGCTTCACGCGTCCATCCGCGTCGTATCCCGTCTCGCGAATCACGTCGAGCAGGATCCGCGAGAGCCAGGCGCGCCCGTCGGCGTCGAGCTCGCGGGCGGTGCCATTCACCGTGTATCGCCGGTCGAGCTGACCGCCGCTTCCGGGCCGGATCACCAGCTTCCGCGCCGTTCCGCCCGCCTCCTCCATGACGGAGAAGAAGCCGCCGTCGCCGATGGCGGCGACGTCGCTCTCGTCGTCGGCGAACGTCACCTTCCCCTCGGAGCGCACCTCCACACACCGTCCGTCCTGCGCCATCACCACCCGCATCCGCGGGTTCTCGCCGCCGTCATCCTCGAAGTTCGTGTGCGTCCAGCTCCCGCGCACCTTCTGTTCGAGGCACTGGAAGGTGGCCGAGCCGCTGTCGGCGGAGAGGAGAGCGGTGTCGAGGATGCCCGTGACGGTCGGAGGAACGGATACCTCCGGCGGCGTCACCGGCTCGATCTCGTCCGGCACTTCGGGCGTCCACTCCGACACCGTCTCCGCCGGTGGCGCGAGATCGGGAGCATCGAGCCACGGGTTCACCGCCGAGAGCGGGAGGACCAGCGCCGCCGCCACCGAGGCGCCGAACGCGCGGGCGCGCCGGGGGACGCTCCCCCGCTCCTGACGCGGGTCGAGGATGGCGATGAGTCGTCCCTCGAACTGGGAGCGCCGTGCCATTGCCAGCGCCGCGAAGGCCGGGTGCGCGCTCGAGCCGAGCCGGCGCACGATGTCGAGCAGATGGTCCGCGTACACCGAGGGCGTGGTCCGCTCGGCCAGCACCCAGTCGTCGCACGCTCGCTCGCGCTCGAGCCGCATGCGTCGCGCGGCAAGCCACATGAGCGGGTGGAACCAGAACAGCGCCCCCGCCAGCTGGGCGATGACCTCGATCATCGCGTCTCGGCGTTTGATGTGCGCCAGCTCGTGCAGCGCGACGACGACGCAGCGCTCGGTGCTCCACTCCAGCGCCTCGGAGGGGATGATGACCGCCGGCGCGATCACGCCGCAGACCATGGGCGTGGTGGCGCGGTCCACCACACGAAGCGGGACGTCTTGCGAGAGCTGGAGCTTCCCCGACGCCTGCCTGACGACCGAGCGCCAGCGTGCATCGCGGACCGGCGCGGCGCGACGGGATGCGCGCCGCACCAGAAGCGTTCCGACGGTCAGTCGCGCGAGCAGGAGCGCGGCGCCGGCGCCCCAGATGAGTACCAGCAGCTGCCACCAGCGAAGCGGCTCGACGTCGCGTCGCGCGACGGCGGCGGCCGCGAGATTTTCCGTTGCCGGCGGTACGACGGTGACCGCCGCCCGTGACGAGGTGGGCTCCGGCGGCGCGGCGACGTCCAGCCATTCCTGTTCGATCGCTGTCACCCGCGCCGGTCGAGGTTCGGCCGCGGCGTGTGCTGCCGCCGCTGGTCGCGCGGTGACGGCGTTCACCGCGAGCGCCGGGAGGAGCTCGACGCGGAGCGCCGGAAGCAGCGCGCTCAGTGGGAGCAGCAGGAGCAATCCACCCACCGCCAGACTCCACACGAAGTGACGGCTGGCCGCCGAGCGGCGGTGCATGAGTCGGGTGAGGAGAGCGGCGATGCCTAACAACAGCGTCCCCTTGAGGGTGGCGTCCACCAGCAATGGTGCCAGCGGTGCGAGCACGCCGAGCGCGGCGAGGAAGTCCGGCATGGTCGGGTTGGCGTGCATGGCTATCTCCCTTCCTTCCTGGCCTGCTCGATGAGCTTCGACAGCCGCTGGAGCTCGGCGTTGGAGATCCTGGTGTCGGAGAGGTCGAGCAGGGCGGCGACGGTCGCCTCGGTGGACCCGTCGAAGAAGGTGCGCACCAGGTGTCGCAGCGCCGACCGTCGTGCTTTCTCGCGCGGAACCGTGGGGAGATAGACGTAGCGCGGCCCGGCCTGCTCGTGCTTGACGTGACCTTTGTCCTCGAGCACGCGGAGCATGGCGCGGACGGCGGAGTAGCCGGGTGGATCGGGTAGCTGTGCCAGCACGTCCGCGGCCGTCGCTCTCCCTTCGCGGTAGAGCACGTCCATGATCTGTCGCTCGCGTCGGCTGAGCTGGGGAGTGGCCATGAGGGCGGTGGATGGGTGCTAGATATTTAGCATGCTGCTACGTATCTAGCATCGACGGGGAAAGACGTCAAGAGCCGGGGTGCGGGGAGCGGGAAGCGGCCGCGCGGAGCGCGGCCCGTGGGAAGCGCCCGCGGAGACGGTAGTCATCAGGTGTGCCGGCGCTCCCCGCTCCCCCCTCCCCCCTCCCCGCATTCACGCTCCGTCACCGCTCCACGCCGATGCGCCCCTCCTTCCTGATCTCGGCGGGGGTGAGCTCGAAGAGCGCGTCGAGCAGCTTCATGCGGAAGGAGCCGGGCGCCGCGGCGGAGCGAGCGGCGCGCTCACCGCAAACGCCGAGGATGGACAGCGCGTGGGCGGTGGCCGGGAGCGGGTCGTCGGGAGCGACGGCCACGCAGGCGCCGACCAGAGCGCTGGCCGTGCAGCCGACGGCGGTGATGCGCGCCATCATCGGATGGCCGTTGGCGACGCTGAGCATTCGTGATCCGTCCGTCACGTAGTCCACCGCTCCCGTGACTGCCACCACGCAGCCGAGCTCGCGAGCGAGCCCCTCTGCCGCTTCCGTCGCATCCGCCGAGGCGCGCGTGCTGTCCACTCCCTTGGTGGCCCGCTCGGCGCCCGCCAGGGCCAGGATCTCCGACGCATTCCCCCTGATCACCGTGGGGCGACGCCAGGCGAGATCGAGGCTGGTGGTCGTCCGGTAGGCGGTGGCGCCCGCTCCTACCGGATCGAGGACCCAGGGCTTGGCCAGCTCCTGCGCCCGTTGCGCCGCTCGCTCCATGGCCTTCACCCAGTCGGCGGAGAGGGTGCCGATGTTGATCACCAGCGCGCCGGAAAGGGCGACGATCTCGTCCACCTCTTCCGGGGCGTGTGCCATGAGCGGCGACGCACCGACGGCGAGGAGGGCGTTGGCGACGATGTCCATCGACACGAAGTTCGTGATGTTGTGGACGAGCGGAGCCTTCTCTCGGAGGCGGAGCAGTGTGTCGGCTAGAGCCGTATTGGGGTCCATTCTGACTGGTCTGAGGCACTTGATGACGACATTAAACCAGCATTACAGAAGCAGTATTGCGACAACCGCGCTGTTCTGGTCGCGGCCGCGCGAGAGCCCGGCGTCCCGACTCCGCCCATGACCATCGGAAAACAGCAATCACGAAATCTACCGCCACTGAGATCGCACTGAGCCATCGCTGATGCACGCGTTTATACTGCGCGCGTCCCGACCGGATCGGCAACGCCCGGCGGGTCAGAATCCGCGATTCATTCGTGCCCTCACCTGGAGTCCGTCCAATGTCGAACAGCAGGCTGCTCGCCGTCACCCTCCCGGCAATGGCGCTCATCGCGCTCGGCGCCGGGAATGTCGCCCATAGTTCCACCGCCAACGTCGTCACCGTCACCGCCCGCGATTTCACCTTCGACGCGCCCGACACGATTCAGGCGGGACTCACCACCTTCGAGCTCATCAACAAGGGCCCTGAGCTGCACCACATCTGGCTCGTCCGGCTCGACCAGGGGAAGACCCTCGCCGACCTCACCGCCGCCATGCAACAGGGCGGACACACCTTTCCGAGCTGGGCCGTCGACGTCGGAGGTCCGCAGCCCGCCACCCCGGGAACCAACACCAACGCGACCGTCCAGCTCACCCCCGGGAACTACGTGATCCTCTGCGTCATCCCGTCCGGCGATGGCAAGCCGCACCTCATGAAGGGGATGCTGCGCCCCCTCACCGTCGTCGCCGCCAAGCGAGCGAACGGAAGCGCGGCCAAGCCCGAGGTCGCCACCAAGCCCGACGTCGAGATCGCCCTGGCCGACTACGGCTTCAGCTTCTCGAAGCCGATCACCTCTGGGCGTCAGCTGCTCCGCTTCACCAACGACGCCGCGCAGTCGCACGAGGCCTTCATCGTGAAGCTCGAGCCCGGCAAGTCGGTGAGCGACATGCTGGCCTGGGTCGAGAAGCAGCAGGGTCCCCCGCCCGGCGCGCCGATGGGTGGCATCACCGGCATCGCCAAGGGCGTCGAGAACACGATCGAACTGACCTTCACCCCCGGCGAGTACGGCCTCATCTGCTTCATTCCCGATGCCAAGGATGGGAAGCCGCACTTCGCGCACGGGATGATGCACCAGTTCACGGTGCGGTAGCCGCCGCGCCGAGCGAGGCCAGCGGGAAGCGGGGAGCGGGGAGCGGGAAGTGCGGGCACAACCAATGACTACCGTCTCCGCCTGCGCTCCCCGCAGGCCGCGCTCCGCGCGGCCCCTTCCCGCTTCCCGCTCCCCGCTCCCGCTTCCCGCCGCTTTAGATTCCCCCCGATGTCAGAACCCGTCCGGTCCTTCCGCGCCGAGCTCCGGGCAATGCTCCAGCTCGCCCTGCCGATCGTGGTCGTGCAGGTCGGGATGCAGTTCATGGGGACGGTCGACACCATCATGGTCGGACGCCTCACCGCGCGCGACCTCGCCGGCGTCGCGCTGGGAAACGTCTTCACCTTCGCCTGCATCGTCTTCGGGATGGGCGTCCTCATGGCGCTCGATCCCATCGTGGCGCAGGCCGTCGGCGCCCGCGACAAGCCCGCAATCGCGCGCGCCATCCAGCGCGCCTTCCTGATCGCCGCGGTCCTCTCGGTCGCGTCGGCGCTCCTGCTGCTCACCGCCACCCCGCTGCTCCGCCTCTTCCGGCAGCCGGCGGACGTCATCCCCATCGCCTCCAGCTACGCGTGGGTGATGATCCCGGGTCTTCTCCCGTTCTACGCCTTTCTCGTCCTGCGACAGACGCTCCAGGCGATGCGGCGGGTCGCGCCCATCGTCATCACCATCGTCGCCGCGAACGTCGCCAACGTCTTCTTCAACTGGATCCTCATCTTCGGGAAGCTCGGCTTCCCCGCCATGGGCGCCGTCGGCTCGGCGTGGGCCACCAGCCTCAGTCGCATGCTCATGGCCGCCGCGCTCCTCGCCATCTGCTGGCGCGAGCTGCACGAGTACCTGGTGCCATTTCGGCGCGATGCGCTCGTCGCGCGTCCGATCTCGCGCATGGTGCGACTCGGCGCCCCCATCGGCGCGCAGATGCAGCTCGAGTTCGGTGTGTTCGGCGTGGTTGCCCTCCTCATGGGATGGCTCGGGACCGCCGAGATGGCGGCACACCAGGTAGCGATCAACCTGGCGTCCATCACGTTCATGGTACCGCTCGGCGTCTCGGCCGCCGCGGCGGTGCTGGTCGGACACGCGGTCGGGCGCGGCGACCAGGTCGAGGCGCGGCGCGCTGGCTGGGCGGCGCTGGCGCTCGGTGGCGCCTTCATGGCGCTGTCCGCGATGCTGATGCTGGCCATCCCCGATCGCTTCGCGGCGCTCTACACCACCGAGACCGCGGTGGCGGCCATCGCCGCGGCCCTGATTCCCCTGGCGGGTGTCTTTCAGGTGTTCGATGGCCTACAGGTCGTCGCCATCGGCGTCCTTCGCGGCGTGGGCGACACCCGAGCGCCCCTCATCATCAACGTCCTCGGCTTCTGGCTCATCGGCCTTCCGGTGAGCCTCTACCTCGGTTTCGTCCTCCGACAGGGTCCGGAGGGACTCTGGTGGGGGCTGGTGGTCGGACTGGCCGTGGTCGCGCTCATCCTCCTCGTCCGCGTGCGCAGCAGGCTGTCACGCGATCTGCACCGGCTGGTGATCGACGAGCATACCGCGGAGCACCTCGCCGCCGAGCTGACCGCCTGAGAAACATTGGTACTGGCGCCCGGCGAGGAAAGCGGTATCGTGTGCATTGAGAGGTCCGAATGTCCACGATCTTGCTCGTCGACAGCGACGTCGACGCGCGCACGATCCTTCGCAGCGCGCTCACGCACGATGGCTTTCGCGTGATCGAGGCACCGGACGGCGACGAAGCCGTTCGGATGCTCACCGAGCACGACGTGCGTCTGGTCGTTGGCGAGCTGTACGTCCGCGCTCGTGAAGGGGACCTCTTCCTCCCGGCGCTCAAGACCCACCCGCGCGCCCGCGATCTCCTGGTGATGGTGGTGAGCACGCAGGGTTACAGCGACGCACGCACCGCCGCCACCGCCGGCGGCGCCGATGCGTTCTTCGTGAAGCCGTGCGAGCTGCTGGTCATGCGAAGCGCGGTGCGCCGCCTTCTCGGGATGGAGGGCGCCGCGCAGGCCAACGGCTCCGGCCGCGCCAATATCCCCCTCAACTGACCGTTTCGCGCGCCAGCCTCCTCCAGCGAGCGGCTCCACCGCGGCATCGACTATGCTTCGTCGATGTGCTTCGTCGCGCCGATCCAGCACGTCGTAGCTCCGGTGGGTTGATGACCGATCCGACGCCAGATCCTTCCACGTCCCGTGCCGCCGCCGTGCCGCCCGCGCCAGGAACAACACCAGGCGCGCGGGGCCGGGTCCTTCGCGTCTACTCCCGCATCTATCGCTGGGCCGAGTCCGGATGGGCCCGCACCGCGACCGGTGCGTACGGCGTCGTGCAGGGGTCGGTCATGCCGGGTCCGAGCGACGCGCTCTTCCTCCCGCTCTCGGTGGCCGATCCCAGGCGCGCGCCGACCTTCGCGGCGTGGTCGGTGGCGGGGCTCACCATCGGCTCGTTCATCGCCTACCTCATCGGCGTCTTCGCCTTCGACCAGATCGGGCTCACCATCATCGGCTGGCTCGGATTCACGCCGGAGCAGCTCGACCGGGTGCGAGTGCACTTCGCCGAGCGCGGTTGGATGGTGATCGTGCTCGGCTCGATGCCGATGATGTCCCCCAAGCTCACCGCCATCGCCGCCGGCGCGTTCGGCTATCCGCTTCCGGTCTTCATCGCCATCGTCTTCGCGGTGCGAGCGCTGCGCTTCTTCGCGGTGGCAATTCTGATTCGTTACGCGGGCGAGCGCATGACCGGATGGATCGAGCGGAAGCTGGGGCGTCCGCTCACCGCCGCGACCTGAGCTTCACCGCGCCTCCAACCCGTCCCCGCACCAGGCGAACCGGGATTCCGCCGTTTCGCGTTTGAAAGACGGTCGCCAGCTCGACGCCCACCCGCGTCTCGAGCTCGGCGGCGGGTGAGAGAAAGGCCAGCGTCCATCGCACCGCCTTCGCTCGCGCCACGTTGCCGAGCTGCGAGTAGAGATTGCGCAGCGTGTCGCGGTCGCCGACGCGCGCGCCATACGGAGGGTTGGTGACGAGCCATCCCGGTCCGCGTGGGGGCGAGATGGCGGAGAGCGGTGCCTGACGAAGCTCGACGTCCGCGCCGACGCCGGCGCGCTCGGCGTTTTGCAGCGCCGCCTCGATCGCGCCCGCGTCACGGTCGGAGCCCTGAATCGGCGCCGGGGCCTCGGGAGCGATCCGGGCGCGGGCGTCGTCGAGCATATGCTCCCAGCGCGCGGCGTCGAACTCCGGCCAGTCCATGAAGGCGAAGCGGCGATACAATCCCGGAGCGATGCGGCGCGCGAGGAGCGCGGCCTCGATGGGGATCGTCCCCGATCCGCACAATGGGTCGATGAGCGGACGGCCCGGGTCCCAGCCGCTGCCGAGGAGCATCGCGGCCGCGAGCGTCTCGCGCAGCGGCGCCTTGGCGGTGGCCAGCCGATAGCCGCGCCGGTGCAGGAGCTCGCCGGAGCTATCGGCGCTCACCGTGCACCGATCGTGGAAGACGCGCGCGACGACGAGCTGCGCGTCGTCAGGCAGGGCGTCGTCATCACCACCCTCCAGCGCGAAGCTGGCGCCGGATCCGAGCCGCGCGTCGATGGCGCCGGCCAGTCGCTCGGCCACGGCGTCGGAGTGGTAGAGGCGAGACTTCTTGCAGGTGACGCGCAGCCTGACGGGGCGGCGGACGGTGAGCAGACGCTCCCACGGAAGGCGTCGCGCATGTCGCTCCAGCTCGCCGAAGGCGCGGGCGTGAAACTCGCCAACGCGAGCCACCACGCGTGTGGCGGTACGGAGCCAGAGGTTGGCGCGGGCGAGATCGTCGATGGTGCCGCCGAAGGACGCACCGCCGGGCTCGAGCCGTCCCGGTCGAAGGCCGAGCGCCGTCAGCTCGTGCGCGACGATGGGCTCGAGTCCGGGAGCGGCGACGGCGAAGAGCTCGAAGCGATTGCTCGGGGAGCTCCGCTCAGCGCTTCCCATTGACGCGGCGCCGCTTGGTGGGCGTGCGCGCCGGCTCGACCAGCTCGAGACTCCGCCAGAGATACCAGCAGGCGATCGTCCGGTATGGTGCCCAGGCGCTTCCGATCTTGTGGACGCGCTCGGTCTTCGGCTCCTTGCGCAGCCCGTACGCGCGCTGGATTCCCTTCCGGATTCCGAGGTCGAGATCGGGAAGGATGTCGGGGCGTCCGAGGCGGAACATGAGGAACATCTGCGCGGTCCACACGCCAACGCCTTTCACCCGGGTGAGCGATTCGACGATGGCGGCGTCGTCCAGCTCGTGCAGATTCTCGAAGTCCACCTCGTTTCCGTGAGCTTTGCGCGCGAGATCGAGCAGGTATCCGATCTTCTGCCTGGAGACTCCCGCGGCGCGGAGCCGCTCCTCGGGCGTGGCGAGCAGCTCCGCCGGCGTCGGCGCCCTGCCGCCGAAGATCTCCGTGAACCGGCGGTGAATCGTCCCCGCCGCGCTTCCGGAGAGCTGCTGGTAGATGATCGCGCGCGCGACGTAATCGAAGTGCGCCCCTTCCCGGCGCGTCTCGAAGCGGCAGACCCCGACTCGCTCGATGATCCTGGCGAGAACGGGGTCGCGTTTCTTGAGGTGACGGACGGCGGTGCGGTGCATGGTTACAACTTACGAAGCGGGGGACGCGTGGGAAACGGCAGTGGCGCGGCCGTCTCCTTACCCCCGCTCCATCTCCAACAACTTTCGCTTCCTCTCCCCTCCCAACCGATACCCTCCCAGCGTCCCGTCTCCTCGCACCACTCGGTGACACGGAATCACCAGGGGCACCGGATTCGTGGCGCAGGCGCGGGCGACCGCGCGGACCGCCGTGGGTGCTCCGATGGCGCGGGCGACTTCGGCGTAGCTGCGCGTCGAGCCGTACGGGATCTCGCGCAGCGCCTGCCACACGCGGCGCTGGAAGGCCGTGGCGCGGACGTCGACGGGAAGATCGAGGTGGGGCTCGTCTCCACGGAGGTACTCGACGATCGCCGTCACCCGGTCGGCGAGGGCGTCGTCGTCGCGGCGCAGCTCAGCCGCCGGCAGCTCGGCGCGCAGCATCCGCTCCAGCTGTGCGTCATCCTCGCCGAGACTCACGCGGCACACCCCACGCTCCGTTGACGCGACCAGAAGCCGGCCGAGTGGCGACGTCGCGGTGGTGAAGGTGACGCGCTCATCGCGCCCGCCGCGCCGGTAGGCGGCCGGCGTCATCCCGAGCTGCGCCGGGGCACGCTCGTACAGTCGGCTGCTCGAGCTGAAGCCGGTGTCGTACAGCGCGGTGGTGATGCTGGAGCCCTTTCGAAGCCGCCCGCGCAGCCGTTCCATCCGGCGCGCCTCGGCGTACTCGCGCGGCGTGATCCCCATCGTGCGCTTGAAGGTGCGGAGCAGGTGATAGGGGCTCACGCGGGCGGTGGTCGCCAGCGCGCGAAGCGACGGCGGCGTGTCGGGAGAGGCATCGATCGCGGCGCACACGCGCTTCGTCAGCGCCAGCGCCTGCGCTTCGCTGGGGCGATCCGCCGGACGACACCGGCGACAGGCGCGAAAGCCCTCACGCTCGGCGATGGCCGGCGCGTCGAAGAAGAGCACCTGCTCGCGACGCGGCCGTCGTGATGGGCAGGACGGGCGGCAGTAGACACGCGTCGATCGAACCGCGTACACGAACGCGCCGTCCGAACGCCTGTCGCGCGACAATACTGCCTGCCACTTCCGGTCGCCCACCATCCAGGTAAACCGCCGCTCGATGTCATCCGTACAATAGGATGTGGCGGGCGTCCGATCTACCCGGTGCTTGCGGTCGAAGTGCCGCGGCGCGGAGCGGGGGGATCTGGGGACGGGGAACGATACCTGCGCTCGACGCGCGGAATTCTTCTACGAGGACACCATGCGACGGCTGTTCGCGGGACTTGGCGCGGCCTGGGGGGCAAAGAAGCTCGGGGGCGGGTGCATCAGCACCGTCCTGATCTTTCTCCTGCTCTACTGGCTGCTGCGATCGCTTTAGTGGGTGCGGGTCGGTGGGGGCGTGCTTTCTTTCTCTGTCGGACCGGGTGGGTCATCCGCGGCATCGGTGCTATCGGCGGTGGCGCCTTGCGGATCGAGTAGCTCCGCTATCGTCCGCTGGAGCGCGCGGGGGCCGTTCGGCAGCACGAAAGCGAAGGCGCCGTGGCGCCTCGCCGTCTGCTCGAGATCGCGCTGGGTGCGTGCGCCGCTGTAGAGCACGACCCGGGTTCCGCTCTCGGCGGCGCTGAGCTTCAGCTCCGCGGAGAGCGCGGCCGGATGGTCCGCGTCCACGAACGCGATCGCCGTCGCGGCACGGGCTACGCCCTGCGCTGGGCTCTCGTCGACTCCGAGAAAAACCGGCCGATATCCCGCAAAGCGAAGCAACTCAGTCATCAACGCGCCAATCACGGCATCCCGCGGCACCAACAGCACCTCTCTCCCCGCACCCCGTACCTGCACCGTCACCTCCCTCGAGGCCGGCAACAGCCTCCGCAATGGGACGTTAGGTGGGCACGAAGCGGGCCAACACTTCGCGTGTTTCCCGAAAATGTCACACGTTTACCGATGCCACCCCGACGAGCGACGCCACGCGACGCAGGTCGTCGATGAACTCCTCAGTGGCGCGCTCCCGCGCCTCCTTGTCTGGCGCGCGCAGGATGGAGGACGGGTGCACGGTGGCGACGACGAACTCCGCCAGCGGGCTCGCCACCGGAGTGCCGCGCTGCCGGGTTACCCGGAATTGCTTTCCGAGCAGCGCCTGCGCCGCCGTGGCGCCGAGCGCGACGATGGCCCGCGGCTTCACCAGCGCGATCTCCATGTCGAGCCACGGGCGGCAGGCGCGGATCTCGCCGTCGTTAGGCTTCTTGTGGATGCGTCGCGCTCCCTTCTCGCCGCGCTCCCATTTGAAGTGCTTCACGACGTTGGTGACGTAGAC
>DATFFZ010000180.1:0-11026 GCA_035249845.1 Gemmatimonadaceae bacterium
CCGAGTCGAGCCGCCAGCGCCGCGCCGCGCTCGCACGCCGGCGGGTCGCCGTCGATCCCGATCCAGGAGCCGCTCAGCATCGCCGGCGCGCGCGCCGGATCGGACAGGGGCACCAGCGGATGAAAGGTGCCGCACGACCACCCCCCCGCGCGCAGCTCGGCCAGCGCCGCCGGCTCGGCGCTGCTGCTGGCGTGCAGGATGATCGTCTCCTCGCTCGGCGCGGCGGACGCCACCTCGCGGAGCGCATCGTCCATCTGCGCGTCGCGCACCGTCACCAGCACCACCGTCGCGCGCCGCAGCACATCGCGCGGGATCGAGCCGGTGCTCACTCGGTCCTCCGGGCTCGCCAGCGCCGCGCCCCCACCGCCGGCGCGTCCGTGCAGTCCGACCACCTCCACCCCGGATGCGCGAAGGGCGCGGGCCAAACCCAAACCGGCTCGACCCGCGCCCATCACGAAGATGCGATCACTCATGGTGTGGTCGGCAGATCCTCACGCTTCGCCGCGCGATGCTCCGTGGCCTTCGACAGCAGCTCCCGCTGCGTCCTGGCGCTCGCCGCCAGCTCCAGCGCCATGGCGATCACGCGATCGTTCTTCACCTGACGCTGGAACTCCGCCTGGGGCCCGAGCACGTAGCGCGCCACCTCGTACCCGATGAGCCGCGAGATGAGCGACTCCGCCGAGTCGTACGTGATCCGCTCCACCTTGATGCCCCGCCTCGTCAGGCGCTGCCACAGCTCCTCGCGCATCGCCGGCGTCACCACGAAATCGGGAGACGTCACCGCGCGCGAGGCCTTGATCGCCAGCGCGTACTCGGTGAGCGCGTCGCGGAAGCGCGGGATGTCGCGGCCGAGGGCGCGCGAGAAGGCCAGCTCCGCGGGAACCGAGTCGGGCCCGCCGACGATCACGTCGGGGGTGATGCCGCCCCCGCCGTACACCGTGCGCCCCGCGTCGGTGCGAAACTTCTCGCGCTCGCTGAGCGGCTGCTCGCCGGCGGCCGCCGCCACGCGACGGTCTCCGGCGTCGTCGGAGTCCTCCGCCGCCGAGCGCGCGATGCTCCGCCCGGCCGGCGTGAACCACCGCGCGGTGGTGAGCTTGAGCGCGCCCCCGTCGGAGAGCCGGAGCACCGACTGCGCGCTGCCCTTCCCGTACGTCGTCGCGCCCACGATCGCCGCGCGGTCGTGATCCTGGAGCGCGCCGGCCACGATCTCCGAGGCGCTCGCCGAGGAGCCGTTCACCAGCATGACGATCGGCATGTCGGGCCAGAGCTGCGGCGTCTCGTCCACGAACTCCCGCGTGGTGCCGCGCGCCCTCCCCTGCATGGTGACGATCGTCTGCCCCTGATCGAGGAAGATGTCGGAGACCTCCACCCCCTGCTCCAGCAGACCGCCCGGGTTGGAGCGCATGTCGAGCAGCAGCACCTTCATCCCGCGATTGCGCAGCCGTCCGATCTCGGTGCGGAGCTCGGTGGCCGTGGATTCGCTGAAGAGACTGAGGTCGACGTACCCCACGCGGTCGGTGAGCATCAAGGGGTGCCGCACCGCGCGCACGTGGATGTCGTCGCGCTGGATCACGTACGGGAGATGCTCGATGACGCCGGGCCGCTCGATGGTGAGCGCCACCCGACTCCCCTTCTTTCCGCGCAACGCCTTCGAGGCTTCCTCCTGCGTCCACCCACGCGTCGGCTTTCCATCGATCGCGATCACGCGGTCGCCGAACTGGATGCCGGCTTTCTCGGCGGGCGTGCCGGGGAGGGGCGTCACCACCACGATCCACCCGTCGCGCACGTCGATCTGGATGCCCACGCCGCCGTACGTGCCGGTGGTCGTCTCGCTCAGCCGGCGCAGCCGCTCGGGGGCCAGATAGACGGTGTAGGGATCGCGCAGCTCATCGAGCAGTCCATCCACCGCGTGGCGGTAGAGCGTGGGCGCGTCGAGCGAGTCCACGTAGTCGCGCGCGATGTGCCCCATGACGGCGTCGAACATCCGCGCGCGCGTGTACACGCTGTCGTCGCGCTCGAAGCCACGTTGCAGGAGCCAGCCACCGGAGACGAGCGCACCGCTCAACGCGGCGAAGACGACGAACGCTCGGGAACGCATCACGACCTCGAGAGGAATCGCATGTGAAAGCTATCGCCGCACCCGTGCCGGACGCGAGAAGGCTTCCGGCCACCGCTCAGCCAGGACGCTCACTACGCGTTCGAACACTTCATCTTCCGTTCCTGTTCCATCCACCGCCACGATCATCCCGCTCTCCGGGTGTTTCGCCTGCCACTCGGGATCGAGGAAGGAGTCGAAGGCGCGCTCCACGCGCTGGTGAAACTCGTCCCCGGCGAGCTCGATCCGATCGGCCTCGCCGCGGCTCGTCGTCCGGCGCTCGCGCTCCCGCTCCGGCACACGAAGCACGATCGTGAGGTCGGGCACGGTCTCGTGCGTCGCCAGCGCGTTCGCCCACTGGATCTCGCGCCCGGGGAGGCCGCGTCCCGCTATCTGATACGCGTAGGTCGACAGAAAGAAACGGTCGAGCACCACCACCTTTCCTTCGCCCACCGCCGGAAGCACCAGCTCCTCCATGAGCTGCGCGCGCGACGCCATGAACAGCAACGCCTCGGCGCGCGGGCCGAGGTGGCGCGACCGGTCGAGCAGGATGCGGCGAATGTCGTTGCCCAGCGCGGTGCCACCCGGCTCGCGCAGGCAGAGGTGTGGCACCTCGAGCGCGCCCAGCCACTCGTCGAGGCGACGGAGCTGGGTCGTCTTCCCCACTCCCTCCGCGCCTTCGAGGACGATGAGCCGGCCGCGCGGCATGGGGCGTCAGCCCAGCGTGATGATCGGGCTCGCGGCGCCGCGCCGGATTCCGTCGAGAATCCAGTCGTTCACCCGCATCATCACCTTGTCGAAATTCTCCTGCGCCGTCACCACCTGCTGGTAGTGCGGATTCTGCTGCACCTGCCCCAGCAGCAGATCCAGCTGCTGCTCCATCTCCGGCGTCGGATGCTCGCCACGCTCGATCAGGCGCTGCGCGTCGAGCCGGAGCTGCTCCATCTGCTTGAGCAGCGTGAGCCCGTCGCGATCGTTGTTGAGCGCCTCGTTGGCGCGCTTCACCGCCTGATATTCGTTGCTCTGGCCGATCAGCCGGCCGAGCTCCTTCGCCTTCTCGTCGAGACTCATCGCTCAATCCGTCGTGCGAGGAGGATGCGCTCGCGCCCGGCGAGATCCAGGCGTACGCTGACATCCTCGTAGAAGCCGCAGGCGAGGGCCAGCTCCGCGGCGAGCGCCGCGCGGCGGGCATCGACCTCGAGCGCCAGCAGCCCGCGCGGCTCGAGGTGCGCCGCGGCACCTCGGATGATCGCGGCGGTGGCGTCCATCCCCGACCCTCCGCTGAAGAGCGCGACCGGCGGCTCCCAGTCGCGCACGCCCGCGGGAAGCTCCGCCGCCTCGTCGTGCGAGACGTAGGGTGGGTTGGACACGATCACCCGAACGCGCTCCGGGCCGAGCGGAGCAAGCAGCGAGCCCTGCCGGAACTCGACGGGCGTATTCAGCGCGGCGGCCAGACGAACGGCGTTGTCACGCGCCACGGTCAGCGCTCCTTCGGACACGTCGGTGGCGACGACACGGGTGAAGCGCGCTTCCGAGGCCAGCGAAAGGGCGATGGCGCCCGAGCCCGTGCCGAGGTCCACGGCAATGCCGTCCCAGTCGCCGCCCAGCTCCAGTACGGCCTCAACAAGCTGCTCGGTCTCCTGTCTGGGGATGAGCACCCGCTCGTCGACGTCCAGCGTGAGGTGCCGGAACGCGGCACGTCCCACGGCGTAGGCGAAGGGTGCTCCGGCGGCGCGATGACGCGCGGCGCGAACGGCGTCGGCGCGCGCGCGCTCGTCCAGGGGCTCGTCGGCGTGGAGCGAGGGCCAGAGACGCGGCATGTCGAGCACGGCGGCCACGATGTCGCGCGCCTCCGCCCGCGGCTCGGGGATGCCCGCGCCGCTCAGCAGCTCCGCGACCGACGCCATGACGTCGCGCACGCTGCGACCGGTCATCGTCGCGTCAGGCACTGAGGCGCTCCTCCACGTCGGCGAGCGCGAGCGCATCGATGAGCGGATCGAGCTCGCCGTTCAGGATGCGGTCGAGCTCGTGCAGGGTGAGGCCGATGCGGTGATCGGTGACCCGGTTCTGCGGGAAGTTGTAGGTGCGGATCTTGGCCGAGCGGTCGCCGGTGCCCACCTGCGTGCGTCGCATGCGCGAGCGCTCCGCTTCCTGCTGCGCGATGCGCAGGTCGAGGAGCCGCGCGCGCAGCACCTCCATCGCCCTGATCTTGTTCTGGAGCTGCGATTTCTGGTCCTGCTGGCTCACCACGATCCCGGTGGGGATGTGCGTGATGCGCACGGCCGAGTCGGTGGTGTTCACGCTCTGTCCGCCGGGCCCGGAGGAGCGGAAGACGTCGATGCGGATGTCCCTGTCCTCGATCTTGACGTCGATGTCTTCGGCTTCGGGGAGCACCGCTACCGTGGCGGCGGAGGTGTGGATGCGCCCCTGGCTCTCCGTTTCGGGGACGCGCTGGACGCGGTGCACGCCGGACTCCCAGCGCATGACGCCGTAGGCGCCCTGGCTGGTGACCTTGAAGATGACCTCCTTGATGCCGCGCGTCCCCTCGGAGAAGGAGAGCGTCTCGTGCCGCCAGCCGCGGCGGTCGAGGTAGCGGGTGTACATGCGGTGCAGGTCGGCGGCGAAGAGCGCGGCCTCGTCGCCGCCGGTGCCGGCGCGGATCTCGACGATGGCGGCGCGCTCGTCGAGCGGGTCGCGCGGGATGAGGAGGGGCTTGATGCGCTCCTCCAGCTCGGCGATCTGCCTGACGAGTCGCGCTTCCTCGAGGCGGGCCTCGTTGGCCAGCTCGGGCTCGTCAACGCCAACGAGCTCGCGTGCCTGCGCGAGCTCGTGTTCGATCTTGCCGAGTTTCGCCGCCAGGCCGCGTACGGGTGCGAGGCGACTGTGCTCGCGTCCGAGCTCCGCCAGGCGCGCTGAGTCGCGCATCACCGCTGGGTCGGCGAGCTGCCGCTCGATCTCCTCCGCCCGCGAGAGCGCCTCGGCGAGACGGTCGCGAAGGCTCAGCTCGTCTTCTCCGTCTTGTACTTCTGACGGAAGCGCTCGACGCGGCCGGCGGTGTCGACCAGCTTCTGCTTACCCGTGAAGAACGGGTGACACTGCGAGCAGATGTCGGTGTGAATCTCGGCCTGAGTGGAGCGAGTCTGAAACGTGTTGCCGCAGGCACACTTCACGGTGGCCAGCGCATACACGGGATGGATGTCTTTCTTCACGGGTGCCTCAATCACTTTGGGGTAGCTTTGAAATATAGCATCAAAATGCCATAAGAGACAAGCTGACAACGTGTTGCCGGTTTGACAGGGGCCTCCAGGGGACCTAGCTTGCGCCGGTCTTTTCGAACCGAGAACCCCCCACGTGCCCTGCCGCAGGCTCTCGCTACGCCGGCTGCTCGTTCTGACCGCCTTGCTCCACGGGGCCTCGGGAGCCCCTCTGGCGGCCCAGGAAGGGGTCGCCGGCGAGCTCCAGGAGGCCAGGCGGCGCTTCGTCGCCGACTCCTCCGCGCGGAACCGGCTCCGGCTGGCGGAAGCCGAGCTCCGCTCCGGAAACGACTCGGCGGCGCGCTCCCTCCTGACACCCCTGAGCGACGATGGCGGACGCGCGGGTGCCGGTGCACGGCGCGCCCTCGCCCTCCTCGCCGTTAGGCAGGCGCTCCGAGACGAACGCCAGCTCGATCCCGCTTCGTTCCCGCCACGCAGCATCGGTGTCGCGCCCTTCACGATCGAGAGTGACGACGCCGAGATCTCCCCGCTGGGCGCCGGGCTGGCGGACCTGCTGCTCACCGATCTCTCCCGGAGCGCGCAGCTCGAGGTGGTGGACCGCGTGCGCGTGCACGCCCTCCTCCGCGAGCTGGCGCTGGCGCGGAGCGGCGCGGTGGACTCCGTTACCGCGCCGCGCGCGGGAAGGCTGCTCGGTGCGCGACGCCTGGTGAGCGGCGCCATCACGCGCGTGCCGGACGGGGCGTTGCGGGTGGACGCGCGGGTGGCGGACGCGTCCACCACTGAGTCGTCAGGCGCGCCCATCTCCACCGGCACCTCGCTCGACGCGATCCTCGATGCGGAGAAGACGCTGGCCCTGCGCCTCTTCGACGAGCTCGGCGTGACGCTGAGTCCCGCCGAGCGGCGCGCGGTGGAGGAGCGGCCCACGCGCGACGTGGCGGCGTTTCTGGCGTACTCGCGGGCGGTCCACGACGAGATCGTGGGCGATTACGTCTCGGCAGCTCGGAGCTACCAGCAGGCACTGGAGGCCGATCCGGGGTTCGGGCTCGCCGGCGAGCGGCTGGCGGCGCTGCCCGAAGCCGGTCCGCCGACCACCACGCTGGCGCGCCAGCGCGTGGCGCGGAGCTCGACGCTCGACGCGTTGCTGGACGCGCTCAACCCGAGCCCGGCATCCGCGCTCGGGGTCGTGAGCGGGTGGCCGCCGCCGGTGGTGCGCGTGCTGGACAGCATGACGCGCGGAGGGACGAGGCCTCCAGGCCAGTGAAGGGGATCTACGCCGGCGCGCTCGCGTTCGCCGCGTGGCTCCCGCCACTGGTCGCCGCGCCGGCGCAGGAGCCGTTGGGCGGGCGTGGAGGCTGGCAGCTCGTTCCCTTCTACGAGCACTGGCGCTTCGACGATGGCAGCGTGGAGCGGGCGCGGAGCGCGTGGCAATGGTCGTTCCCGGTGGTGGGCGTGGCCACCCTCGGTCGCGTCACCGTCGACGCGTACGCCGCCTACGCGGTGGGCGAGGTCGAAGCCGAGGACTTGTTAGGCGCGACGACCCACGCCCGTCTCTCGGGCATGACCGACCTCAAGCTGCGCGCGGTCACGCGACTCGTCGGCGACCGCCTGCTCCTCACGGCGGGCGTCAACGTCCCCACCGGCGCGCGCGAGCTGGAGCAGGAAGAGCTGGGCGCGCTGCGCGTGCTCGGCTCCCCGATCCTCCGATTCGCTACTCCGGCGTTCGGGACCGGACCCAGCGGCACCTTGGGCGTGGTGGTGGCCCGGCCCGTGGGCGAGTGGTCGGTGGGCTTCGGCGCGGCGGCGGAGGTGCGCGGCTCGTACGCGCCGGTCGACGCGGCGCAGTTCGGATTCGGCGACCTGGATCTCGATCCCGGTGAAGCCTTCCGCATCTCGCTGGGCGCCGACCGGTTGGTGGGACAGAGCGCCATGTCCGTCAGCGCCAGCGCCACGATCTACACCTCGGATGAGCTCTCCGGGGAGGCCATCGGCGTGGGGACGCCGCTCCGCGCGACGGTACGCCTCGGGCCCGCCTTCACCGCCGAATGGCGGATGCGCGTTGCCGCGCCCGGCTTTCGCGCGCTCGACCTCTTCGTCCACGACCGCTATCGTACGAGGCAGGAAGGGATCACCGGAACCAAGGAGAACGGCACCAGCGCCAACGAGCTCGACGTCGGCGCGCGCGGCGAGATCGCGCTCGGACGTCGCCTCGGGCTCACGGTCGGTCTGGACGGCCGGCATCACACCGGGCTGGAGGCGGATCGCGCGATGACGACCGCCGGAATCGTGGCCGGTGGGATGATGCTCGGGCTCTCGGTGCGCACCGGCGCGGTGACGGTGCTGCCGTTCGTGCGTGGCACCGTGGGGCGCATCGACAATCATGTGGACACGTTCTCCGCCAACGGGTGGGGCGCCGGACTCACGCTTGGATCGAGATTCTGACATGAACATCGCCGACTTCCTCGGCACCGTTCCGCTGCTGAGCTCCCTCGACCGCACCGAGTTGATGCGGTTCGCCGAACTCACGCGCGAGCGGGCGTATCCGCGCGGGAGCGTCATCCTCTTCGAGGACGATCCGGGGGACGCGCTCTTCGTGGTCCGCGAAGGGCGCGTCAAGGTGGTGCTCATCGGCGACGATGGACGCGAGGTGATTCTCGCCATCCTCGGCGTGGGCGACCACTTCGGGGAGCTGTCGCTCATCGACGGGCAGCCGCGCTCGGCGCACGTGATCGCCATGGACGACGCCAACCTCCTGGTGCTGCGCCGCGAGGACTTCCGGCGCCGGGTGACCGAGGCGCCCGCCGTCGCCTGGGCGTTGCTGATGGAGCTGTCGCGCCGTCTGCGCCGTGCGGACGAGAAGATCGGCAGTCTCGTCCTGCTCGACGTGCACGGCCGGATCGCCCGGCTGCTCCTCGACGCGGCAGCGGAGGGCGGGGGCGAGATCATCCAGAAGCGTCTCACCCACCAGACGATCGCCCAGATGATCGGCGCCAGTCGCGAGACGGTGTCGCGGGCGATGCGCGAGTTCCAGGACGCCGGCCTGATCGCGGTGGTTCGCCGCCAGATCAGCATCGCCAACCGCGCGGCGCTGGAGAAGCGGGCGTCGATGAGGGGATGAAAGGGGACACGACCAGCATCGGGAATCGGCCATCGGGACTCGGGACTCGGCTTTGGCGGCGCGAGCTCGACCGGTCGCCGATTCCCGATTCCCGATTCCCGATTCCCCATTCGCGATGACCGCGTCTCACCTGCACTTCCGCTTCTGGGGGACCCGCGGGTCCATACCGGCCCCCGGTGCGCACACGGTGCGCTACGGGGGGAATACGCCGTGCGTGGAGGTGCGGACCGCGGACGACGAGCTGGTCATCCTCGACGCGGGGACGGGGATTCGGGAGCTGGGGCGGAAGCTGGTCGATGACGCGAAGGGGAGTCGCCTGGCGGGGGAGATCTTTCTCACCCACGCGCACTGGGATCACGTGCAGGGGCTCCCCTTCTTCGCGCCGCTCTTTCGGGAGGAGAGCCGTTTCGTGCTGTGGGCCCCGCCCGGGATGCTGGACACCGTGACGCGCGCCGTCAGACAGCAGATGTCACCGGGTGTGTTCCCCGTCACCTACGACCAGCTCGGCGGTACGCTGGAGATTCGCGCGCTCTCCGAGGAGGGACATCGGGGGCGCGGCTACCAGCTGGATGCCTTCCCCGTGCAGCACCCCGGCGGGGCGTCCGCCTACAGACTCTCAGGGGGAAACCGGAGTCGGAGCGCGCTCGTCTACATCTCGGACAACGAGCTCGCCGGCGGTCACGTGCCGGGGCCGGTGGATGGATGGAGGGCGCGCCTGGCGGAGTTCGCCCGCGGCGCGACGGCGCTGGTGCACGACGCCACCTACACGGTGGCGGAGTACCAGGCCAAGCGCGGGTGGGGACACTCCACCGATCTCGACGCGCTGGAGCTGGCGTTGCAGGCGCAGGTCGAGACGCTGGTGCTCTTTCACCATGCGCCCGAGCGCTCCGACGACGAGGTGGACGAGCGCGTGGCGGCGTGCGCCGCGATGGCGCGGGAGCGCGGCGCGATGCTCAGGGTGGTGGCCGCGGCGGAAGGGATGGTGATCACGATCTAGGCTGGACACTCGCAGGAGGATGCATGCCCCGTTGCTCGGTGATGCTGGCGGTGTTGGCGCTCGCCCTCTCGCTTCCCGCCGCGCCCGCGGCGATGGCGCAGGACGTGAGACCTACCGTAGCGGTGATGTACTTTGGGAACGGCGCCATCGGGAAGGCGAACGAGGAGCTGGCGCCGCTCAGCAAGGGGCTCGCGGACATGCTCATCACGGAGCTCTCGGCGAACCCGGCCATTCGCGTGCTGGAGCGCGACCAGCTCGAGCAGCTCATGAAGGAGCAGGACGCGGGCTCGAGCGGCCGGGTGGATCGCGAGACGGCGGCGCGGCTCGGCAAGATCCTCGGCGCGCATCACATGATCTTCGGCGGCTTCGTCACCGACACGCGCGGCGCCATGCGCATCGACGCGCGCGCGGTGAGCGTGGAGACGTCGCAGATCGTGCACGTGGAGACGGTGAGCGGAAAGCAGGAGGAGCTGCTCTCGCTGGTGAACCAGCTGGCGGGAAAGCTCAACCGCGGGATGAAGCTCCCGGACATCCCGCGCGACGTTCGTCAGGCGAGCGTGGAGCGAGCGAAGAAGGTGCCGCTGGAGGCCGCGATGCTCTACTCGCGCGCGCTGGCGGCCAAGGATGGCGGCAACGCCAGGGAAGCGGTGATGCTGCTCCAGCGCTCGCTGGCGACGTTCCCGGACTACGAGCCCGCCCGGCGCGAGCTGGCGAAGCTCACGCCGTCGGCCGGCGGCCCCTCGGGTAGTTAGGCAGGGCCGTACCCCCCTCCGCCGGGCGTCTCGATCGTCAGCACGTCACCGGCGTCGAGCTCGAGCCGGCACTTGGCGGGGACGGCTCGTCCGTTGAGCAGATTGCGCCCGGGGAGCGCATCTCCTCCGCCCGCGCCGCCGCGCGGCGCGCGGCGGCGACGCTCGGTGAGGAGCGTGACGCTACATCGCTCCAGCACGCGATAGCGGCGGGTCACGCCATCTCCACCGGCGGCGCGCCCCGTACCGCCGCTTCCGCGTCGCACGGCATACTCCTCGATGCGGATGGGGTACGCCCACTCCAGCGACTCGATTGGGGTATTGCGCGTGTTGCTCATCCCCACGTGCACGGCGCTCGGACCCATGCCGCGCGATGACGCGCCCTGTCCGCCCCCCAGCGTCTCGTAGAACGTCCAGCCGTCGCCGCCGAAGGTGATGTTGTTCATCGTCCCCTGCCCCTGCGCCGGCACATCCACGCGCGCGTCGGCGAGGGCGGCGAACAGGACGTCGGTGATGCGCTGCGAGGTCTCCACGTTGCCGGCCGCCACCGCCGCCGGCCATCGCGCGTTCACCACGCTGTTTTCGGGAACCAGGAGCTCGATGGCGCGGGCGATCCCGTCGTTGGTGGGGACGTCGTCATCGAGGAGCGTGCGGAGCACGAACACGCACGCCGCGCGCGTGACGGCCAGCGGGCAGTTCACGTTCCCCGGCACGCGCGATGCCGTGCCGGTGAAGTCGATGCGAAGCCGAGCTTCGACGGGCCGCACCTCCACCCGCAGCGGCACCTCGTCGTCCGTCAGGCCGTCGCCCTCCAGCACGTCCTCGGCGCGTCCGACGCGATCACCCAGTCGTGCC
>DATFFZ010000181.1:0-5644 GCA_035249845.1 Gemmatimonadaceae bacterium
CCCCTGGCGGGCACTACTCGCAGGGGATAATCCACGATGGGTTGGTGTACGTGTCCGGGCAGCTGCCGATCGTCCCCGGGTCGAGGGAGCATCGTCCCGGGTCCATCGAGGAGCAGACCGAGCGAACGCTGAAGAACGTGCAGGCCATCCTGCGCGCGGCGGGGAGCGACCTCGGCCAGCTGGTCCAGCTCACCATCTATGTGGCCGACATGGATGACTGGGGGGTGGTGAACGCGACCGTCGCCCGAATGCTGGGCAGCCACCGGCCGGCGCGGGCGATCGTCCCGGTGGGGGAGCTACACCACGGCTATGGAATCGAGATCCAGGCGATCGGGGCCATGCGGGAGTCCGGCTCGGGGTGACGGAAGGGAGCCGTCAGACACTATACTTGTCGCGATGCCGTAGTATGAGGTAACCAGGATGGGAGAATGCTCAACATCGTGACGCTCCAGCAGTCGCAGAATCCCGAGCCGGTCGCGCCGCCTCCGCCGAGCCGTGAGGAGCTCCGCGCGCAGGTGCGGGAGCAGGTGGAAGCGGCCCGTCAGGCCGCGCGCGACGCCGCCGAGGCGGCGCGCGAGCAGGCGAGGATCGCGCGCGAGCAGGCGCAGACCCAGACGATACAGGAGTCTCCGCGGATCTTCGTCGGGACCGAGGTTCCGCCCCCCTTTCCGCCGGGGATGATTCCCCGTGAGGCGGTTGCGATCTCCATCGCCTTCTTCGTGATGGTGGCGTTCATCATCGTGGGGTGGCCGATCGCGCGGGCGATGGGCCGGCGCATCGATCGCAAGTCGGCGGCACCGCAGCTCGATTCGGGCATCGCCTCGCAGCTTCAGCGCATCGAGCACACGGTGGAGGCGATGGCCATCGAGGTGGAGCGAATCTCGGAGGCGCAACGCTACGTGGCTCGGCTGGAAACCGAGCGGGGGCGCGAAGGGGCGTCGCTCAGAGCGGGCGAGGCGCGCTGAGCACCCGATCGCAGGCGAAATGCGTTCGCGCCCGGCCGTCGGCCGGGCGCGTTTTTCGTCCCGTGCTGGGCGGTGACGCCCGTCACTGGCCGTACGCCGAGGGACAAACCATCCTGCTCGGGGTACGAGTCCACTCACCCCGCAGCGAGGCAGCGCATGGGACGTTTCTCGTCAGGCATCGTCGCCATCGTCGCATCGGTGATGGCAGTGGGCGCGTGCACGTCGAGCGCGGTGGACCCGAACGCCGGGGATGTCCTTCAGAGCGGCGGCACGGTGATCACCGCGCGAGTGGGGGAGGTGTTCCAGCTTCGCGTGGGCGAGTCGGCGCAGGTACGGCTGTCGCAGGGATCCGACATCCGCATCACGCTCTCGAGCGTGGCGGAGGACTCGCGGTGTCCGACCGGTGTGCAGTGCGTGTGGGCGGGAAACGCGCGGCTGGCCTTGCTGCTCTCGCAGGGCGGCGCGGGAACGAGCGCGGCGCTGAACACGACGGTGGAGCCGCGCACCGCCAGCTTCGCCGGTCACACGATCTCGCTGGTGGAGCTTCGTCCTCAACCTCGGGTGGGCGAGCCGATCTCGCAGTCGGAGTACGTGGCGAGCGTGCGGCTCACGACTTGAGCACGGGGAGGGGGAGGAGGGAGAGGTCTTGGCGAATGGGATCCACCGCCGCATACTCCTCCCTCCTGCCTCTCGCCGCTTACTGCATCGCCCCAACCGCCAGCAGCTGCGGGATCGACTGCCGCGGGAACGAGATCATGTGGTCGCATTCGTTGCAGACGTCGACCAAGACCTGTGGGACGCGCAGCCGCGTGCGCAGGAGCTCGACGGTCCGAAGCTCGAAGCGGGTGCGGACGAGCTTGCGACATCTCGGGCACGAGTTGGCGCCCGTGTCGCCCTCCTTCCAGGTTCCTTGCATGATTGACACTCCGAGCAGCGGTTCAGTCCGGCGCATATGCGTCAGGGCGCGGGAGTCGCGCCTCCATACATGACTCTACGCGAATGCCAACTCCGAAGTTTCCCCCACCGACCCGCTTGCGCCGTCCGGGTCTTACTTCATACGTAACGTGACATCCGAGATCGTAAGGGACACGGAAGTAACACCTTATGTCGCTCTATCGCGTGAGGAGTGGGCCGCGCTGCGCGGCGCCACGCCGCTCACCCTCTCCGCCGCCGATCTCGCCACCCTGCGCGGCCTCAACGAGGAAGTCTCGATGGACGAGGTGGAGGCGATCTACCTCCCACTCTCCCGGCTGCTCAACCTGTACGTCGCCGCCACGCAGGGACTGCACGACGCCACCAACGCCTTCCTCGGTGCCCGCGCTTCCGGCATGCCCTTCGTCATCGCCATCGCCGGAAGCGTGGCGGTCGGCAAGAGCACCACGGCGCGCATCCTCCAGGCGCTGCTGGCGCGCTGGTCGAACCACCCGAAGGTGGATCTCGTCACCACCGACGGCTTCCTGTACCCGAATCGGATCCTCGAGGAGCGCGGCCTCCTGGCACGGAAGGGGTTTCCGGAAAGCTACGACGTGCGCCGACTCCTCCAGTTCGTGGCCGAGGTGAAGTCGGGCGCTGCCGCCGTGACGGCTCCCGTCTACTCGCACCTGCACTACGACATTCTCCCCGACGAGGTGCAGGTGGTGGAGCAGCCGGACATCGTGATTCTCGAGGGGCTGAACGTGCTCCAGACCGGACGCGCCGAAGCGGGCCGCGTCTTCGTCTCGGACTACTTCGACTTCTCGATCTACGTCGACGCCGCCGAGCATGATCTTCGCCACTGGTACGTGGAGCGTTTCCTGCGCCTGCGGGAGACGGCGTTTCGCGATCCGGAGTCGTACTTTCATCGCTATGCGTCGCTCTCCCGCGACGAGGCCGTGGCCACCGCGACGCGCATCTGGGAGGAGATCAACGCCGTGAACCTCCGCACCAACATTCTCCCCACGCGCGACCGCGCGCGGCTCGTCCTCGAGAAGGGCGCCGATCACGCCGTGCAGCGCCTGCGTCTGCGCAAGCTGTGACCGGACCGCGCGGCGAGCTGCCGGGAGGGGGCCGGGTACGCGTCATCACCCTGGGCGGGCGCGGGCGTCTCGTGCTGGCGCTTCTGCTCCTCGTGGGCGGCGCGGTGGCGCTCGTCGTCGGCACCACGCTGCTCCTCACGTTGCTGGCGGTCGGCGTGGTGGCGGGAGCGGTGGGCGCGCTGGGGATGGGCATTCGCCGGCTGATGCGTGGCGACGCACCGCCTGACGCCGACGCGGGCCGCGTCCCACGCGGCCCGCTCGATCCTTCGATGGAAGTTTTCCCCGATCGACCGGCGCGCGGTACACTCCAGGAGGGCGACGATGAAAGACGCGACTGATGTGATGTCTGAGGAGCTCCGTCGGCCGGTCGAAGGTGGAGACGGCATCAGCGTCATCCGCGGGGGCGGGAGCTGGCGTGCCTGGAACGGCATCAGATATCGCACCGGCATGTCGGCCAAGAACGTCGGCGCCAGGCGGCTCTCGATGAACGTGGCCACGATTCCGCCGGGTGGCGTCGCCTTCGCGCACGTTCACGTGGACTTCGAGGTGATGCTGTACATCCTCGAGGGACGCGTGCGCCACGAGTACGGCCCGGGGCTCCGGCGCGTGGTCGAGAACGAGGCGGGCGACTTCATCTTCATCGAGCCGGGTGTGCCGCACGAGGTGCGAAACCTGAGCGACAGCGAGCCGGTGGTCGCCGTGGTGGCGCGCTCCGATGCCGACGAGTGGGAGCACATCGTGCCCTACGATCGGAGCGGCGCGCGATAAGCCGCTCGTCTGGCGCGGGCTCCGCGGTCGCCGCTATCTTCTCTTCTGGACCACGTCATCCCGCCGCTTCGCGCGTTCGCGCGTCGTCTCACCGCTCCGCGTCATGCGCTTCATCATGCTCCTCGTCGCCGGCGCCTCGCTGGCCGTGGCGTGCCCAGAACCAGCCGCGGGGCAGCCGGCCGCCACCGAGCGCGCGCCGGCGCTCGGCGTCCGGGTCGGAACGTCGGGCGGCACCAGGCATGGGAGCTTCACCGCCGTGGACGCCACCGGCAGCCTGGGGCTCCCGTGGAGTCTCGGGCGTGCTGGCGCGGGATGGTCGCTCCAGACCCGCGCGGAAGCGACGCTCGGCACGCTGGCGGGTGCTGGAACGAGGGGCGTGGTGGGCTCCGTCGGGCCCAGCGTCGCCCTCCGCCACGGCGGCGTTCCGCTCTACCTCGATGGCGGGACCGCGGCGGCGTTCACCAGCCGGCGGCGATTCGGCGAAAAGAATCTCGGGACGTACATTCAGTTCATCAGCCACATCAGCGTGCTGGCGCAAGTCGGACGGGTGAACGCCGGCTACAGGTTGCAGCACATGTCGAATGCCAGCCTGAGCGAGCACAATCCCGGCATGAATCAGCACATGCTGGAGCTCCGCTACACCTTCCGATAGACGTCGGCGACACGGCGAGGATGTCGGTCATTCCCATCTTCAAGAAGTCCGCGCTGGCCACCGAGTGCGACCAGTGCGGAGTGAAGTTCGACCTCATGCACGGCGGTGTGTGCGAGCGATGCCAGCGCATCCTGTGCATGCGTCACCTCCACGGGTCATGGCTGCGACGTCTGCGCGTGGATCTCGGCGGGGCGCAGCTCTGCGTGGATTGTCGTGCTGGGAGAGCTCCGAAGGCGCCCATTCCGCCGTCTCGCCCCCCGGCGCCACGCTCCGGCTGACCTCCGGTTGCGCGGCGCGCAGGTCGGCGGTCCTTCCCACAGAATGTGGAAGATCTCCATGACCATCGCGCTGCTGGCTGTCCTCGTCGTCGCGCACACGGGCCTCGCGGCGCAAACCGCGCGCAGCGCCATGAGCGCCTGCGAGCGTGCACGCGCCGACCTCCGCGTCGAGCTCGCTCGCGGCGCCTCGACGCGACCCCACGGCGGCTGGGGCACGGGCGCCGTCCACAGCACGAGCAACGGCGCTTCGATCACCACCACGCAGCGCACGCTCTACCAGCGCTCGCACGCGGTGCTCGACAGCGCGCGCACGCTCCTCGACTCGATTCGTCCGCTCCACCCGGATGTGGACGAGCCGACGATCGAGCAGACGAGGCCGCGACTCCGTGCTCGGTTGGGCGAGCTGATGGTCGAGCTGGAGCGAGAGGACGGTCCGCGGTACGAGATCATGGAGCCCGCGCTCGCGGACGCCGCCGCGCTGGTGATGCGGCTGGGGCTCGTGCTCTGCCGCGCGGGCGCGGTGAACGCCGAGGACGAGGCGAGCACGGTCGCGCGATTCGTTCGGTTGGAGCACGGCGTGGCCATGGCCCGTCGTGACTGGATCGCGGCCGGCGCGCCCCGTCGAGCGATCATGGTCGCCGCCGGGCCGTCGACGGCGACGGGGCTCCCGGCCATGCCCGCCCCCGAGCCGACCAACGTAGCCGGCGTCGCCGACAGTCTCGACGCCGTCACCCAGTCGCTGGACTCGCTGGAGAGCGCGCTGGACGGTGTGCTCGCGGTGGAGATGCGCGACTCGGTCAAGGTGATCGCGCCCGATGCCACGCAACACACGCTCGCCGAGGTGCTGACACGCGTCGAGCGCTTCGCCGCCGAGGACGCGCCGCGCGTGCTCGAGGGCGGCGGCGCCGACGCGCTGCCGACGCTCTCCGCCGCCGCGGACACGCTCCGGCAGCTCGTTCGCGCGCT
>DATFFZ010000182.1:0-2675 GCA_035249845.1 Gemmatimonadaceae bacterium
ACCAGCGGGCCCATGGTGCAGACCGACGCGCGGCGGCTCTTCTGGAACCAGTGGTCCATCCTGGGCTCCACCATGGGGAACGACCGCGAGATGGACGCCATCACCCGCGCGCTCTCCAGCGGCGCGCTGGTGGCGCCCGTCGACTCCATCTTCGACCTCGACCACGGGCGCGCCGCCTTCGATCGGCTCGCGTCGGGGGAGCAGTTCGGGAAGATCGTCATCCGCGTGCACCACGACTGAGGTGCGATTTCCGCTCGCCACCCGCTACGCGGACTTCGACCCCAAGGGTCACGTCAACAACGCCGTCTATCTCACCTACTTCGAGATGGCGCGCCACCGTGCCTGGTCCGGCGCCGGCGGGAACGCCAACTTCCCATTCATCCTGGCCGAGGCGACGGTGAAGTTCGTGAGCCAGGCCCGGGTGGAGGACGCGCTCGACATCGAGATCTCGGTGGGGGAGGTGCGGAGCAAGGCATGGGTCTTCCACTACGTGATCCGCGTCACCGCCAACGAGCGGGTGGTGGCGGAGGGGAGCACCGTGCAGGTGATGTACGACTACGAGACGCAGCGTACGATCCCCATCACCGACCGGATCCGCGCCTGGCTGGATTCGCTGTGAGCGAGAGACGATGAGCCGCATCGAGGAGATGACCACCGTGCGCGCCGGCGCCGCCCAGGCGATGGCGCTCCTGCGCGACCATCGGCGGACGGCGGAGTGGATCTCCCCCGACCTGGTGTTCGCGCCGCTCAGCGTGTCGCCGCTGCTCACGCCCGGCGACCGCTTTCGCGTGTCGTTGTTAGGCGGGATCGGCTTCGAGTACCTGGTGGAGGCGATCACGGACCGCGAGCTGGTGCTCGCCTTCTGGGGCCCCTGGACCGGTCGAGAGCGCTGGTCCTTCGTGGCCGACGGCGCCGAAACGATCGTCCGGCGCACGTACGAGGTGACCGACCTGCACGGCGTCCCCGCGCTGCTGTTCGACACCGCCGGCCGCGCCGTGATCGGCGCCCACTACAAGCTCGAGCTCCCCCGATTCCGCGCGGCGCTGGAGCGAGACCCCGGCCCTCGCGCCGAGATCCAGGCCGGGGAGAGCAGCGCCGAGCGTCCGGTTGCGGGCGCCGAGTCCCGGTCCATTCCCGTGGATGAGCGCTGAGCGAGCCCAGTACGGGCCGGACGAGCAGCGCTCGATCCGCGACGCGCTCGACCGCGGCGAGCACCCATCTTGCCCCAGGTGTTCGGTTATCATGACTCCGCGCCCGATCGGCGGTGGCTCATTCGGGCTCGGGTACGCCAGAAAGCGCGAATGGCTCATCTGTCCGAGGTGCCACCGGAGCGCGATATTCGACGTGAAGCGCGGAACGCGGAACTGATAATGCAGCTCTCAGGGGTAACCCCCTGAATTCGAGGAACACCGGCGGCTAGCCGCTGTATCTCGCCTACCGGTGGCAGGTGTGATGGATCAGAGAAGAGAAGAGTTGGCGAAGATGCTGGAGCGGATCCGCGAGCAGGGCATGCCGCGGCGCGATCGGCCCGCGCATCCCGACGTCGAGAAGAAGCGGACCGAGCACGGGTGGAATCTCCAGGTGCAGCCCGGTGACTTCGCGCCGGGCGACGAGTGGGAGCGCATCCGGGAGCGCGTAGCGCGCGCGGCCGAGTCCGACAGCCAGCCGATCCCGCCTCCCAAGCGCGTGCCGAAGTGGCTGCTCTTCCTGACGGCGACGCTGGGCGTGGTGCTCATCCTGGCAGTGCTCTTCGTGACCTTCCAGCGCTGAGCATACCCACCCGCGCCACGGATTCGGTATCTTCCTCCCCGGCTCTCCCCGGGGATCGGTGTGGTACCGGTTTCATCCACCATTGAGCGCGAACGATTGCAGCTGCGCCAGGCCGCTCCTGGAGACGCGGCCGCGCTGACCGACCTCGCCCTCCGCTCCAAGCGCCACTGGGGTTACGACGACGCGTTCATCGATGCGGTGCGCGCCGAGCTCACCGTGAGCGAGGAGCAGGTGGCCGGCGGACGCGTGTTCGTGCTCGAGCGCGAGGGGCGCATCATTGGCTTCTACGGTCTCAACTGGGACCCGCCCACCGCCGACCTCACCTGGATGTTCGTGGACCCGACCATCATCGGCCGCGGCCACGGCCGCCGCCTCTGGGAGCACGCCGTGGGCACCGCCCGCGCGCTCGGCTACCGCGAGATCGTGATCGAGAGCGACCCGTACGCCGAGGGCTTTTATCGGAGCATGGGCGCGCGCCGCGAGGGCGGCTCGCCGTCGCGCTTCATCCCCGGGCGCGAACTGCCGTTCCTGCGTTACTCACTCTAGGGAGCCATGGAAGACTACCAGAGCATCGGCCTCCGCCTCCGCGACGCCTTCATGCAGTTCGCGGAATACGTCCCGGCGCTGGTGGGCGCGCTGGTCATCCTGCTGGCCGGCTATCTCCTGGCCAAGCTGGTGGAGCGCGGGATCGACCGAACGCTCTCGAAGCTCGGCCTGAACCGCTGGCTCGAGCGCGGCGGCGTGCTCGACGCGGTGGAGCGCACCGGCTGGCGACGCCGCCCGTCGCGTCTGGTGGCGAACATCGTCTTCTGGTTCCTGATGTTCGGCGTGATCATCCTGGCCGCCAACGCGGTGGGGATGACCGGGCTCGAGGAGGTGTTCCGCGAGCTGGTGAGCTACATCCC
>DATFFZ010000183.1:0-11912 GCA_035249845.1 Gemmatimonadaceae bacterium
TCGCCGGCTTCTTCACGGGCTGCGACGGCGGCATCCCATCGGGCGCGACGGCGATGAGGAGGCGTATCTTGCAGCGCTGGGGGCGCGGTATCCGGACGTCGTCCCCGAGCTCGACACGGTGCGGAAGGCGCTGCGGCGGCCGGTCGCGCCCGCCGAATTCCTGGAGGTAGGGCAAGCCATCGAAACCATCGAGAGGAAGATCGAGTCGTGATGACGCCAGCGCAGGTGGCCGAGGCGGTGATGCGCGTTCGCGAGGCGGTGGCGCAACGCGTGGTCGGCCAGGAGCAGGTGATCGACGAGGCGCTGGTGGCGTTTCTGGCGCGAGGACACGCACTGCTGGAGGGGGTGCCGGGCACCGCCAAGACGCTCCTCGTGCGCGCTCTGTCGGGAGCACTCAACGCGCGGTTCGGTCGCATCCAGTTCACCCCCGATCTCATGCCGACCGACATCACGGGAATCACGATCTTCCGCGAGGGTGGGCAGCGCTCGGAGTTTCACCCCGGTCCGGTGTTCACCGACTTACTGCTGGCCGATGAGATCAATCGCGCCCCCGCCAAGACGCAGGCGGCGCTGCTCGAAGCCATGCAGGAGCGCCAGGTCACGGTGGATGGCGCGGCCCGAGCGCTGGGCGAGCTCTTCACCGTCTTCGCCACCCAGAACCCTGTGGAGTACGAGGGCACCTACCCGCTCCCCGAGGCGCAGCTCGATCGCTTTCTGCTCAAGATCCGCGTGCCGTACCCGGCGCACGACGCCGAGCTCCGCATGCTCGGCAACTACGCCGAGGGATTCGACGCCGAGCGCGCGAGCGATGCGGTGCCTCCCCCGGTGCTGGACGAGTCGAGCTGCCGCGAGCTTCGTCAGGCCGTGGACGGCGTGAAGTCGGCGCCCGAGGTGCGGGAGTACATCGCCCAGATCGTGCGAGCCACGCGCGAGGATCCGGCCATCACGCTGGGCGGCTCGCCCCGCGCGAGCGTGGCGCTCTTCCGGGTGTCGCGCGCGGCGGCGCTGCTCGCCGGTCGCGACTTCGTGACGCCCGACGACGTCAAGGACTACGCGCTCCCCGTGCTGCGCCACCGCGTGGTGATCGCGCCCGAGCTGGAAGTGGAGGGACGCTCCAGCGACGACGTGCTCCAGGCGCTGCTCTCGCGCATCCGCGCGCCCCAGTGAGGCGCTGACGCCGTGAGGGGTGGCCCGCTCGTCATCGCTCTCGTCGCCCTGGCGGCGTTGGCGCTGGTGGTGCAGCGCGCCGGCTGGGTCCCCACGAAGCGGCTCATCGTCACCCTGGTGCTGCTGTCGCCGGTCTGGATCCTGTCCGCCGCGCCGAACGGGATGGTGGTGGCCGTGGGACTCACCGCGCTGCTGGCGCTGCTGGTGGTCGCCGACGCGATGTTGGCGCCGGGCGCTTCGACCCTGCGCGTCTCGCGCGAGCTGCCGGGGACGATCGGCGTGGGTGATCGGGCGGAAGGCGTCGTGCGCGTCCACTCCCTGCGCGGCGAGCTGGGCGTGCGTCCGCGGCGCGCCGGGCGCCATCTTCCCGTCACCGTTTACCATGCGCTGCCGCGCGGCGTGGAGCACGACGGTGCGACCGTGGCGCGCGGTACGGGGCGGCTGGACGACGAGATCGCGGTCGCCTTCGCCGTGCGCGGTGTGGAGCGCGGCTCGTTTCCGCTCGGTCCGATCGCCGTGCGCGCGCCGGGGCCGTTGGGGCTGATCGAGCGCACCACCACGGTGCAGCTCGGCGACCAGATCATCGTGGCGCCATCCATCGCCGGAGTGCGACGCTTTCGTCTGCTCTCGCTCCAGCATCGCCTGCGCGAGGCCGGCGTGCGGTCGATCCGGCGCCGCGGCGAGGGCACCACCTTCGAGAAGCTCCGCGAGTACGTGGTGGGCGACGACCCGCGCCACATCGATTGGAAGGCGACCGCCAAGCGGCAGAAGCTGATCGCGCGCGAGTACGCCGTGGAGCAGGGGCAGACCGTGCTCATCGCCGTCGATGCGGGACGCATGATGACGCAGTTCGCGGGCGAGCTGCCCCGCTTCGAGTACGCCCTCTCCTCGGCCATGGTGCTGGCCGACGTCGCCCTCGAGTCGGGCGATCACGTGGGCGCCATCGTGTTCGACGACGAGGTGCGCGCTTTCGTGCCGCCGCGGCGCGGGAGCCCGGCGCTCCAGGCGATTCGTCAGGCGCTCATCCCGCTCCGAGCCACCATGGCGGAGCCCGACTACGCGACGGCGTTCCGCACGCTGGCCGCTCGCCATCGCAAGCGGTCGCTCATCGTCCTCTTCACCGACGTCATCGACACGCGCGCGTCGCAGGCGCTCATCGCGCACACCACGCGGAGCGCGGTGCGGCATCTTCCGGTGGTGGTGGCGCTACGCAACGACCAGTTGGCCGCCGCCGCGGTGCCTGACCAAGCGTCATCCACGGCCAGGCTGTACGAGAGCGCCGCCGCCGAGGAGCTTCTCTTGGCGCGCGCCGGGGCGATCCAGCGGATGCGGCAGGCGGGAGTGTCGGTGATCGACGTGTCGCCGCGCGCGATGACGGCGGCGGTGATCAATCACTACCTGGAAGTGAAGGCTCGGGCGTCGCTGTAGGCGAAGTGCTCGGCGGCATCGTCAGGCGCGCCGCGGCCGAAGGCGACGTAGAGCGCGATGAGCATCGCCGAGGCTCCGGCGATGCCGCCCCGCACCCACATGGGCACGTCGGTGCGCGGGGAGATGAGTCCCTCGATGATGCCGGCCACGAGGAGGAAGAGCGTCGCCCCCGCGATCAGCCGGATGCCGCGTCGCGCCCGGATCACCAGCGCCTCGCGGCGGGTGCGATCACCGGGGATGAGGAACGCGGAGCCGACCAGGAGTCCGGCGCCGCCCGCCAGGCAGATGGCGGTGAGCTCGAAGACGCCGTGCGGCATGACGAACGCCATGATCAACGGCAGGATCCCCTTGGAGGCGTAGAGCCCGAACCCGGCGCCGATGCTGACTCCGTTGAAGAGCAGCAGGTAGATCGTGCCCAGCCCGGCGGTGATCCCGAGGGCGAAGGCGAAGAAGCTGATCTGGACGTTGTTGGCGATGATCGAGGAGGCGAAGGGCGGCCGCTCGAAATCGGACACGGTGACGTATCCCTTCCCTTCCCGCGCGCGCTTCACTCCCTCCTCGGCGCGATCCAGCATCATCGGTGGAAGCAGCTCTTCGGTGAGCGCGGGATCATCGAGGATGGCGGCGTAGGTCACCAGCATCGGCCCGAAGAGGCAGATCGCGGCGAGCAGAATCGGCACCGCCGACTGCCTCATCTCGGTGGGCACCGTCACCGCGAAGAATCGAAGGAGCCTGGCAAATACGAGCGGGCGCTGGCGGTAGAGGAGGTTGTGGCCGGCGCCGACCAGACGACTCACGTAAAAGAGCGCCTCCGGCTCGCGGCCACGCGAGGCAGTCTTGAGTCGAGCGAAGTCGGTGCTCACCTCGCGGTAGAGCGCGACGAACTCGCTGACGTCTTCCTCCGACATGTTGCGGAGACCGCGCCGCTGCGCCTCGCTCAACCTGGCCGCGAATTCGCTCCAGCGGGGGAGGCTGCGAGCGACGATGGAGTGCTCCTCGCGCGCCGCGCCTGTGTTGCCGCGTGCGGCCACCCCGTGCTTCCTGGCGTTCTGCTCGCGGTCGTGCAGCTCCAGGAGCTGCGCCAGCGGCGTCTTTCCCTCGCCCGTGAGGTGGGCGGCGAAGCGCTCGGAGAGCTGCTCGGTGAGCGCGCGTCGGCGGTCGGCGTCGAGCGAGCCGCGTCTGGCCAGGAAGCGGCCGAGGAGCTCGTACTCCGGCTCGGTGAGCGCCGCGGCGAGCGCCGCGGCGAGCGACGACGGGAGCGCGTCGTCGGCCGGACCGCCTCTGGCCTCGACCGTCGGCGCCTGGAGCACCCGCTCGTGGACCACCATGGTGCCGGCCAGGATGTCGCCGAGGCGCTTGCCAGTGCGCGAGGTGGCGGCCGCCACGATGCCGACGGCGTAGGAGAAGCCGGGCTGCATGTCGACGATCCGCACCAGATTTCGAACGGCCGACGCCGCGAAGGAGACCGAGTAGCCGCCGTCCTGCACCACCCGGATGCCCATCCGCCGCTTTCCGGGGGTCTGTCCGTCCCAGAGCGCCTCGAAGAAGACGAAATAGCCCCACATGAGCGCGAACTGGAGGAGGATGACCGCCGCGAACGCCCACGAGGCGACCGAGCCGACGGCGGTGCCGATCACCGGAATGGCGCTGACCAGCACCCCGAAGCCCACCCAGAGGACGAGGGTGATGATGGTCAGCAGGAGCACGTCGAGGATGGCGGCAGCGCCCCGGGAGCCGATTCCGGCGACCGTGTAGCCGAAGACGACCTGCTCCGGCGTCTCGATCTCGATCCGCTGCTCGAGGCGCGGCTCGGCCGACCGGGAGGGGACCGAGCGCGGTCCTGGGACACGGGCGGGATCGAATGATGGCACGTTTCGGGGTGCTTCCGTCATTGTACCAGAGTGGACGGTGCTTGTCCGCGAGGGAGGACAGCCGGGAAATATCGGTGACTCCTGAACATCGCGGAATGGCGGTCCATGACGCATTCTATTGATGGCTCGCCGCTTGCCGTTGCAGGGGTAACGGAGCCGTTTCCCGCCCCGCACTCGTCCGCGGCGCACTTGCCGTGCACGCATCTGTCGGCTCACGGCTCAACGAACCGTACGT
This sequence comes from Gemmatimonadaceae bacterium, assembly GCA_035249845.1. Classification (GTDB taxonomy): domain Bacteria; phylum Gemmatimonadota; class Gemmatimonadetes; order Gemmatimonadales; family Gemmatimonadaceae; genus DATFBY01. Next base: position 4,702 of record DATFFZ010000183.1, read on the forward strand.
ACGGCCGAGATACCTTATGCCCTCCCTTGTTCGGATGTGCCCGCCCCTGCGGCTAGGCGCCGCATTGGCCATGGCGGTCTTCCTGACATCTCTCGTCACACCCTCCGAGGCCGACGCGCAGTATTTCGGCCGGAACAAGGTGCAGTACGAGAACTTCGACTTCCGGATCCTCAAGACGCCGCAGTTCGACGTCTACTTCTATCCGGAGGAGGAGCCCGCCGTCCGCGACGCCGCGAGAATGATGGAGCGGTGGAACACGCGCTTCCAATCGGTGCTGGAGTACAAGCTCACCGAGCGGAAGCCGATCATCTACTACGCCAATCACCCCGACTTCCAGCAGACGAACGTCATCAGCGGCCTGCTACAGGAAGGGACGGGCGGCGTCACCGAGTCGTTGCGGAATCGCGTGATCATGCCGCTCACCGGCGACTACGCGCAGAACGACCACGTCTCCGGCCACGAGCTGGTGCACGTCTACCAGTACGACATGGTGCTCAACGACCCGCGGCTCATGCAGGGGTTCGCCACGCTTCCGCTGTGGATCACGGAAGGGATGGCGGAATACCTCTCGGTAGGGCGCTTCGACCCGCTGAGCGCCATGTGGATGCGCGACGCCACGTTCCGCAAGGCGGTGCCGACGCTCAAGCAGCTGACGCGCGACCCGCGCTACTTCCCGTACCGTTACGGGCAGGCGTTCTGGGCGTACGTCGGCGGGAAGTGGGGTGACGACATGGTGGGGCGGCTCTTCCGCACCGCGGTACAGACCGGGTGGGAGGAGGCGATGCCGCGGGCGCTCGGCATGAGCCCGGACTCGTTAGGGAAGGAGTGGCAGGCGCAGATCCGCGCCACGTACGAGCCGTTGCTGGAGGGGCGCACCAGCCCTCGCGAGGCCGGCGACGCCATCCTGCTGAGCGAGGAGCCGGGGGAGATGAACGTGTCGCCGGTGGTCAGCCCCGACGGCCGGCACGTGGCGTTCTTCTCCTCGCGTGGTCTGTTCGGCATCGAGCTGTATCTGGCCGACGCGGAGACCGGGGAGATCGTGCGGAAGCTGGTGACCGCCACGCGCGATGCGCACTACGACGCGGTGAGCTTCATCAATTCCGCCGGGGCGTGGTCTCCCGATGGACGGCAGCTCGCCATTCTCGTGTACTCGGACGGCGACAACCAGATTCACGTTCTGGATGCGCGGAACGGGCGCGTGGTCCGGCGGATCGAGCCCAAGGTGGGCGCGGTGAGCGGCGTGTCGTGGTCGCCCGACGGGCGCACCATCGCCTACTCGGGGATCCACGGCGGGATCAGCGATCTCTACCTGTACGATCTGGAGAGCAAGACCGAGCGGCAGATCACGGATGACAAGTACGCCGACCTGCACCCGTCCTGGTCACCCGACGGGCGGAGCATCGCGTTCTCGACCGACCGCGGACCGGGGACGAACTTCCAGACGCTGGCGTACGAGGAGCCGCGGATCGCCATCATCGACGTGGCCACCGGTCAGGTGCGCGCGCTCGAGCTGTTCGCGGGCGCCTCGCACATCAACCCGGTGTACTCGCCGGATGGGTCGTCCATTTACTTCGTCTCCACGCAGGACGGCTTCCCGGATCTGTACCGGGTGGAGCTGGCGTCGAACCAGATCTACCGCCTGACGAAGACGGCCACCGGAGTGAGCGGGATCACGCTCTCGTCGCCGGCGGTCTCGGTGGCGCGGGAGACGGGGCGCGTGGTGTTCTCCGTCTTCTACAACGCGGGCTTCGACCTCATGCGTCTGGAGCCCGATCGGGCGGTGGGGACGCCGATCGAGCGGCCGGTGGCGGAAGGCTACCCGCCGGCGGGTCTGCTGCCGCCGGTGCAGAGCTTCGTGGAGAGCTCGGTCGCGCGCTACCTCCAGGATCCGCTCGGCGGTCTCCCGACCGGCACCGACTTCACCGTCGCGCCGTACCGGCCCACCCTCGGTCTCCTGGCCGTGGGACAGCCGTCGTTCGGCGTGGGCGTGAGCGCGTACGGAACGTCGGTGGGGGGCGGTGCCTCGGTGTTCTTCGGTGACATGCTCCAGAACCGCATTCTGGGCGTCGCCATCGGGGGCGGGGGCTCCTCCTTCAAGGACATCGGCGGGCAGGTGTTCTTCCAGAACGTCCGGCGGCGATGGGGGTGGGTGGTCGGGGCGTCACACCTTCCCTACCTCACAGGGCAGGTATTCGTGCGTCCGGTGGACGTCGATCTCGGGGACGGCAACGTGGTGCAGGGGACGGAGTACGGGCAGGTGTTGCAGCGGGTGTATCTGGACGAGGTGTCGTTAGGCACGCAGTATCCGTTCTCGCTCACGCGCCGGTTCGAGTTTTCGACGGCGTTCCGGCGGCAGAGCTACGACATGGAGCTCCAGAGCATCATCACCGTCGGGAACACCGTCATCGACGAGACCCGGGAGAACATCGAGGCACCGCCGGCGATCAACATGGCGCTGGCCTCGGCCGCCTACGTGGGGGATTACTCGTACTTCGGCTTCACGTCGCCGGTGGCCGGCGGGCGCTACCGCCTCGAGGTCGGCACGATGCTCGGCGACCTCAAGTTCCAGACGCTGCTGGCGGACTACCGGCGTTATTTCCTGATGCGCCCCTTCACGCTGGCGTTCCGTGGCCTTCACTACGGACGGTACGGGAAGGGCGCCGAGGATGAGCGGCTGTCGCAGCTCTATCTGGGGTCGGAGCAGCTGATCCGCGGCTACTCGGCCAGCTCCTTCGATGCGTTGGAGTGCGCGCGCGGCGCGACGTCGCCGGCGGATTGCCCGGTGTTCGACCGCTTGCTCGGCAGCCGCGTGGGCGTGTTCAACGCCGAGTTCCGCATTCCGCTCATCGGGACGGAGCAGTTCGGTCTGCTCAACTTCCCCTTCCTGCCGACGGAGATCTCGCCGTTCTTCGACGCCGGCGTGGCGTGGACGAAGGACGAGAACCCGGTATGGGAGTTCGACCGCCAGTCTCCGGAGCGGATCCCGATCATGAGCTGGGGCATCGCCGCCCGCTTCAACCTCTTCGGCTACCTGATCGGCGAGCTGTACTACGCCAACCCCCTGCAGCGTCCGGAGAAGAGTGGCGTGTGGGGGTTCCAGATCGCGCCGGGATGGTAGGAGCGGGGAGCGGGAAGAGGGAAGAGGGGAGAGGGAAGAGCAGGCGGAAGATGAAGCGCCGGTCGGCACTGCCGACCGGCGCTTCCTTCTGTTCAATCGCTTCCCCCTCCCCTCTTCCCGCCTCCCGCTCTTTTCAGTTTGCCGCCACGGTCTTCTCCCGCGCCCATTCGCGCATGGCGTCGAAGCGCTCGCCCATGGTCACGGAGAGTGGCTTGGTGAGGGAGATCTCGGCGAGCAGGTGGGCGGTGGCGAGCGGGGTGTTGGCGCTGAACGCGGAGTAGAGGGCGGAGACGATCACCTGCTCGATCTCGGCGCCGCTGAAGCCATCGGTGGCCGCGGCGAGCGCCGGGAGGTTGAAGGACTCCGCGCGCTGGTTGCGCTTGCGCAGGTGGATGCCGAAGATCGCGCAGCGCTCGCCGGGCGTGGGGAGATCGACGAAGAAGATCTCGTCGAAGCGTCCCTTGCGGAGCAGCTCGGGCGGCAGGCGGGTGACGTCGTTGGCGGTGGCGACCACGAAGACGTCCCCGCGGCGCTCCTGCAGCCAGGAAAGAAAGCTCCCCAGAATCCTGAGCGAGGTGCCGCCATCCCCTTCCCCACCGGCGGCGAACGCCTTCTCGATCTCGTCGATCCAGAGCACCAGCGGCGACATGCGCTCGGCCACGGTGATCGCCCGGCGAAAGTTGCGCTCGCTCTCGCCGATGTACTTGTCGTAGAGCTTCCCCGGATCGAGGCGCAGGAGGGGGAGCGACCACTCCCGAGCAATCGCCTTGGCTGAAAGGCTCTTCCCGCAGCCGGGCACGCCCAGCAGGAGCACGCCGCGCGGGAATTCGAGCCCGAACTCGGCCGCGCGTTTGGCGTCGGCGATGATCGCGCGCCGCTTGGCGAGCCATCGCTTGAGTCCCTCCAGCCCCGCGATGTCCGCCATCCCCTCGTCGGCCGGAAAGTACTCCAGGATCCCCTCGCGCTCGATCACCGCCTTCTTGGCCGCGATCACGTGCGCGACGTCGTCTCTTGTCAGGCAGCCATCCTCGATGATCGCCTTGGTGAGGATGCGCGAGGCCTCCTCCAGCGTCAGCCCCTTGAGGTTGGCCAGGAGTGCCTCGGTGTCCTGCTTGGAGATCTTCACCTCCACCGACGACCGCGCCGCCAGGTCGCGCACCGTGCGCTGGAGGAGCGTGGCGTAGTCGCCCACGGTGGGCCGCGGGAGGCGGGCCGTCGTCGCCAGCGATCGAAGCGTCTCGGGGAGCTCCAGGCCGTGCCCGCTCACCACGATCGCTCCCTTTCGATTCACCAGCTGGAGCGCCGCGTCCTTCAGCTTGGCGGTGAGCGCGGCGTCCTGGAGGAAGGGCGCGAAGTCGCGCAGGTGGTAGAGCGCCGGGATGCCTGACGACTCGATGTGCGACAGCGCCAGCGACGGATCCTGCGTCTTGTAGATCTCGTTCGGCAGATCGGCGCGGCGAAGCCCCTTGGTCCGCGACCAGGTGAAGTGCGGGATGGCAAGACGCGATGCCAGCGATCCGAGCACCTGCTCCGCGCGCTCCTCCTCGTTCGTCTCGAGGACGATGAGGCTGTAGCGCGATCGGATGAGCAGCTCGAGATCCTTGAGGACGTCTTCCACCGCGTGGGCTCCGGAGTCGTTCGAGGGGTCCGAGGACGACGCGCGGGGAGAATGCGCCGTAACGCACGCTACTCGACGGTCTTGCGGAAGCGCCGCACGCTCACCGCGAAGAGAACCGCGGCGATGCCGACCAGCACCGCGGTCTGCCGCCAGAGGTACTCGATCCCGATCCCCTTGAGGAGGATCCCTCGCAGCACGTCCAGGTAGTAGGTGAGCGGCAGCACCGCGCCGATCCAGCGGGCCAGCTCCGGCATCGCTTCGCGCGGGAACATGAAGCCGGAGAGGAGGATGTTCGGCAGCAGGAAGAAGAAGCTGAGCTGCATCGCCTGCGTCTGCGTACGGGTGAGCGTGGAGACGAGCAGGCCGATGGCGAGGTTCGCCATCATGAACACGAGCGTGATGACGTAGAGGAGCGCCAGACTTCCGCGCATGGGCGTGCGAAAGAGGAGCAGTCCCAGGCCGAGGATGACGGACATCTGCACGTATCCGACGAGCACGAAGGGTACGATCTTTCCGAGCATGAGGCTCGTCTTGCCGATGGGGGTGACGACGAGCTGCTCGAGGGTGCCGCGCTCGCGCTCGCGGACGATGGCCATGCTCATGATCATGAGCAGCGTCATCGACAGGAGGACGCCGATGATCCCCGGGACGATGTAGACCGGGCTTCGCGCGCCGGGGTTGTACCAGGGGCGGACGCGCACCTCGAGCGGCGTGGCGCGGCCGCTGACGGCTTCCAGGATGGCCGCCGATCGCGCCGCGCCGGCGAGCGCTGCGCCGGAGAGCGCCGCGCTGGAGGCGAGCGGATCGGCGGCGTCCACGATGACCTGCGCGCTGGCCGTGTGGCCGCGCCGTAGATCCCGCATGAAGTCGGCGGGGATGATCACCGCCGCCTTGGCGCGCCCCGATCGCAGCCAGTCCTGGAGCTCGGGGCGGCCGGACACGCGGGCGACGATGTCGAAGTTCTGCGTGTTGCGCATGACGTCCACCAGCGCGCGGCTCTCGGGCGTGCGCGACTCGTCCAACACGACGGTGGGGAGATGACGTACCTCGGTTCGGATGGCGTATCCGAACATGGCGAGCTGCACCGCCGGGATGACCACCAGCATGGCCAGCGTCAGGCGGTCACGTCGCATCTGGACGAACTCCTTCCAGAGCATCGGCCAGAAGAGCGAGGCGCGGATGCGGCGCAACATGCTCACACCGCGGCGCCCTCGTCGCGCCGTTGCAGCTCGATGAAGACATCCTCCACCGCCGGCAGCTGAAAGCTGGCGGTGATCTCGCCGGGCGTGCCGAGGGCGATGAGGTGGCCGCGCGACAGGAAGGCGAGGCGATCGCAGCGGGTGGCCTCGTCCATGTAGTGCGTGGTGACCAGGATGGTCGTCCCGTCGCGGGCGAGGCGGCGGATGGTGTCCCAGAATTGGCGGCGCGACGCGGGGTCGACGCCGGCGGTCGGCTCATCGAGGAAGAGCATGGCGGGGCGATGCGCGATGGCGCACGCCAGCGCCAGACGCTGCTTCCAACCGCCGCTCAGCTCGCGCGTGAGCTGCCGCGCGCGCGGCGCCAGATCCAGCTGGTCGAGCAGCTCGGCGATCCGGGCCGCGCGCGCGCTACCCCGCAATCCGTAGACGCTGGAGTAGAAGCGCAGATTCTCGCGCACGGTCATGTCATCGTAGAGCCCGAAGCGCTGCGACATGTAGCCGATGTTCTGGCGGATGCGCTCGGGTTGCGTGCGCACGTCGAACCCCACCACCGTCGCGTCACCGGAGGTCGGGTCGAGGAGACCGCACAGCATGCGGATGGTGGTCGTCTTCCCCGATCCATTGGGTCCGAGCAGTCCGAAGATCTCGCCGCGAGCGATCTCGAGGTCGAGCCCTTCCACGGCCGCGCGCCCGCCGAACACCTTGCGGAGCGCGCGGGTGTGGACCGCCAGCGACGACTCGCCGACTGACGCCGGCATCGCGCTCACCGGTCCCCGCCTGACGAGGGGTGGAGACGCACGGTGGCCGGGAGGCCAGCCTTGGCCACGGCCGCGGCGCCGTCGTCCAGATCGATCTTCACGCCGAACACCAGGTCGGCGCGCTCCTCCTCGGTGAGCGCGACGCGCGGCGTGAACTCGGCGCGCGGGCTGATCGACGCGACGCGTCCGCGCAGCGGTCGGTCCGGCACGCCATCGAGCACGACGTGCGCGCTGTCGCCGACGCGGAGGCGCGGCACGACTTTCTGGTTGACGTAGACGCGCACCCACGGTCTCGCGGTCTCGCCGATCGTGAGCGCCGACTGCGCGGCGCCGAGCACTTCCCCGGGCTCGGCGTTTCGGCTCAGGATCGTGCCATCCACCGGCGCGAGGAGCACGAGATCGCTGGCGGTGGCGCGGGCCGCGGCGAGCGATGCGCGGGCGGCGGTCACTTCGGCACGCGCTCCCTGCACCTGTTGCGGACGCGCGCCCTGGCGGGCGAGGGTGACCGCCTCACGAGC
>DATFFZ010000184.1:0-14583 GCA_035249845.1 Gemmatimonadaceae bacterium
CGGCCATTGAGCGCGATCAAAAGCGAGCCGGCGGGGGCCGGCGCGCCCCCCGCGCGCACGGTCACGCGAAGCTCCACCGTATCGCCCGACACCACCGCCCGCGGCGCCTCGATGGAGACGACCGCCGCGTCGAGCGCGCTCCCGGCGGCGCGGACATCCACGCGCGACCCCGCGGGCAGATTACGCGCCGATGCCGGATCGTCCACCTCTCCATCGGTGATGAGCACCAGTGGACGTCCGGCGCCGAGCGCGCGCTCGGCCAGCGGCTGCAGCCTGGAGGAGAGGTCGGAGGGACGCTGCGGCGCGCTTCCGGCGCGCACCGAATCGCCCATGAGAATGAGCGAGTCCGTGGCCAGCGCGCGAGCGCGCGCGAGGGCGTCACGCCAGGCCGCGCCGTCGCCGGCGCGCGTCCAGCTCTCGGAGACGTCGAGCGCCACCAGCGGTGGCGCGGGGCGTCGTCGTCCGGCCGGTGCGTCGAGGAGGAGCGCCGACACCAGCGTCAGCGCCAGAGCGCGGAGGGCCACGAAGGGGAGGAGCGTGGCCAGCGCCCCGGGCTCGCGCCACCGGTATACGAGAACGGCGAGCGCTACTCCGGCGCTCGCCGCGACGATCCAGGCGATCATGAAGGAAAGCTAACTCCGAGCGCGCCCGCCAGCACGCGCAGAGGGATGGGCGGTCAGTTCTCGCCCAGCGCCACCCGCCCGCTCTGCCCGGCGGAGTCGAGCTGCGTGACCAGTTGCGCGCGCGCCTCCTCGAAGCGCCCCCGATCGGCCGCCGCCACCGGACGACCGCTCGTGTGATCGAGCGAGCGACGCGGATCACGGTGCACGCCGTTGACCAGTACCTCGAAATGCAGGTGCGGCGCCGTGGCCAACCCCGTCATCCCGACGTAGCCGATCGTCTCACCGATTCCGACGCGACGGCCGGTGCGCACGCCCCGGCTGAAGGCGCGAAGATGTCCGTAGCGGCTCACGAAGCCGTTTCGGTGCCGAATCTCGATGGCATTCCCGTAGCCGCCCTTCCGTCCGGCGTAGATGACCACGCCGTCACCGATGGCACGCACCGGCGTGCCGGAGCCAGCGGCGTAGTCGGTGCCGGTGTGCTTGCGCCAGACCCCGAGGATGGGGTGCTTCCGCATTCCGAAATTGCTCGACACGCGGCGAAACGCGAGCGGCGCGCGCAGGAAGGCGGCCCGCATCGATTTTCCGTTCTGGTCGAAGTACTCGGGGCGGCCATTGCTCACGAAGCGCACCGCCTCGACCGGCGTCCCCGAGAGCTCGAAGCGCGCGGCGAGAAGGTCGCCCAGGCGCACCGTGCCGCGCGGACTGGTGGAGCGCTCCACCAGGACGCGGAAGGCATCCTTTGGCTGGAGCTCGCGGCTCATGTCCACGCGATACTCGTACACGTCGGCCAGCGCCCAGGCCAGCTCGGCGCGGAGCCTGGCGGGGAGCGCGTCGCCGACGCCGGCGTCCATGGCCTCGTAGAGCGATGACTGGATCGTCCCGGCGACCACGATGGTGTCGGTGGTCCACGGGATGCGCGTCTCCTCGGCAACCCACGCCTCGCCGCCGCGCCTGACCGTGAGGAGGCGGTCCTCATCGAGGTGGAAGAGGACCTCGTTAGGCATCGAGTCCCCTTCGGCGCCCCGGAGCGTCATCGCGAGACCGATCGGCACGCGGCGGGCGTCGATCTCGCTGGCGCGGAGGATCCCGCTGGCCAGCGCTCCGGAGAGCCCGCCGCGGGCGAGCAGCTCGAGGAGCGTCTCGCCGCGCTGGAGCGTGTCGGCGCGCTCCCAGGGCGTCGGCGCGGTGTCCGCGGCCACGGGGAGGACGACGCTCATCGCCGGGCGGTCGCTCAGCTGCGGGAGCCGGACGCTCAGCGCCCCGGCGGCGAGCATGCAGACGACGAGGAGCGCGGCGGCGCGAGGTGAGACGCGCCCACCGCGTCTATTCGGCGGGCTCGTCAATCCATCTGCCGCCGAATGAACGTCGGGATCTCCATGTCGCTGAGATCCTGATCGCCCTTGAGCGGCTGTGGGGGCGGTGTCACCGACCGACGGCCGGCCTCGGGCGTCTGCATCGGCCGCTGCGCGGTGGGAACGGTGCGACCCGGGCGCTGCGCGGGGAACGGGATCACCGGCGTCATCTGCGCGCCCCGCCCCTGCATGTGCATCTCCTGCTGCTGTCCGGTCATCCCCGGCTGCGCCACCCGGTCGAAGCCCGTGGCAATGACGGTGACGCGGATCTCTGCTTGCATGGCCGGCTCGTTCACCGCGCCGAAGATGATCTCGGCGTCGTCGCCCACGGCGTCATGGACGATCTCGTTGATCTGGTGCACCTCGCCCAAGGTCAGGTCGTTGCCGCCGGTGATGTTCACCAGCACGCCCATGGCGCCGCCGATCGAGACGTTGTCGAGGAGCGGGCTGGAGATGGCCTGCTGCGCCGCTTCCATGGCGCGATTCTCACCGCGTCCGATCCCGGTGCCCATGAGCGCCGAGCCGCCGTTCTGCATGACGGTGCGTACGTCGGCAAAGTCGACGTTCACCAGGCCGGTGACGCTGATCAGATTGGAGATGCCGGCGCAGGCGTGGAGGAGCACCTCGTCCGCCTTCTTGAGCGCGTCCTGGAAGGGGATCCCCTTCCCGACCACGGCGAGCAAGCGCTCGTTGGGGACGATGATCATCGTGTCCACGTGCTTGCGCATCTCGGCGATCCCCATCTCCGCCTGACGCATCCGCTTCCGCCCCTCGAAGAGGAAGGGCTTGGTGACGATGCCGACGGTGAGGGCACCCGCTTCGCGCGACATCTCGCAAACAATGGGGGCCGCGCCGGTCCCGGTGCCGCCCCCCATGCCGCAGGTGACGAAGACGAGGTCCGCGTTCATGAGGACGCGTCCTACCTCCTCGCGATTCTCCTCGATCGCCTGACGCCCGATCTCCGGGCGCGCGCCAGCGCCGAGCCCGCGCGTGAGCTTCTTGCCGATCTGAATCTTGACGTCCGACCTGGAGTTCAGAAGCGCTTGGGCGTCGGTGTTGACCGAGATGAACTCGACCGCTTCGAGATGCTCCTCGATCATCCGATTCACCGCGTTGCCCCCGCCACCGCCCACGCCCACGACCTTCATGCGGGCACTTTGGGTGTGGGTTTCTTCGAACTCAAACTTCATGGGCGCGGAACTCCTGAAGGCGGATGAGCACCGGGGACTGATGCTGGCGGGACGACCAGAACCTGCGACTGCGACGTACGGCGGACGGCGTGGGTGGGTGTGGGGTTACGCCAGGGTCCGAAAAACTGCCGGGCAATATAATGCGGTCGGGTGCGGTTCGCACCACGGATCGGCATCCGGAATTGGAGACGGGGGATTCGGAACGGCGGATTCGGAGGTCATACGGTGCGCTGGCCATCCCCGAATCCGGAATCCCTCTGCTAGAAGAAGTCCTGCAACCAGGTCTTCACCCGCTGGGCCAACTTATCCACACCGGGCGCGCCGACGATGCCGCGGCGGCTGCCACTCGAGCCGACGCCGAGCGCGAGACGATGGGCGCCGTAGAGGGCCAGCCCCACCACCGTGGCGAAGCGCGGAGACTCGACAGCATCGCTCAGGCCGCCGACGTGATCGGCGGCCGTGCCCACGCGAACACCCGTGCCGAACACCTCGGAGGCGAGCTCGGTTGCGCCCTGAATCGCCGCGCTCCCGCCGGTGAGGACGATTCCGGCGTTCAGGCGACCGGTGAATCCGGCTGCCGTGATGTCCTTCTGAACCAGATCGAAGATCTCATCCATCCGCATGTGGATGATGTGCGCCATCAGCTCCCGCGGGATCCGCCGATCGCCCTGCGCCGCGGTGCTCGGAAGCTGGATCACGTCACTCGGGTCCACCAGCGACTCGAATGCACACCCATAGCGCTCCTTCAGTCGCTCCGCGTCAGCCTGCGTCACACCCAGGCCGTGCACGATGTCACTGGTCACGTTGTTGCCACCGTAGCCGATGACGCCGATGTGACGAATTTTCCCCTCGTGGAAGATCGCCAGGTCGGTGGTGGATGCGCCCATCTCGATCAGCGCGACGCCGAGCTCCTTCTCGTCCTCGGTGAGCACGCTCAAGGCGCTGGCCAGAGGCTCCAGCACCAGCTCGCGCGTCCTGTATCCCGCCCGCTCCACCGACTTGCGCAGATTCATCGCCGGCGACGCGCCGATCGTCACCAGGTACATCTCGGTCTCGAGGCGCATCCCGATCATCCCCACCGGGTCGCGGATCCCCTCGTTGCGGTCGACGCGATACTCCTGCGGGATGGCGTGCAGCAGCTCGCGGTCACCCGGGATCGCCTGAGCACGCGCCACTTCGTTCGCCCGCGCCACATCGGGAGGGGTGATCTCCTCGCCGTTCACGGCCACCACGCCGTGCGACGTCATCGCCTGCACGTGCTCCCCGGCGATCCCCGCGTACACGTACTCCACGCTGGCGCCCGCCATCCGCTCCGCATCCGCCATCGCCTTCTTGATGGAGCGCGTGGTCTCCTCGATGTCGGAGACGACGCCCCGTCGCATCCCGGCCGTGCGCGCCTGCCCCACGCCAAGGATCCTGATCCCGGGGTGCTTGGGGAGGTCCCCCACCACTTCCGCGATCACCGCGGTCGTCTTGGCCGAACCGATGTCGAGACCGGCAACGAGGCGTTCGGGGTTCATTGCACCCTGGCGATGACTTGTTCGCGGAAGCGAAGGTCGAGCTCGGCCACGCGAGCGCCGCGTCGCGCGAGGTCGGCCTCGACGGGAATGATGTCGGCGAAACGCCTCGCCGTCACGTCGCGCGTGGCCCGGATGGCGTACTCACCGAGTCGGAAGACGAGCTCGCTCCTCCCCACCGGGCGCACGTCGCTGATGCGCTCGAACAGGACCGGATCCTCCCGCCGGAGATCGGCGAGCACGCGCGTGGCGGCCGTGTCGATCCGAGAGAGCACCGGCAGGTCCACCGTCATCTTGCTGGGGTCGATCGGGAGTACGTGTCCCTCGCCATCCACCACCTCCATCCCGGTCGCCGTGGGCACCAGCGCGATCGGCTGATTCTCCGTGATGCGCACGACCAGCGTGTCGGGGAGCTTCCGGCCGATCTCCACCGACCGCACCTGCGGATGCGCCGCGATGCGCGTCTCGAGCACCGCCACGTCGTCCCACACCGACATCGCCGTGTCCAGCGCCAGGCGCGTCCAGATGTCGCGCGGGTCCACGTAGCGAGCCCCTTCCACCCGCACACCCCGCACCTGGAAATAGCTGAGCTCGCGCAGGATCGGCGGCGCCCACCACCACGAGGTGGCGACCACCAGACCCGCCGCAATGAGTGCGGCGCCGCGCCACCGGAGCCGAGCGAGCGGCGCGGCAATCGATGTAAGGACGCGCTTCACGCGTCCTCCGTCAACCGCGCCAGGAGCTCGGGTCCGGTCCTGGTGATGTCGCCGGCGCCCATGGTGAGTACCACGTCCCCGCTCCGCACCGCGTGCTGGAGCGCCGCCGCCAGATCGTGGCGCTCGCCCCGCCACGCGAGCGCGCGCCCGGCGCGCGACATCGCCTGCTCGATGAGCGAAGCGGTGACGCCGTCGATCGGCTGCTCCCGCGCGGCGTAGATCTCGGTGAGGAACACCGCATCGGCGTCCGCCAGCGCGCCGCCGAAGTCCTCGGCGAAGTCGCGCGTTCGGGTGAAGAGGTGCGGTTGGAACGCGGCCACCACCCGCCGGCCGGGATAGGCCGCCCGCGCCGCCGCCAGCGTGGCGCGAATCTCGGTGGGATGGTGCGCGTAGTCGTCGATGACCGTGACGCCGTTGGCGTCGCCCAACCGCTGGAAGCGACGCTCCACGCCGCCGAAGCGCGCCAGCCCCTCCGCCATCCGTCTGGCGTCGACGCCGAGCGCGAGCCCGCTCCCCAGCGCCGCCAGGGCGTTCAGCACGTTGTGTCGCCCCGGAACGCGCAGCTCGACGTCGGCCACCTTCTCGCCATCGAACACGGCGGTGAAGGTCGTCCACCCGGGCGAGTACACGACATCGCGGGCGACGAGTCTGGCGTCGGGCGACTCGATGCCGTAGCGGATCGTCTGCGCGCCGGAGGGGGTGGGGATCGTCGCGGCGCCCGCGTCTTCCATGCAGAGGACGACGGTGCCCGCCGGCGCCATGAAGCGACAGAAGGCGTCGCGGATGTCCTCGAGGTCGGCGTAGATGTCGAGGTGATCGGCCTCGATGTTGGTGACCACCGCCACCGTCGGAGAGAGCGCCAGGAAGGAGCGGTCGTACTCGTCGGCTTCGACCACGAATAGCCGATCCGCGCCGGGGCGGAGATTCCCCTCCCAGCTTCCCACCCGCCCGCCCACCAGCGCGGTCGGTTCCAGGCCGGCGGCGGCGAGCGCTTCCGTCGTCATCACGGTGGTCGTCGTCTTCCCGTGGGTTCCCGCGATGGCGACCAGCTCGCCGCCGGAGACCGCCTCCCCCAGCGCCTCCGCGCGGCGGATCACGGGGAGGCCCAGCTGTCGTGCTCGCTTGAGCTCGGGGTGCTCCTTGGGCATCGCCGACGTCACCACGAGGGCGCGCACTCCATCGACGTGACGGGGGCTGTGGCCGGAGACGACCTCGATGCCGAGCCGCTGCAGATCGGAGACGTTCCCGGGGTTGGCGTCGCACCCCGTAACCCGTGCCCCGCGCCGGACGAACAGCTCGGCGAGCGCGCTCATGCCGGCACCGGCAATGCCGACGAAGTGAATTGGACGGGGGTCTCTAGGCTCGAACAGAGGCATGGAGGGCGCGCCAATATAGTGGGCGCGCGGAGCGCCACTCAAGTCTGAAGTTGCTTGAAATGCGCTAATGTAAGTATGCGCCGAGCAATGGTCTCCGCCGCATCCGGACGAGCCCGGGAGCGGGCTGCCGCAGCGATGCGGGACAGTCGTTCCGGCTGCCCCAGCAGCTCGCGGAGCGTGCGGTCCAACCGGTCGGTGGTGAACTCCGATTGCGGAATCACGACCGCCGCGCCGGTCGCGGCCAGCGCCCTGGCGTTTGAGCTCTGATGATCGGCGGCGGCGGTGGGAAGCGGCACCAGCACCGATGGGATCCCCCAGGCGCACAGCTCGGCCAGCGTGAGCGCTCCGGCGCGGGTGACCGCCAGGTCGCTTGCCGCATACGCCTCCTCGATGGGTGCGAGATAGGGTACCACCCGCACGTAGGCGGACTCGTGGGCGGCGTGGCGCTCGTGGCTCGCCTTCCCGGTCGCCCAGATCACGAAGAGGTTCTCCGGAATGCCCCGTGAGAGCCAGGCGTCCACCACCTCGTTGAGCGCCCGCGCTCCCTGGCTCCCGCCCACGATCAGTAGCACGCGCGCCTCCTCCGGAACCCGCCAGAGCGAGCGCGCCATGCTCCGGTCGGGACGCGGCGCGGGAGGCGGGGTGATCGGATTGCCGGTCTCTCCGATCCAGGCGCCCGGTCGCACGGATAGCATGCGCGCGGCCTCGCCATACCCCAGGTAGACTTCGCGCGCTCGGCGGGCGAAGAGCCGGGTGGTCATCCCCGGGTGGCTGTTCTGCTCCTGGAGGACGAAGGGAATCCCGTGCGCGGCGGCGTAGGCCAGCGTCGCGCCCGAGGCGTACCCGCCCGTCCCGACGGCCACCGCGGGGCGCTCCTCGCGGACCAGCTTCCCCAGCGCCCGCCACGCGCTAGTCAGGCCGACCGCCGTGCGCCAGTTCTCCCAGGGGCGCGAGCGGTAGAGTGGGTGGAGGTCGAGGAGGAGGTACGGGAACCCGCAGTCGGGCAGGACGTCGCGCTCCACCCCGCGGCGCGCGCCGACGAAGAACGGCCGCGCGCCGGGCTCCTGCCTGACGAGTGCTCGCGCGATGGCGAGCCCGGGATAGAGATGCCCTCCCGTGCCGCCGCCGGCGAAGAGGATCCTCACGCCGCGGCCACCGCCTCGCGCCGCGCTCCGGTGCCGTACACTCGCTCCCTGGAGCTCCCGATGTTGACCAGGATCCCCGTCATCAGCAGCGAGACGATGAGATTCGACCGCCCGAAGGAGATGAACGGCAGGGTGAGACCGGTGGTCGGCAGGAGCCCGATCACCACCCCGATGTGCAGGTAGGCGGTGACCACCGTGGTCACCGTCACGCCGATGGCCACCAGGCGCTGGAAGGGCGTCCGCGCCTGGCGCGCGATGCGGAAGCCGAGTGCCGCGTAGGCGCCGAAGGCCACGATGACTCCGAGGATCCCGAGGAAGCCCCACTCCTCGCCGATGTTGCTGCCGATGAAATCGTTGAAGGGATACGGCAGAAATCCGTTCTGCTGCCGTCCCTCGCCGAAGCCCACGCCCAGCAGCCGGCCGGAGCCCACCGCGATCAGCGACTGCGTGGCCTGATAGCTGGCGTCGGCCGGCGCCGCGCCGGGGTCGAAGAAGCTCGTCAGGCGAAGCAGCGCGTACTGGAGCTTCTCGGCCCACCGCCAGAGCAGCGGGATGGCCAGCACGCCCAGCACCACGAAGTGCCCGATGCGCACGCCGCCGGCGAACAGCACGATCCCCATGATGAGCGTGTACATCATCGCCGTGGACAGGTCGGGCTCGAGGATGACCAGCAGATTGAGCGCGCCGAGGACGACCAGGAACGGAAGCAGACCCTTCGTCAGGCGACGCAGCTTGTCCGCTTTCTTGATGATCAGCATCGCGGTCCAGATCACCACCGTGAGCTTTGCCAGCTCCGACGGTTGGAACGTGAAGGGGACGCTGATCCACCGCCGCGATCCGTTGATGCGCGGCGCGATGGCCGTGGTGAAGGGGAGGATGGGGATGATCAGCAGCACCAGCGTGACGCCCATGAGCGGCCACGCCCACTCCCGCCAGCGCTCGGCGTCCACCTTGGCGGCCAGGGCGAAGGCGAACATGCCCATCGCCGCGCCGGTGGCCTGTCGCAGCAGGTAGTACGCGCTGCCGTGCCCTTCGCGCATGGCCAGGAGCGCGCTGGCGCTGTACAGCACCGCCAGCCCGAAGGCAAGGAGCGCCGCCGTGACGATCACCAGCGCGCGCGCATCGACGCCCATCCGCCAGCGCTCGCGAACCGCTACCCCATCCGTCATCGTCCGTTCGCGGCCAACCGCCGGAAGGCGGCGCCGCGCTCCTCGTAGTCGTTGAACATGTCGTAGCTGCTGCAGGCGGGCGACAGGAGCACCACGTCGCCCGGCTCGGCGATGGCGCGCGCGCGGGCCATCACCTCCTCGAAGGAGCTGCCCAGCCGCTCCACCCGAACCACTCCCCCGAGGTCGCCGGCGATCAGCGGCCCGGCCTCGCCGTAGGCGAGCACCGCCTTTCCCACCTTGCGCAGCGGCTCCACCAGCGCCGTGTAGGGCTCGCCCTTGTGCCGGCCGCCTAACAAGAGAATGGTGGGGCGCGTCATCCCGGCGATGGCCACCAGCGTGGAGCTGACGTTGGTGGCCTTCGAGTCGTTGATCCAGGTCACGCCGGCAAACTCCCCCACCACCTCGAGGCGGTGCGCCAGCGCGCGAAAGGAGCGGAGGCCGCCGGCCAGCGCCGCGCGATTCACCGGGCGATCTCGCTCCGCCACCGCCACCGCCAGCGACGCGGCCAGCGCGTTGGCGACGTTGTGATCGCCGAGCAGCGGAAGCTCGCCGCGCGAGAGGAGCGGAGCGTCGAGGAGCACCAGCTCCCCCCGCCCGCGGTCGTACCAGGCGCCGGCGCGCTCGCGCAGCGAGAACGTGTAGGTGTCGCCCGGCAGCCGCGCGAGTCCGGCGCGCCGGTACAGACGCAGCGTCTCCGGATCGTCGGCGTTGAGCACCCAGCGCGAGCGCTCGCTCGCGTTGCGGAAGAGGAGCGCCTTGTCGGCGTAGTACTCGTCCGCTGTCGCGTAGCGGTCCAGATGGTCCGGACTGAGGTTGGTGACCACGCCCACCGTGGGCGCGATCCCCGGCGTGTCGTGCAGCTGAAAGGAGCTCATCTCCAGCGCGATCCAGTCCGGATGTCGATCGCGCAGGGCGATCTCGGTGAGCGGGACGCCGATGTTCCCCGCATCCACCGCCTCCTCTCCCAGCGCGCGGAGCAAATGACCGACGAGGGCGGTAGTCGTCGTCTTGCCGTTGGTTCCGGTCACCGCGATCACGCGCGTGTGGGGCATGGCCTGGAGCCCGATCTCGATCTCGCTCACGATCGGGACACCGGCGGCCCGCGCCGCGGCGAGCGGCGGAGCGTCCGGTGGCACGCCCGGGCTCGCCACCACCGCTCGCGCGCGAGTGATGCGCTCCAGGTCGTGTCCCCCCACATCCACGGCGATGCGGACCCGGGCGACCGAGCGCGCCGCCTCCCGCAGCGACTCCGAGTCGCCGGCGTCGGACACGTACACCGGCACGTGATCGCGCTCGAGCAGGCGAGCCGCGGCCCGGCCGCTCTTGCCGAGCCCGACCACCGCCACCTCTCCGCTCCGCCACTCCGACGGGATCATCGCAGCTTCAGCGTCGTGAATGCGATGAACGCGCAGAAGATCCCGAGGATCCAGAAGCGGATGACGACCTTGCTCTCGGGCCACCCCTTGAGCTCGAAGTGGTGATGGAGCGGCGCTCGGAGGAATAGTCGGTGTCGCTGGGCGTAGTCGAGGCCACGACGGCGCTTCCGCACCTTGAACACGACCCGCTGCAGGATCACCGACATCGTTTCCGCCACGAAGACGCCGCCGATGAGCAGCAGCAGGAACTCCGACTTGAGCAGGATGGCGATCGCGCCCAGCGCACCGCCAATGGCGAGCGATCCGGTGTCGCCCATGAAGACGTCGGCGGGGTGCGCGTTGTACCAGAGGAATCCGACCACCGCGCCGAAGAGCGCCGCGCAGAACACGGTGAGCTCGCCGGCACCTCGCAGATAGTAGATCTGCAGGTACTGCGCGGTGTCGACGCGGCCCATCACGTAGGCGAAGAGCGCGAAGGTGGCCGCCGCGATGGCGGTGAGCCCCGCCGCCAGGCCGTCCAGGCCATCGGTGAGGTTCACGGCGTTGCTCGTCCCCGTGAGGATGAACGCCACCCACGGCACGTACAGCCAGGCGAAGATGGGGACGACCAGCACGTACTTGTAGAACGGCAGCGTGGTCGACTCGCCCGGTAGAGTGGAGAGCGGGAATTTCCACAGGTAGATGCCTAACAAGACACCGAGCGTGAGCTGACCTGCTAGCTTGTACCGCTCCACCAGCCCTTCGTTCTTCCTCCCTTCCCGCTTCTGCCGCAGCTTGAGGTAGTCGTCCAGGAACCCGAGCCCGCCCATCCAGGCGGTGACGAAAAGCGCCAGCCACATGTAGCGGTTGGTGAGGCGGGCCCAGAGCAGCGTCGGGATGATCGTGGCGATGATGATGATGAGCCCGCCCATGGTGGGCGTCTGCTTCTTCTCCTGATGCGAGTCGGGCGTGCCGGCGCGAATCACCTGCCGCACGCGCATCGCGCGAAGGCGGCGGATCACCCCCGGGCCGATCACGAACGCCAGCAGGATCGCCGTCACCGCCGCGCCGGCGGCACGGAAGGAGATGTAGTTGAAGACGTTGAACGCGCTCCAGAACCCGGTGAGCCGCGTGAGGATCTCGTAGAGCACTAGGCGCCGGCCCAGTCGGTGAGGAATGGAACGAGTCGCTCGAGCTTCACGCCGCGCGACGCCTTGAGCAGGATCACCGCTTCACGATCGAGCCGCGGCGCCAGCGCGACCCACAGCTCCTCCACGTCGGGCGCGATCACCACGCGCGTGTCGCCGTTCGTCTGGCCGGCCGCGGCGCGGAGCGCGTCCCCCATCTCCCCCACCCCGGCGACGATGTCGATGGGCGCCGCCAGCGCGTAGCGCGCGATCTCATCGTGCAGCCTCGGCGCGTGGGGCCCCAGCTCGCGCATCGTGCCAAGGATCGCCACGCGCTGGCGCGTCCGGTCGGATCTCGACAGGAGATCGAGCGCGGCGCGCATCGACGCCGGATTGGCGTTGTAGGCGTCGTTGATCATCGTCGCTCGCCCGAGGCTCTGCCAGGCCAGACGCATCGACGGCTGCGGCATGACGGCGATGCCCCGCGCGGCGTCGGCCAGCTCCACGCCGCAGGCGCGCGCCACCGCCAGCGCCAGCATCGTGTTGCGGAGATTGTGCTCCCCCCGCACCGGTGGCCTCACGACGACACCATCCATGTCGATCTCCCCCAACGCGTCGGCGCCGATCGACCAGCGCGTGGCCCGAACGTCCCCGTCATCGAGCCCGGCGGTCACCACCTGCTTCGCGCGCGACCGTGCCTCTCGCGCCACCTCCGGCTGGTCGGCCGGCGCCACCGCCACCTCCACGCCGTCGTACGCAGAGCACTCCTCTCGAAGGATCTGCTCGAGGCTGCCCAGCCCTTCGAGATGCTCCTCGCCCACCGACGTCACCACCGAGAGGTCGGGCGCCGCCAGGGCGCGAAGCCGGCCCACCTCCCCCGGCACGTTCGTCCCCATCTCGATCACCGCCACGTCCGCCTCGTCGCGGAGCGCCAGCAGCGTGAGCGGGACGCCCACCAGATTGTTCAGGTTCCCCGTCGTCGCGTGCACATCGAGCCGGCTCGACAGCGCGGCGCGGATGAGCTCCTTGGTGGTCGTCTTCCCGTTCGAGCCGGCCACCGCGATGACGCTCTTCCCCCACGCCGCGCGCCGGTAGGCGCCGAGTGCGCCCAACGCCGCGAGCGTGTCGCTCACCACGTAGGCGGGGACGCCGAGCGTGGCCGCGCGCTCCGGATGCGACACGACCACCGCGGCGGCTCCCTTCGCCACCGCCTGCTCCAGGAAGTCGTGGGCATTGAAGTTCTCGCCGGAGAGCGCAACGAAGAGCTCTCCCTCGCGCACCGTGCGCGTGTCGGTCGATACGCCGGCCAACGGTCGGGTCCCGCGCGGCAGCGCCACCGGGGCGAATCGGCGGAGCGCGGCGGCAACGCGATCGAGCGTCCAGAACGGCGGCGCCACTAGCGCGGCGCCCTCTTGTTCCGCACCAGCTCGCGCACGATCTGCTGCTCGTCGAAGGGATGCCGGGTGGTGCCGCGCACCTGATAGGTCTCGTGGCCCTTCCCTGCCAGGAGAATCACGTCGTCCGGTCGCGTCGCCACCGAGAGCGCCCTGGCGATCGCCTCCCGGCGATCCTCGATCCGCTCGTGGTTGCTCTTCCGCATCACACGCTCGATGTCGTCGAGGATCTCGTCCGGATCCTCGGTGCGCGGATTGTCGCTGGTGAGGATGACGTGATCCGACATCCGCTCCGCGATCGCGCCCATGACGGGGCGCTTCCCCCGGTCGCGGTCGCCGCCGCACCCGAAGACGATGATGAGCTTGCGGCGCGCGAACGGGCGCACCGCCGAGAGCGCGCGCTCGAGCGCGTCCGGGGTGTGGGCGTAGTCACGCAGCACCGTCGGCGGCTCGTGGATGATCTCCAACCGTCCCGGCACCTGCGGCACGGTTCGCAGCCGCGCCGCGATCTCCGCCAGCGTGGAGCCGAACTGGAGCGCGGCGCCGGCCGCCGCCAGCGTGTTCATGATGTTGAAGTCACCGATCAGCGGAAGCTGGAGGGAGTGCCGTTGCGTCCCGTCGGTGAGACGCCACTCGCTCCCTCGCGAATGATAGCTGATCGCCTCCGCCCGGAGTGTGGCGTCGGGCCCGAGCCCGAAAGTGAGGAACGCCGGCGCCGGAGGGAGCGCGCGCCAGGCGGGGTCGTCGGAGTTCACCACCGCCACCCCGCGCGGCGCCAGCTGCGAGATGAGGCGCGCCTTGGCGTTGAAGTACGACTCCATCGACTCGTGATAGTCGAGGTGGTCGCGCGTGAAGTTGGTGAACACCCCGACCTTGAAGACGATCCCTTCCACGCGCCGCTGGTCGAGGCTGTGCGACGACACCTCCATGGCGATGCGTCGTATCCCGCGATCGGCGAGCGCGCGGAGCACTCGTTGCAGCTCCACCGGACCGGGGGTGGTGAGACCGGCGCCCCCCGGCATCGGCTCCCCGGCGCTCCCCACCAGCACGCCGAGCGTTCCGATCGACGCGGCCGGTGTCTCCTCCGCATCGAGCAGGTGACGCAGGATGCCGACGGTGGTGGTCTTCCCGTTGGTCCCCGTGACTCCGGCGAACTCGAGCTGCCGCGATGGATGCTCGAAGGCGGCGGCGGCGGCCACCGCGGCCGCTCTGCGTCCGTCTCGCACGACGATGGTGGGGAGGATCGTTCGCTCCGGCTGCTCGACGATCGCCATCGCCGCGCCGTTCGCGCTCGCCTGCTCCAGGAAGTCGTGGCCGTCGTGGCTGGAGCCGCGCACGGCAATGAACATCGAGCCCGCGCCGGCGGTGCGGCTGTCATCGGTGATGTCGCTGGCGCTCTCCGGAAGCGCGCCGCGGGACTCGACGAGCAGTCCCGCGGCGCCCAGTGCCTCGGTGATGCGCGCGACCGGAAACGCCATCACCGCCCTCCGACGAGGCGCACCAGATCGCCCTGTCGCGCCGGCTGCCCCGCCTGCGGGTAGCTCGACGTCACCGAGCCCAGCCCGGTGAGCCTGACGCGGAAGCCGGCCAGGTGGAGCGCGCGCACCGCCTGACGAACG
>DATFFZ010000185.1:0-2673 GCA_035249845.1 Gemmatimonadaceae bacterium
AGGCCGTGGAGGAGCTGCGTCGCGGCCGCGATGCCTCCGAGGCGCTCGCCCGCGCGCGCCGCGCCACACTCGGCGAGCCGGTTGCGCGAGGCGGCATCCCGCGCTGGGGCGGTGCCTGGTGAGCGACTTCGTCTTCGCCACCGTGCAATACGAGTCGGGGGATTGGGATTCCGCCCCCCTCGTCCCGCCGAACATCATCGACACCATCGCGCGCTATACGTCCATCGATGTGGCGCCCTCCGGCGTGATCGTCTCCCTCGGCTCGGCCGACCTGTATCGCTATCCGTTCGTCTATCTGACCGGGCACCTGCCGGTGCGCTTCACCGACGCCGAGCGGGCGACGCTGCGCACCTTCATCGAGCGGGGCGGGATGCTCTTCGTGGACGACCACAACCACGACATCGACGGCGCCTTTCACAAGACGGCGGTGGAGGAGATCGGGCGGTCGATCGGCCCGCTGCGCCAGCTGCCGAACGATCACGCGCTCTATTCGGCGTTCTTCGTCTTCCCCGAGGGTCCACCCACCACCAGCCACGAGCTCAACGGGTGGGGCGACAACCTGGTGCACTCGCACCTCCTCGCCGTGGAGCGCTCGGGACGCATCGCGGTGCTCTACAGCAACAAGGACTACAGCAGCGAATGGGGGTACCACCCCGACAACAAGCGCTTTCTGGCGGTGGACAACACGAAGTTTGCCGTCAACATCGTCGTCCATGCCCTCACGCGCTGAGTCCGCTCGCCGCGTCGGCGAGCACCTCCTCCGAGCGGCCAGTCTGGCGCTCCTCGCCTGGATGGCGTGGTCGCTGCTGCGCCCGCTGCCCACGGCGCAATCCACCGTCGCCACCGAGCGGACGCTCGCCGCGCGACTTCCCGCGTGGACGCTCGGTTCCGCCCCGCAGCGCGTGCACGCGATCTTCGACACCGTGCCGGCCGCCGCCACCCGCGACTGGCTCCGCGCGCTCGAGCGCAACGGTATGGCGCTGGGCTGGTCGGCGCGTGCGGTTCCAGCGATCGCCGTGGAAGTGGAGCCCATCGCCGAGCCGCGCGGCGGCGCGCACGTGCGCGTCTCGGCGCCCGGCGATCGGCGCGTCACCCTGCGCGACGATCTCGGCGTGCTGGACAGCGCCAGCAGCGAGGGAGATGGTGTCGCCTTCGCGCTGCCGCGGCTCGAGGGCAGTGCTCGCGCCTCGATCGGCGCGCACGTCGCGCGTGCGCCGCTCACCGACTCCCTCCGCCTGGGAAGCGTGGTGGTGATCGGCCGCGCATCGTGGGAAACGCGATTCGTGGCCGAGGCGCTGGAGGAGCGGGGATGGCGGGTGGAGGCGCGTCAGGTGATCGCGCCGGGACTCGAGGCGCTGCGCGGCCGTGACGCATCGCTCGATACGTCGCGGGTGTCGGCGGTGATCGCGGTGGATTCCACGGCGACCCGTGAGGCGGCGCGTATCGGCGCCTTCGTGCGTTCCGGCGGCGGTCTGGTGATGCTGGCCGACGCCGCCCGCGCGCCCGCCCTGGCCGCCCTCGCCCCCGGCCGCGTCGGATCGCCGGTGAGGCCGACGCAGCTCGCCTTCGCCTCCGACGCTCCGCGTCGCTCGCTCGTCCTCCATCCCATCGGTGCGCTTCGCGGCGACGCCGTCGTGCTCGAGCGTGGCTCCTCGGGTGTTGCCGCCGCCGCGCGACGCATCGGCAGCGGCCGCGTGGTTCTTCTCGGTTACGAGGACAGCTGGCGCTGGCGCCTGAGTGGCGGACGGGATGCGCCCGCCGCACACCGCGACTGGTGGTCGCGGGTGGTCGCCAGCGTCGCGCATCGATCCGAGTACCCGGTTCTCCACGAGGTGGTCGGCGACGCCGCGCCGCTGGCGGCGCTCACCGATGCACTCGGCCCACCGAGCGCCGAGCCTGTGGCGGTGAGCAGTGCCGCGGCGTCGAGAGCGCTCCCCAACTGGATGCTGGTGCTGGTCCTGGCGATGCTCCTCGCCGAGTGGGGCTCTCGACGCCTGCGCGGCGCGCGATGACCGCCGCCTTCATCTCGCACTCCGACTGCGGGCGGCACGACACCGGATGGAATCACCCGGAGCACGTGGGGCGGCTCCGCGCCATCACGCGCGCGCTGCGGAACGCACCCGACCTCTTCGGTGTCGTGAATCACGTCGAGGGGCGACACGCCACGCTCGACGAGCTCGCGCTCTGCCACGATCCCAAGTACATCGCCCACGTGCAGGAGATGGCACGTCGCGGCGGCGGGCGGCTCGATTCCGACACGGTGATGAGCGAAGGATCGTGGGACGCCGCGCGCGCCGCCGCTGGCTCCGTGCTCGACGGTGTGGACCTCGCCATGGGCGGCGGCGCGGTGCGGAGCTTCTGCGCCGTGCGGCCGCCGGGCCATCACGCGCTCCGCGGGCGAGGGATGGGGTTCTGTCTCTTCAGCACGATGGCGATCGCCGCGCGATACGCGCGCGCCAAGCACGGGATCGAGCGCACCCTCATCATCGACTGGGACGTGCACCACGGGAACGGAACGCAGGCCCTCGTCGAGCAGGACCCGAGCGTTCACTTCGTCTCGATGCACCAGTGGCCCTGGTATCCGGGGACGGGCGCCGCGGACGAGCGCGGAGTGGGCAACGTCTGGAACGTCCCCCTTCCGCCCGGGCTGGCTCCCGAGCGCTACGTGGAGGC
>DATFFZ010000186.1:0-14703 GCA_035249845.1 Gemmatimonadaceae bacterium
GCGCTGGCGAGCCGGACGCCGCGCGCCGCGCCCGCCGTCTCTCGCGCCACGCCGACGTCGACGTCGCGCAACACGCCGCGTCCGCAGCAGCGGATCGAGACGCGTCGAGGGGAGCGCGGGGAGAAGGAGGGGCGTACCGAGCTCGATGTGGTGCACCACTACCTCCGCGATGTGCGCGACATGCTCGGCGCCGACGACCTGATGTTCTGGCGGCTGGCGCGCGATGGCGAGCTGCACCCGCATTCGTGGGCAACCGATCCGGAGGTGAAGCCGCTCTTCCTGGAGGATCAGGAGACGGGGCTGCTGGTGCGTCGCGCGGCGGAGCAGCGCACCGTCGTCTCCAACGCCGAGAGCGACCGCTCGGTGTTTCTGGTGGGACCGGTGGGGAAACCCGACGCGCTGCACGGCGTGCTGGCGATGTACGCCGCCGACAAGCACACGCTCAACCGCGATGCGGCGCGACGCTGGTTTGGTCGCCACGCGTCGCATCTGGCCCTCCTCCTCGATCTCCTGGAGGAGGGACGAACGCTTCGCCGCTATCGCGCGCGCGCGCAGCGCTTCGATCAGGCGGTGGATCGCATCCAGCGGAACCTCGATTCTCCGGGACTCTTTCAAGCCATCCTGGAGAACGCGGTGGACGTCACCTCGGCCACGCGCGCGGCGCTGCTGCTCTGGGAATCGGAGGCCGACATGGGCTCCATTCGAGCCACGTCGCCGGCGCATCCGATCTCGGAGAACTTCCGCGTGTCGGGCGCGTCGCTCCTCGCCATGGCGGTGCGGAGCGGGCAGCGCTACAACGCGCGAGACGGGCGCCTCATCGTCGGGCGCGCCATCTACGGCACCGGCGAGCCGCAGCGACAGATCGGCTCGCTCGGCATCACGCCGCTCAAGCGCGGCGATCGGGTGCTGGGCGCGATCATCGTCGAGGGCGACGCGCCGTCGCAGATCACGCCGGTGGAAGTGGAGCACCTCTGGCAGCTGTCGACCATCATCGTCGGAGTACTGGAGGCCACACACCAGCTCGAGCGGCTGGAGGAATCGGCGCTCACCGACGCGCTCACCGGGTTGGCCAACCGCCGCTCCTTCGACCGCCGCCTGGTGCAGCATCTGGCCGAGAGCGACCGCTACGGACATTCGACGTCGCTCATCCTGATGGATGTCGACCACTTCAAGAAGGTGAACGACACGCACGGCCATCAGGGGGGCGACGCGGTGCTCCGCCAGCTGGCGAAGGTGGTGAACGCCGGCATCCGTGAGCACGTCGACATGTGCGCGCGTTTTGGCGGTGAGGAGCTCGCGATCATTTTGCCGCAGACGTCGCTGCTGGGCGCGGTGGAGACCGCCGAGCGGCTGCGCAGCGCCGTGGAGCAGACGTCGAGCCTGGTGGCCGGTCGGAAGATCCAGGTGACCGCGTCGTTCGGGGTGGCCAGCTATCCGGAGAGCACGCGCACCAACGACCAGCTGTTCGCGGCGGCGGACCGGGCGCTGTACGAGGCCAAGGCGGCGGGGAGAAACTGCGTGAAGTCGTTCAACGTAATCGTGTAACTGGCCGCAGGTTAAGCGCTTCGTCGCATGTGCGATCTCAGTCCCGTTTTCGGTTGACCCTGCCCGCCAAATGGACTAAATTTGTTCGAACGGGGGCGACTGGCTTCGACGGGGTAAGTGAAGCGGTGGCCGCGTGCCCAGGTCCTCGAGTCCTGGTAAATCCCTCGGGAAACTTTACAACTGCCAACGACAACTTGGCCCTGGCTGCGTAACTTCGGTTACCGCACCTGCCCGTAGGGAAGCCCGCCCGAGGCGGCTTTACGGGTATCGAAAAGTCGGGATAGCCAGCCGTCGCGTCTTCCGGCGGTGGGCGAAGCTCTAGAAGACTCGTCCAGCAGTGGGCCGTCCACCGGCCAGCGGCTGGAGACCACAACCGGTGGACTACGCACGTAGACGCTGTGGTGGATCTTGTCTCGGACCGGGGTTCGATTCCCCGCGCCTCCATCACCCCGAGGGCCGGCAGTGAGAACTGCCGGCCCATCGTTTTCCTCTGACCCGAGTCGTCTCTTGATGCGAGGAATGATCTTCGACCTCGACGGGACGCTGGTCGACACGAACGGCGCGCACGTCGAGGCCTGGTACCGTTCCTTCAAGACACTGGGACACAGCGTATCCCGTGAGCGGATCTTCAGCGAGATCGGGAAGGGAAGCGACAAGCTCCCACCCGCGCTCCTCGGAAAAGACGCGGACCGGAAGATGATCGCTGCGCTGCGGCGCTGCGTGGGCGAGATCTACCCCGAGCTGGCGAAGCGACGGCGCTTCCGCGTGATGCCGGGCGCGGTCGATCTGCTCGAGGAGCTGCGACGTCGCGGCATCCGTACGGCGCTCGCAACGTCGGGGCGCGACGACCTGGTGGATGCGACGCTCGACAGCGCCCGCGTGGACTTCAGATCCCTCGTGGATGTGACGGTGACGGGAAGCGATGCCAAGGCCACCAAGCCGGATCCCGACATCGTCGTGACCGCGCTCAGACGACTTCGTGTCGAGCCCGGCGCCTGCGCGATGGTCGGCGACACGCCGTACGACGGCGAGGCCTGTCGCGCCGCCGGCGTGCGCTTTCTGGGCGTTACCTGCGGTGGTCGCACGGCCGCGGAGCTCAGCGCGGCGAGCGCGTGGGACACGTGGCCCGAGCCGGCCGCGCTCCTGTTGGACGTTCAGCGCGTGCTCGAAGCCTCCTGACGCCCGGCCCGCCCCTTGCTCGGTAGCACGCCATGCCACCAGACGAGGGGCGAATGCCGCCGCGCGACCGATCGTCGCGACGTCCGCGGCTCGGGAAGATCACGGCCCAGGAGAAGAGGTCCGTCACGCATGGCGACTTCTGGATCCCGGAGACCGAGCGGGAGATATACAAGAACGCGCTGCGCGCGTTGAACGAGCACGGCGTTCCGTACGTGGTCGCCGGCGCCTACGCGATCTACGAGCACACCGGGATCTACCGCGAGACAAAGGACCTCGACGTGTTCGTCGAGCCGGCGCGCGTGGTCGATGCCATGCGCGCGCTCAAGTCGATCGGCTTTCGAAGCCGGCTCGAGCAGCCGCACTGGCTGGCCAAGGCGATCGTCGGAAAGCACTTCGTGGACATCATCTACGGGATGGGAAATGGCCTGGCGGTCATCGACCGCGACTGGTATCGCTACAGCCGGCCGGCCATCCTGGCGGCCACACCGGTGCGAGTGGCGCCCAGCGAGGAGCTGCTCTGGCACCGCCTCTTCATTCACGAGCGACACCGGCAGGACATGGCCGACATCGTCCATCTCATCGCGTGCGTGGGCGCCACGATGAACTGGCGGCGCATCCTGCGGAAGACGGCGGAGCACTGGCCGCTTCTGTTGGCGCAGCTGCTCATGTTCTCCTACGTCTATCCCGAGCTGAAAGGGAACGTACCCGGGTGGGTGCACGAGGAGCTGCTCGCTCGCGCCGGCGACGACCTCGCGCGCGATCGCACCGGGGAGCGCGTGACGCGCGGCACGCTGGTGTCGCGCTTCAGCTTCACGATCGACGTGCACGAGTGGGCGTTCCGCGACCTGCGCGATGCGAGCGTGCGGCGCGCCCAGCGGAGCGCGCCGATCCGCGCGATCGCGGAAAGCGACATCTGGGATGAGCGCTCCCCACAAACCGAGGAGTCCAATGCCAGATTGGGTTGAGGGAGCCAACCGACCCGCTTCCCCCGAGCTGCGCGTCGTGCCGCCGACGGGCGAGCGGCGCGAGGGGGGCGATCGCCGCCGCCTGTCGCGCGTGCGGCTGGCCGCGGTGGGCGACTTCCACGTGGGCGAGGAGGACGCGGGCGCGTACCGCGACCTGTTCTCGCGCGCCAACGACGAAGCGGACGTCCTCCTCCTCTGCGGCGACCTGACGCGACGGGGGCTGGCTCCCGAGTTCAAGGCGGTGGTCAGCGAGCTGGCCGACGTGAAGATTCCGATCGTCGCCGTGCTCGGGAATCACGACTACGAGAGCGGACAGATGAACGAGGGGACGACGATCCTTCGCGGACGCGGCGTGCACGTCCTGGCCGGTGATGCCTTCGAGCTCAACGAGCACCTCGGCTTCGCGGGGGTGAAGGGCTTCATGGGAGGCTTCGGCCGCGGCACGCTCACCGCCTTCGGTGAGCCGGAGACGAAGGCTTTCGTGGCGGCCGCGCTGGAGGAGGTGCAGCGCTTCGAGCTGGCGCTTCGCCGCCTGGCGACGCCGATCCGCGTGGCGATGCTCCACTACTCGCCGGTGGTGGGCACGGTCACGGGCGAGCCGGAGATCATCTACCCCTTCCTCGGCACCGATCGTCTGGCGGAGCCGATCGACCGCTACGGCTGCGCGCTCGCCTTCCACGGGCACGCGCACTCCGGGACGTTTCGTGCGCAGACGTCGGGTGGCGTCCCGGTCTTCAACGTCTCGCTGCCGCTGCTACGGAAGGAAGGGCTCGGGAAGATGTACTACGTGCACGAGGTGGCGACGCCAATGCCGAGCGTGTCGGCCGGGTGAGCGTCAGCCGGCCAACGCGGCCTGGGCCGCGGCGAGTCTGGCGATCGGGACGCGGTACGGCGAGCAGGAGACGTAGTCGAGCTCGGCGCCGTGGCAGAAGACGATGGAGCGCGGCTCGCCGCCGTGCTCTCCGCAGATCCCGGTCTTGAGGTTGGGGCGCGTTTTCCGCCCGTCGGTGACGGCCATGGCGATCAGCTTCCCGACACCCTTCACATCCAGCACCTGGAACGGATCATCCGGGAAGATCCCGCGCTCCACGTAGGCGGGGAGGAAGCGGCCGGCGTCGTCGCGGCTCAAGCCCAGCGTCGTCTGCGTGAGGTCGTTGGTGCCGAACGAGAAGAACTCGGCGGCCCCGGCGATCTCGTCGGCGGTGAGCGCCGCGCGCGGCAGCTCGATCATGGTGCCGATGGTGTAGGGGATGTGCTCTCCCATCGCGCCCAACACTTGCCGGGCGATCTCCTCCAGAATGGCGCGCTGATTCTCGAGCTCCTTCACCGTGGAGACCAGCGGAACCATGATCTCGGGGTGCACGTCGAGTCCACGGCGCTTGGCGCGCACCGCCGCCTCGAAGATGGCGCGCCCCTGCATGCGGGTGATCTCCGGGTACGTGATCCCCAGACGACAGCCGCGATGCCCGAGCATCGGGTTCGACTCGCGCAACGACTCGACGATGGTCATGAGCTCGTCACGCTCCAGCTTCATCTGCCGGGCCAGGAGCTTCGTCTCCTCTCCTCCGTGCGGGAGGAACTCGTGCAGCGGCGGGTCGAGCAGGCGGATGGTGACGGGGAATCCGTTCATCGCCTCGAAAATCCCGTCGAAGTCGTTCCGCTGATGCGGGAGCAGCTTGTCGAGCGCGCGCTGCCGGCCGGCCTCATCGCGCGCCACGATCATCTCGCGCATGGCGGTGATGCGGTCCCCCTCGAAGAACATGTGCTCGGTGCGGCAGAGGCCGATCCCTTCGGCGCCAAAGCGGCGCGCGATGCGGGCGTCCTGCGGCGTATCGGCGTTGGCGCGCACGCGGAGCCGGCGCGCCTCGTCGGCCCAACCGAGGAGGCGGGCGAACGATTCATAGACGCGCGACTGGCCGGGGGCCATCGCACCGGAGAGGACGCGCACGATCTCGCTCGGGATCGTCGGCAGGTCGCCCTTGAAGACACGGCCGCTCGAGCCGTCCAGGGTGATCCACTCTCCCTCGTTCACCGTCATGCCGTCGACGTCGAACTGCCGGCGCTCGGTGTCCACGATGATCTCGCGGCAGCCGACGATCGCGCACTTGCCCATCCCGCGCGCGACCACTGCCGCGTGACTCGTCATCCCCCCGCGCGCCGTGAGCACGGCACGGGCCGCGACGATGCCGTGGAAGTCCTCCGGCGTCGTTTCCTCGCGCACGAGGATCACGCGGTCGCCGGCC
The DNA here is from genome assembly GCA_035249845.1 of Gemmatimonadaceae bacterium. GTDB lineage: Bacteria > Gemmatimonadota > Gemmatimonadetes > Gemmatimonadales > Gemmatimonadaceae > DATFBY01. The sequence continues at coordinate 5,933 of DATFFZ010000186.1, forward strand.
GCGGCGCGCTGCTCGGCGACGTCGGGATCGAACACGGCGATCCCGCTGGCCGCGCCAGGGCTGGCGGGGAGCCCGGTGGCGATCGGGGTCGCGCGCGCCGCCGGGTCGATGATCGGGTGCAGGAGCTGGTCGAGCTGCTGCGGCGGCACGCGCGTGACGGCCTCGCGTTGCCCGATCAGCCCCTCCCCCACCATCTCCTCGGCGATGCGCACCGACGCCGCGGCCGTGCGCTTCCCGGTGCGAGTCTGCAGCAGGTACAGCTTGCCACGCTCCACCGTGAACTCGATGTCCTGCATCTCGCGGTAGTGCCGCTCGAGTCGCTCCTTGGTGTCGAGCAGCTCGCGATAGGCGTCGGGGAAGGCTGCCGCCATCTCCTCGATGTCGAGCGGCGTACGGATGCCGGCGACGACGTCCTCCCCCTGCGCGTTCACCAGGAACTCGCCGTAGAAGCGACGCTCGCCGGTGGAGGGATCGCGGGTGAAGGCGACGCCGGTGCCCGAGTCGTCTCCCATGTTGCCGAAGACCATGGCCACCATGTTGACGGCGGTTCCCACGTCTTCGGGAATCGCGTTCACTCGCCGGTAGTCGACGGCCTTCTTGAGCGTCCACGACTTCCACACCGCCTCGATGGCACCCCACAGCTGCACCTGCGGATCCATGGGGAACTCGGCGCCCGTGCGATTCCGCACGAGCGACTTGTACTCCTCCACCAGATTGCGGAGCGCTTCCTCCGGAAGCTGAGCATCCGTCTCGACACCGACGGTGAGGCGCTTGGCCTTGAGCAGATGCTCGAATTCGTGGCTCGGCACGCCGAGCACCACGTCGCCGTACATCTGGATGAAGCGGCGATAGGAATCGTAAGCGAAGCGCGCCTGTCCGCTCGCCTGCTCGAGGCCGAGGACGGTGCGGTCGTTCAACCCGAGGTTGAGGATCGTCTCCATCATCCCCGGCATCGACACGGGCGCCCCGGAGCGCACGGACACGAGGAGCGGATCGGCGGTGTCGCCGAAGCGGCGCCCGGTGCACTGCTCCAGCCGCCGGAGGTTCGTCGCCACCTCCTCGCGCAGCGCCTCGGGATACGTGCCCGTCGCCAGATACTCCACGCACACCGACGTGGCGATGGTGAACCCCGGCGGCACCGGTACCCCGAGGTTCGTCATCTCGGCGAGGTTGGCCCCCTTCCCGCCGAGGAGCCGCTTCATGTCCCTGGTGCCGTCGGCGGAGCCGTTACCGAAGAAGTAGACGAGGCGATGTGAATCAGGCATCGCAAACCCAACCCGATGTCAGCACCCGCACCCGAACCTCAGCTTGTTCGGGTCGGTGGGCGGGGGCGTCGGGTAGTCGCCGGAGAAGCATGCGTGGCAGAAGCCGTCGGGGCCGCCGGGGGAGGCTTCGAGCATCCCCTCGAGCGAGAGATATGCGAGCGAATCCACGCCAATGTGCCGAGCGATCTCATCGACGGACAGGTTGGCGGCGATGAGCTCCTCGCGCGATGGCGTATCGATGCCGTAGTAGCAGGGGCCGGTGATCGGCGCCGAGGCGACTCGCATGTGCACCTCGCGCGCGCCGGCGGCACGCACCAGGGCCACCAGACCACGTGTGGTCGTTCCGCGCACGATGGAGTCGTCGACCATGACCACGCTCTTGCCGTGCAACACCTCGCGCACCGCGTTGTACTTCACCTTCACCTTCGCGTCGCGCCCGGCCTGCGATGGCTGAATGAAGGTGCGGCCGACGTAGTGATTGCGGATCAGCGCGAGCTCGACCGGCAGGTGGGTCACTTCCGCGTAGCCGAGCGCGGCGGCGTTGGCCGAGTCGGGGACGCTGAATACCAGCTCCGCCCCGGGCGCCGGAGCCTCGCGTCCGAGCCGTCGGCCGAGCGCGCGGCGAGCGCGGTCCACCGAGCCGCCGAACACCTTGCTGTCGGGGCGCGCGAAGTAGACGTACTCGAAGACGCACCGCCGCGGTTCCTGCTCGGGGAGCGGGAAGAGCGTGCGCGTGCCATCGCCATCGACGGCGACGATCTCACCCGGCTCGACGTCGCGCACGTAGCTGGCGCCGACGATGTCGAGCGCGCACGTCTCCGACGCGAACACGGTCGCCCCGTCCACCTGGCCCATCACCAGCGGGCGCCATCCGCGCGGGTCGCGCGCGGCGATGAGCGTGTGCCCCATCGCCACGATCAGGCAATACGCGCCCTCCACGCCCTGTAGCGCCTCGGCCAGCTTCTCCTCGGGGCGAGGGCAGTGCGAGCGCGCGATTCGGTGCACCAGCACCTCGGAGTCCATGGACGAGGAGAAGATCGAGCCCTGCTCCTCCAGCTCGTGTCTGATCTCCGTGGCGTTGACCAGGTTGCCGTTGTGCGCCAGCGCGATGTGTCCGTCGCGGAAGCGCACCATCACCGGCTGCGCGTTCTCGATCGTCGAGGATCCGGCGGTGCTGTAGCGCGTGTGGCCGAGGGCGAGTCCGCCCTTGAGCTGCGCGAGGACGCTGGGGGAGAAGCTGTCGGAGACCAGCCCCATCGCGCGGTGGACGCGCGCGGTACCCGTCTCATCGACGGCGACGATCCCCGCCGACTCCTGACCGCGATGCTGGAGCGAATACAGCCCCAGCTGAACCGCCGATGCGGCATCCGCGAGGCCGCGAACGCCGAAGATCCCGCACATGGTGCTACACGCTCGCCGGTTGGGGGTGCTGCTCGAGCACGGCGGCTTCCGCCGCCGTGCCACTCATGATGGTGGGGATCGCGTTGTGGTACGCGGCGGCCAGCTGATCGAGTGGCGCCTCGATCACCCGCTGGCCGACGACGATGCGGAGCGTCTCCGACGAAGCGCGCACGCGACCGACTTCGCGCGCCGGCACGCCGTGCCGCGCGGCGACCTCGAGCACGCGAGCGGGGACGCGTGTCCCCACCACCACGCGCCCCTGCGCCTCGCCGAAGAGCAGGGCGCGGAGCGGCAGGGCGCTCCATGCCGACAGGTCCACCTCGGCGCCCGACCGGTGCGCGTCGTCACCGACGGCGCACTCGGCCAGCGCGACCGCCAGGCCGCCGTCCGAGCAGTCGTGCGCCGACGCGACGTACCCGCCGTGAATGGCGTCGAGCAGCGCATCGATCAGCGCCTTCTCGCGCGCCAGGTCGCAGTGTGGAGGAACACCGGCGACGACGTCGTGGACCCGCGCGAGGTACTCGCTCCCCCCCAGCTCGCCGGTGGGCTCGCCGAGCAGCACGATGGCGTCGCCGTCGGCGTGGAACGCCGACCTCGTGATGTGCGAGAGCGAGTCGACCAGTCCCACCATTCCGACCACCGGCGTGGGATAGACCGCGCCCACCGGACTCTCGTTGTAGAAGGAGACGTTCCCCCCGGTGACCGGGGTGCCCAACGCGCGGCAGGCCTCGCCCATCCCCGCCACCGCCTCCCGAAACTGAAAGAAGATCTCCGGGCGCTTGGGGTTGCCGAAGTTCAGGCAGTTGGTGATGGCCATGGGGCGCGCTCCGGTGCAGGCGACGTTGCGCGCCGCCTCGGCAACGGCGATGCGCCCGCCCGTGCGCGGCTCCAGGTACACGTAGCGCCCGTTGCCGTCCGTCTTCACCGCGATGGCGCGGTCGGTGCCGCGGAGGCGGATCACCGCCGCGTCGGCCGCGCCCGGGCCCACCGCCGTGCCCGTCCGCACCGTGCTGTCGTACTGCCGATAGACCCACGCCTTGCTGGCGATCGTCGGCGAGGAGAGCAGCGCGCAGAGCGTCCAGACAGGGTCGCGCTCCTCGCGGCGCTCCCGTATGGCGGCCACGTCGCGAGCGCGCAGCGCCTTCACGTCGCGCGACTCCGCCGCCTCCGGTGCGTACACGGGACAGTCGGTGACGAGACGCGATCCGAGAAACTCCGCCACCACGCGATCGCCCTCCGTGACGCGATACACGGGCTCGGCGATCACCTCGCCGATCACCTCGGCGTTGAGATCCCACTTCCCGAGGATGGCGCGGACCTCCTCCTCGCGTCCCTTCCTGGCCACGACCAGCATCCGCTCCTGCGACTCGCTGAGCAGGATCTCGTACGGCGTCATCCCCTCTTCGCGGACCGGCACCTTGGTGACGTCGATGGTGACGCCCACGTCGCCGCGCGCCGCCATCTCCGCCGAGCTGGAGGTGAGCCCCGCCGCGCCCATGTCCTGGATGGCGACGATGTGGCCGCTCCTGATCAGCTCGAGGCTGGCCTCCAGCAGGAGCTTCTCGGTGAACGGATCGCCCACCTGCACGCGCGGCCGCTTGGCGTCGCTGGCCTCGGAGAGATCCTCCGACGCGAACGATGCGCCGTGAATGCCGTCGCGCCCGGTGCGCGCCCCCACGGCCATGATGGGATTGCCCACGCCCTCGGCGCGCGCGCGGATGAGCTCGTCCTCCCGCAGCAGGCCGACGCACATGGCGTTGACCAGCGGATTCCCCTCGTACGCCGGATCGAACACCACCTCGCCGGCGACGGTGGGAATGCCGACGCAATTCCCGTAGTCGCCGATCCCTTTCACCACCCCGCCGAAGAGATAGCGCACGCGCGCGCGATCGAGGGACCCGAAGCGGAGCGAGTCGAGCAGCGCGATCGGTCGCGCGCCCATGGTGAACACATCGCGCAGGATACCGCCGACCCCCGTGGCCGCGCCCTGGTACGGCTCCACCGCCGACGGGTGGTTATGCGACTCGATCTTGAACGCGATCGCCAGGCCGTCTCCGACGCGGATGACTCCGGCGTTCTCCCCCGGCCCCTGCAGCACCTGCGGCCCTTCCGTCGGCAGGGTGCGGAGGACGGGTCGCGAATGCTTGTAGGAGCAGTGCTCGTTCCAGAGCGCGCTGACGATCCCCAGCTCGGTGAACGTCGGCGCGCGTCCGAGCAGCGCCGTCAGGCGATCGTACTCCTCCGCCGTGAGCCCGTGCTCGGCGACGAGCGCGGGCGTGATGACGGGATCGCCTGGGCGCGGTACGGCGGTCACTTCGCGCGCTTCCCGAACACGCCGCCGAAGAAGCTCCCCAGCCCACCCCGGTCGCCGCGCAGCAAGTCGATCTCGCCCGCGTCGAAGAACACCCCGCGGCAGTTCGTGCATTCGTCGATCTTGATCCCGCTCATGTCCTTCTCGACCATGTCGTAGCCGCACTTGGGGCACTTCATGAAGTGCTGGCGGCGCTCCATCTCGGCGCGCTCCATGTCGCGGCGGGCGCGCTGCGCCTTGAGCAGCTCCTGATCGAGCTTCAGGAAGTACTCGTCCTCGTTTCGGCTGGGCTTTTCGTCAGTGCTCATGTCGTGTTCACCTCCGATGCATGACGTACTCGCCGGGCGCGCCGTTCACGCCGACACGCGAGCGAGCATCGATTGAAATATACCGAGTCCATCCGCCGAGCCGAGCAGCGGGTCGACCGCGCGCTCCGGGTGCGGCATCATCCCCAGGATGTTCCCCTCGGCGCTGACGATCCCGGCGATGTTGCGCTCGGAGCCGTTGGGGTTGCCGGCGGATGACGCCGCGCCGCTCTCGTCCACGTAGCGGAAGACGACGAGCCCCTCCGATTCGAGCCGGTCGAGCGTGGCGCGGTCCGCCGTGTAACGACCTTCGCCATGCGCGACGGGCATCCGGAGAATCTGCCCGGGGCGCAAGCGTCCGGTGAACATCGTCTCCGCGTTCTCGACGCGCAGGCGCACCATGTCGGACACGAACTGGAGGTGCTCGTTGCGCATGAGGGCGCCGGGGAGCAGGCCCGCTTCGCAGGCGATCTGGAAGCCGTTGCAGATGGCGAGCACCGGGCCGCCGCGGCGCGCGTGGGCGGCCACGTCGCTCATGATGGGGCTGAAGCGGGCGATGGCGCCGGCGCGAAGATAGTCGCCGTAGCTGAACCCTCCGGGCAGGATCACGACGTCGGACTCCTTGAGGTCGTGGTCCTTGTGCCAGAGATAGGTAGCGTCCTCGCCTAACGAGTCCACCACCGCGTGATAGGCGTCGTAGTCGCAGTTCGAGCCGGGAAAGACGACGATGCCGAACCTCATAGCGCGCTCACGGTGGCGATCTCGTAGTCTTCGGTGACGGGGTTGGCCAGCAGACGCTCGCACATCTGCTCCACGGCGCTGGCCGCCTCGCGCTCGCTGGCGGCGTCCACGTCGAGCATCACGTGCTTGCCGATGCGCGCGTCGGCCACGCCGCCAAAGCCCAGCGCGTGCAAGGCCTCGGCCACGGTGCGACCCTGGGGATCGAGGATCCCGCGGCGGGGAACGATGTGCACGCCCACTCGATATCGATTCATTCGCCTGACTCTTCCACCTTCGGGTTCAGGACCGGTCGCCGGTCGCTCCGGCGACGGCCGCGGCGGCGACGACGTCGCTCGCCTCCGGGGATCTCCCCGATGGCGACCTGACGCTGCTCTCCCACGTCCTCGTCATCCTCGTCGTAGAGCGGATCGCCGGTGGGGAGCCGATCCACCACCTCGAAGAAGATCGTCTGCGCCAGCCCGAACGCCACGTACAGCACCAGCGCCGGAAAGGCGAAGCGGTAGGGATGGAGGAGGACGATGCCGACGATTCCGAGGAGGATCACCGTGCCGATCGTGCTGCGCAGATTGCGAAAGCCGAGTCGCGGGACGGCCGGGTAGAGCACGTGGCTGATCATGAGCAGGCTCAACCCGAGCATCACCGCGGGGAGCACCGTGTGCCAGGGCCAGCCGCCGACGATCGTCTCGGTGTAGAGCCGCGTCTGGCTGAACCAGTAGTACGTCGCCAGCGTCATCCCCGCCGCCGGACTGGGGAGCCCATGGAAGTGCGTCTTGGCGCGCCCGCCCTGCTCGACGTTGAACCGCGCCAGGCGCATGACGACGCAGGACACGAAGATGAAGGCGAAGATCCACGCCCAGCCGTCACGGTTGAGTACCGCGAAATACATGATCATGGCGGGCGCGACGCCGAAGCTCACCGCATCGACCAGCGAGTCGAGCTCGATGCCGAAGCGGCTGCCGGTGCGCGTCATGCGCGCCACCTGACCGTCCAGCGCGTCCATGACGCCGCCGAGTACGACGCACCATCCGGCCCACATGAACTCGCCGCGGGCGGCGGACACGATGGCGAAGATGCCGAAGAACAGGTTCCCGAGGGTGAACCCGTTGGGCAGCAGCACCACGGCGCGCCGCATGTCGGGGCGGGGGATGGCGGGGCTCACCTGGGTAGCTCCGCCAGCACCGTGACCCCGGCAACCGGGAGGTCGCCGACCTTCACCTTCACGGTCGATTCCGTGGGAACGAAGACGTCCACCCGGGAGCCGAAGCGGATGATGCCCATGCGCTCTCCCTGCACGGCGTGCGAGCCCACCTGCGCGTAGTTGGCGATCCGCCGCGCGATGAGGCCGGCGATCTGCCGGGTGAGCACGCGCTGGCCGCCGGCCTCGATCCCCACCGACGTCTGCTCGTTCTCCAGGCTCGCCTTCTCGAGCGCGGCGTTGAAGAACTTGCCCTGGTTGCGCGAGACGTGGGTGACCGTGCCGCTCACCGGATAGCGGTTCACGTGGACGTTGAAGACGTTCATGAAAATCGAGATCCTGGTGGACGTCGCGCGCATGAACGTCGGCTCATCCACCTGGGAGATCATCACCACCCGCCCATCGGCCGGCGAGAGCACCAGCCGCTCGCCACGCTCACCACGCCGTTCCGGATCGCGAAAGAAGTACGCCACCCAGAGCGCGATCAGCGTACAGACGAAGGCCGCGAGCCACAACGGCCACGAGCGCCGGCCGAGCGCGAGCGCGAACACGCCGGCGGTGACCGCCAGGGCGATGACGATGAATACGAGACCTTCGCGCGCGAAATTCACGTCATCTCCGACCGATCGAGCTCCGCTCCGGTGATGCGCCGGTAGGCGTCGAGGTAGCGCGCGCTGGTGGCCTCCACCACCTCGGGCGGCAGCGTGGGAGGCGGCGCTTCGCCGTTCCACCGACCGGCGCGACGCTCCGCGTCGAGCCAGTCGCGCAGCGGCTGCTTGTCGAAGCTCGGCTGCGAGCGACCGGGCGCGTACGACGCGGCGGGCCAGAAGCGGGAGCTGTCGGGAGTGAGCACCTCGTCCACCAACCGGACGCGCCCCTCACGATCGTGCCCGAACTCGAGCTTCGTGTCCGCGATGATGATGCCACGCTCCGCCGCCACCGACCGACCGCGCTCGTACACCAGCCGCGTCAGGCGCTCGAGCTCCTCCGCGATCTGGCGTCCCACGATCTGCCGCATTCGCTCGACGGTGATGTTCTCATCGTGGCCGACATCGGCCTTGGTGGCCGGGCTGAAGAGCGGCGGCTCGAGTCGGTCACTCTCGCGGAGCCCGGCGGGCAGGGGCTCGCCGGCCAGCGTTCCTCGCGCGGCGTACTCCTTCCAGGCGGACCCCGAAATATAACCGCGGATCACGCACTCCACCGGGAACACCGTCGCGCGGCGGCAGAGCATCGCCCGAGCGGCCAGTTCCTCGCGGTGCGGCGCGAGCGAGGGAACGGCGGCGACGATCGCGTCGGCGTCGGCGGCGAGCATGTGGTGCTCCACGTCGCCTTCCAGAAGGCGCATCCACCAGGCACTGATCTGCGTGAGCACCGCGCCCTTGAAGGGGATCGTCTCGCCCATGACCACGTCGAACGCGCTGACGCGATCGGTGGTCACCAGCAGCAGCCGATCGGCGTCCACCTCGTACACGTCACGCACCTTTCCGCGCGCCACACGGCGGAGCGGCAGGTCGCTGGTCAGCATGGCGATCATACGCGCAGCGCCTCGCGCG
>DATFFZ010000187.1:0-12462 GCA_035249845.1 Gemmatimonadaceae bacterium
ACGCCACCAGCCACGGCAGCGCGCGCCGCTCCGAGCGCCACACCGCCAGCGCCGCCGCGCCGGTCGTCGCACCGAGCAGAACACCCGCCGCCGCCAACACGCGCCAGTCCACCGTCACTGCCCGGCGCGTCACCGCCAGCAGCGCGAGCGTGAACCCACACAGCGCGTACCAGCTGAGCAGCCCCGCCAGCACCCGGAATCCGAGCGGTGGCTTCGATCCCGCTCCTCGCCGCGTCACCGTGGTACCGCCTCGCGATGCCGATCCACCCACCACGCCCACACCGGAAAGACCGCCGCCGCCATGGCCACGAAAGCGAGCTGCCGCGCGTGGGCGGGCGGAGGCCCAATCAGGTTCGCCACGTGAATCGCCAGCAGCACCAGCACCAGCGCCGAAAATCCGTGACGACCTCTGCCGTCGCGGGAGCGCGTCGAGCGCGTGTACAGCCACACGCCACCGGCGAGCATCGCCACCTCCACCGCCGTGGTCCACGGAACCGAGCGCCAGAGTCCAAGTCCGACCGTCAGCTCGCCTCCCGGTATCAGCGGCAGGTCCGGGCGATGGGTGATGAAATCGAGCACCCAGTGACTCACCACCAGCGCGCCGACGACCAGACTACCGCGCCGGTCGCCGGAGAGCAGGCCGTATCCGATGGCGAGCGCCACGCCCCAGGCGACCGCCATGGCCAGGCTATGCGTCCACGGATAGTACTCGAACGCCAGCGGCGTCACCGCCGTGTCACCCGGCGCGATGCGCACCCGCTCGATGCCTGACAACAGGAATACCGGCCAGAGGAGATCGGCAAGCTGCGCCGCCGCGAACAGAACGCCCAGCGATGTCCGCGGGGCCGCGTTCTTGGCGGCGAGCGCTACGGCGTAGTGGCCGAGAAACACCGTCGCGGCCGGCTACTTCCGCTCGTACTTCCAATTCCGCGTCTTCCCCTCCGACATCCACGCGATGGCCGTCTCGACTTCGGGATAGCCCTCGTGCACCGCACCCCGCAGGTGCTCCAGGATCGGTCGTGCGAAGTCGGCGGACTGGCCACGTACGCATCGACGCGCGGATCTCTAATGCCCATGGCCCGACGGGTGGAGGTGAGGGTGGCTGCGAATGTGTAGCGCGCCTGCTCGCGGTTCAAGCCGCTCGGCGCGTCAGTACGAAGAGCGCCAGCAGGAGGCCCCCGGCCACGATGGCGATGACCGCCGCCAGGCCGAGCGGCACGCCGTGAACGTGCATCGCCCGCGGATCCGCCGAGTTGGTCACCGATGCGGCGAATGCCCAACCACCAGCGAGGACGAGCGCCGCGCCACCCGCCGCCAGCAGGAATCGAGCGGCCACGCGCCAGGCACCACGCCCGGTCATGGCGCGCGGCTCCGCCGGTGGGTCGGCAGGCCGAGGCGCTCCAGGCTCTCTTCGTCCTCCGGGCCGAGGTGCAGCGTCCCCTCGCGCTCTTCCGACGCCACCGCGAGGAAGACGCGGCCGCCACGATAGATCACGGGGTTCTCCAGCGACCCGGCCGCGGGCGCGTAGGTGAAGAGACCTTCCGCCAGCAGCTCGCGAAGCGCGGCGATGGACTCGCCGGTGAGCGCCCATCGATCGCCGGCGCTGGCGATGCGCCGCCGAAAAGGCGCCAGCATCGCATCCACCCTTGCCCACAACGTCTCGGGTAGGTAGGGCGGTCCCAGAAACGCCAGGCCGAACTCGTCGGCGCCGCGGCTGCGGCACCATTCGAGCAGGCGCCAGCTCGAGGCCGGCGAATAGTCTTCGGCGCGAACGAAAAGCGTCGCTGTGGACATGCGAGGAAGAATCGATTGTCGTCCGGGTGCGCGCTACCGATCGATCGTGCGTATCATGCGCGCGACGGGAAGCGAGACTCCCTCGGGCAGATCGAGGGCGTATCGCTCGGTGACTGTGAAGCCGAGCGCCGCGTAGAGCGGCTCGCCCGGCAATGTGGCGACGAGCTCGAACGCGCGAAAGCCGGCCGCCCGTGCCGCCCGCTCGCATTCGGTGTACAGCAGTCGACCCAGCCCCCTCCGTGCCCAGGAGGGATCGACGAAGAACGCGCGGATGCGCGCCGGCGATGTGCCGGGGTCGAGCAACGCGTCACCGATGTCTCCGTCCTGTTTCAGCTGGTCGCCGCCGAAGAGCGTGCGGCGGATACTCCAACCTCCGGCCGCGACCAGCGTCGAGCCGCGCTCCACGGCGTAGTAGGTGCCGTCGGCGATGAGCTGGGTATCGACACCGAACACGTGTCGGGTGGCGCTGGCCACCTGCGCCGCCGTGTAGAAGCCGACGCTCAGTCCCGCCGCGGAGCGCTCGATGAGCGCGCCGAGGGCGGGCACGTCGCCGGCGGTGGCAGCTCGCAGACGGAACGCGGTCTCCTCGGCCGCGCTGGTCGTCGAACGGTGCGTCATCCCGAGGAAGGCACTTGCTCGGGCGCGGCGGTGATGCGGCGCAGGTGCCAGGCGGCGAGCGCGGCGATCGCCAGGACGGCGAGCGCGCTCATCCAAAGGCCGGGACGCGCCTCGTCAGGCAGGGCGAGGAGCGGGCCGAGGCTCAGAAGGAGAGCGGCGGTGACGATGCCGAAGCCCAGCGCGGTGATCCACGCCCAACGCTTCGCCTTCCACGCTCCGAGCGTGGTCGCGCCGGCGAGCGGCAGGGAGAGCAGCTGGAGAAGCGTGACCTCGATCGGCTCACCATCCCACCCCACCGCCACCGCCAGGAGGTCGCGCGCGACGGCGAGCGTGATGAGCCCGAACATCCCGACCAGCAGCAGGGTGATCGCGCGACGATAGGCGGGTTTGGGCGCGGGCATGCAGCCGGGCGAAACGCGTCAGCGGAGAAAGCGACGCGCCAGCTGCTCCAGCCGCTCGTCGTTCGCGGCGATGGCGCGCTCGAGGATGCGCTGCACGTGCGGGTGGAGCCTGGGCTCGCCCCAGTAGTAGCCGGTGGCCGCCTCGCCGCTCCCGGTCGCGCCCATCCGCGCGGCCTCGACCAGCGCCTCGGCCGCCGCCGCGTCGAAGCCCGGATCATCCCTGGGTGGGAGATCGAAGCGGATCGCCGGGTCCCCCCATCCACCGGCGTCCTCGTTCACGAATGCGCGCGACATGCTCACGGATTCCCGCACGATGCGGGCCTCCCTCTCTCGTCAGGCGCGTCCCCTCGCCGCGCCACCATCCGGGTCCACCGGCGTCGGGAGCTCGTACCAGATCTCCACCTCGTAGCCGTCGAGATCGTTGAAGAACACGTACGGCTCTCCCGGAATGAACTCCCCGTGCTCGCGTATCGTCCCACCGGCGCTCCGGATGGCGTCGAGCGCCTGGTCGATGTCCTCCGGCGCGCGCAGGCGAAAGCCGAAGTGCGCGATGCCGCCGCTCCGGCCGATGGACCTTCCGCCCTCCTCGAACACCAGCACGTCATAGCTGCCCGGCGTCTGCGCCTGGATGAACCCATCTCCCCGATACACGAGCTCGACCCCGAGGACGCGCTCGTAGAAGGCGAGCGCCCGGTCGACGTCGCGTACGGAAAGCGCGACGTGCGTGAGCCCATAGGTGCGAACCACGTTCCCTCTCGCCTCACGCGGGAGGCGCTATGCGGTGGGCGACACCGAGCGGGGCGTCTCGGCCAGATCAAGCAGCACGTCGTCGAAGCGCCGCTGCTGCCACTCGGCGGCCTGCGCCGCGCTCGCCGGCAGGAACATCAGGGCCAGGTCCTCATGGCCATCGGGCAATCGCACGACCTCGACATCGTGGACGCGCGCGGGAAAATCGGCCGGCGCGCTCACGTACTGCCCGATGCGCACCACGCCGTCCAGCAGCTCACCGTGCACGACGAGAAGGTCCCGACTCTCCTGGTAGAAGCTCCCCGCCGCGCGAAATTTTCCGCTCATGGGACACCTCCTGGTTCGGTTCGCTCGATCGTCCGACTGACACTATCGCCGGAGCCGGTCAGGTGCAACAGAAACTCCCTGGTGCCCGGCGGCCCCGTCACCTCCACCCAGTTGGGACCACCACCCGGCTCGACCGTGACGCGAAATCGGAGAAAGGCACAGCAGCGCCGCTCGCGCTCGATGACCGTGGCGAGCCGCTGAAGAAAACCGTCGGTCGCCTCGAAGCGGAGTGCGACGCCGTCAGGCAGCTCCACCGTTTCGCGCGCCTCCACGATGAGGCCGGGGAGAAGACCCTCCGCGCCGGCGCGCAGCTCCTGCTCGGAGAGGGTGCAGGCGATGGGGAGGTCGAGCCGATCCGTCACGTGGAGCTCCGCGGCGCGGGCGCGCGGACCAGCCATCTTCCCCACACGAATGGCGCGAGCACCAGGGCGGCAAGGACGATGGGCCAGAGCCGCCCTCGCCAGATCGCGTAGTCCCCCGCCAGCTCCGACCAGCTCTTTCCGTCCACGTAGTGGCCGAACAGGAATTCGAACGCCAACGTGGCCACCAGCCAGAGGAGGCTCACCCGTATCAGCGCTCCGGTCGGCGCGCCGGAGAGTGGTCGAAGGAACGGGCGCGTGGCGAGCAGCACGATGGCGATGCCGAGCATCGCGCTCAGCACGTCGGCGCCGGCGCGTCCCACCGCCGGTACGAGACCCACTTCGCGGAGCAGGCCGTTCCCGATCATCAGCACAGCGAGGAGGAGCCACGCGCCGGCGATGCGCCCGAGGCCCATCGGCGTCTCGTTCACGCGCTGTCGCTCAGCTCTCCTCCGGGATCAGCAGCCAGAGGATCACGTAGACGAGGAGCCCCGGGAACGCCGCCGACAGGAAGGACACCACGACGTAGATGACCCGAGCCAGCGTGGGATCCATCCCGGCATAGCGTGCGAGCCCGCCCACCACGCCCGCGATCATCCGGTCGGAGCGAGAGCGGCGGAGCGGAGCGCGAATGTTCGTCGACATGATTCTCCTCCTCCCTTCGGTTCGTGGGCCGTCGCCGGCTCATCCGGCCGACCCAACTCCGCGCCGCGCGCGCAACGCGGCCACGTCGTTCACGCGGAAGTATACGATGGTTCGCGCCGCCGGGTGCGCTGCATCACGGAGGGCGCCACCGTGGCGGACGAGAGCCCGCCATGCCGCGCGGGTCGACGAAGTCCCGCAGGACCTGTCGCAGCCATGGCCATCGGTGTCGTGGATCATCGCCGTCACCGATGGCAGCAGGAGCCGGGCCGACGCCACGCCTTGCCGGTGGAACCCGACGTACGCCGACTCCGGCACGGCGCTGGCTAGTTAGGCGCTGCGGCCGCGCGCGGCGGACCGGCGTTCCAGATGTCCAGATGCATCCGCCATACGCCGGGCGTCACCTCGCGCCACACGATGACGTACTTCCCGCCGCCAGAGAACGCCGCCCCGTTCCGCTCCCCGCTCACGCGATAGGTGCCCCAGTCGTAGGCGGTGCGCCCCTCCACCACCACGCTGTCCGCGGTTACGCGATGGCCCGTGATGCGCTCTCCGGCGGCGAGTCGCCAGAATGACTCGATGGCGGGCGTTCCCCGGATCGCCGCTCGCCCCGGGGGGAAGATCACACCGTCCGGCGTGTAGAGCGCCGCCATCCCGGCTGCATCCCCCTTCTCGTAGAGTTGGGAGAACTGCCGCGAGACGGCGCTGATCCGCTCGACGTGCGTCTCGGGCGTGGTGCCATTCTCGACGCGAACCCTGACGCATCCCGCCATCAGGACGGCGAGCGCGAGGAGCGCGGCCGATGCGCTGGTGGACACGGCCACCTACTGTCCCCGTCGTCCCGACTTCGCGGACGTTGATTGCGGCTTCACGCGTGGCGCGGGCGCCGGTGGCGGCGTCTTCACCTGCCCGTCCGGACGACGCTCCGGCCGCATCGGGCGGGAGAAATCCGGGACACGTGCGCGGTGCTTCTTCTTCATCGCTCCTCCTCTCGATTGGCGCGCGCCGCCCGGTCTGGCCCGGGCCGGCGCACCGGCCGAAGAATGGATTGCCCCGCGACGCGTCTCAAGGTGCACGGGCCGGCTTCGGCGTCCACCAGGCGGCCTGGGAACGACGCTTGCGCTCACCACCTTGTCCCTTCTTGGAGTGCCGCATGTTGAGTCTACGGTCGATCGCATCGGGATTGGTGAGTCGTCGAACGGCGCGCCGGCTGAGCCGGGGGATCCCCAATCCGATCCTGCGCTTCGCCCTGGTGAGCGCCGCTACGGCTCTCGTGCCGCTGGCCATCGACAAGGGGCTGGACGCCTGGCGCGGCCGGAACAGATCATCGACTCGGCGGCGCTCGCGGCGCTGAGGTGGACGCCGCGTCTCTCCGCGGCGCGCGTCTCCGCCGGCTACTCCTCGCCGATCAGCTCCACCACCCCCTGCACGGTGACCTGATACCAGCCGCTGGAGGGCTCACGCACGCCGGCGTAGACCAGGTAGAACGTACCGCAGGCGGCGCACTTCGCCCGGTGGAGGCTCACGAAGCCGCCGTCGGGCGCTTTGGCGGGAGTGCCGATGCCGAAGCGCTCGCGGGCCACCCCGAG
This sequence comes from Gemmatimonadaceae bacterium, assembly GCA_035249845.1. Taxonomy (GTDB): domain Bacteria; phylum Gemmatimonadota; class Gemmatimonadetes; order Gemmatimonadales; family Gemmatimonadaceae; genus DATFBY01. Next base: position 6,478 of record DATFFZ010000187.1, read on the forward strand.
CAGTCCGGCATCGAGCACGCGCTCGTAGTCCCACGCGCTGTCGATCAGCGCATCGAACGCGACCGGCACCGGTGCCGCGCAGCGAACGCAGGAGAACTGGTAGGTGCCGGTGTCGCGCCGGCTCGTGTCGTATCTCGGCGCGCGCGTCCCGCTCGGCGCGAGAACGTTCCGCCCCAGCCTGATAGCCATGTCGAGCGAGCGCCTGCCGGCGTTCATTGTTAGGCAGCTACTCGGGAATCCGTGTACAACGTTGCATCGCGGTCCACGGGGGGTAAGTAATGACAATGACCAGACGAGTCGTGACGCGTCGTTCCCAGTGGTCTGGCGCGCTACTCGCGCGACGGCCAAGACCCGGTGACTCGATACGCATTCCCAGTGCCTGTCTCTCTCACCAGCGCACTTCGCCCATGACAAACATGCTGCGGACCGCTTCATTTGTGAGCTGGATCACCAACTTCGCTCACGACGATCGGTCGGCGTGAAAGCCGTCACCCATTCGCGCGGGCTGATCCTCCGGACGTACCGGCCGGATCACGCGGTGCGCGACCGCGCGCAGCCGGGCGCCTAACGACTCGCCGAGCCGGCGAGCGCGACCACGTCCTCCAGCGGCTGCCGGGCGGCACACAGTGGGCAGGCCTCGGGAATCCAGAGCCGGTAGTCACGTCGTGCCACCGCGTCGACCGGAACGCCTTCGCCCGCGAAGTACTCCTCGCCCGCGGTACCGAGCACGAGCAGCGTCCCGGCAACGACCGGCAACGCACCGTGTCGGAGCAGCTCGGCAAATGTGCCCCGAAGCGCCGATCCGGCGCTCATGACGTCGTCGACGATGGCCACCCGCTTGCCGCGCACCAGCGGGCCGAGCGCGGCGGGGAGCCGGTAGCCGACACCGTACAGCCCACGATCGTGCGCCGGCAGGACGCGCTCGGTGAACGCGAATTCGAGGTCGAGGGTGTGCGCCAGGAGCTGCGCCAGGAAGGCGCCCCCCAACAGCGGGCCACAGATCAAGGCTGCGTCGCGCTTGCGGAGGTTGCGGGCCAGCGCGTCCACGTAGGGGGCGACACGTGCCGGCTCCGCGAAGAGCGTATCGAGGTCGAGCCAGAGCGCGCTGTGATGGCCCGACTCCAGGCGAAAATGACCGGCACGGCCGCCCACCAGGGCCAGGAAGGCCTCCGCCGAGGTATCGGTCACGCGATCGGCACTGGTCAGGCGCGCGGTGCGTGCGGCGCGGCCGCCAAGCGCGACATTAGCCGCTCAACGCCTCTCCAAACCCCAGGACGTATCCCTCACGATCGCGCACCGCGAATTCTTCCATGTTGTACGCCCGTTGCACGATCGGACCGTACACGATGTCCGCTCCCGTGGCCCGCATCTCCTCGCACAGGCCCTTCGCGTCGCGTACCCAGAAGAAGGCGTCCCAGGTGCCGCCCTGTTTTTCATTGGGAATGATCCGCTCGGAGGGAGACACCAGCTTCAGCATGATCGCCAGACCATCTCGACTCAGGATGGCGAACTCGGGCGGCGACCCGCCCACGTACTCGCGGCGAAATCCGAGCACCCGCTCATAGTGGGTCGCCGACTGCTCGAGATCCGCCACGGGAAAATACGGCGCGCTGCGAAGCAACTGGGCGTTTTCTGCGGACATGGGAAGCTCTCTGCATGCGGGAATCGGGAATCGGGAATCGGGAATCGAAACGGCGGGTTCGGAGGTCATCCGGTGTGCCGGCGATTCCCGATTCCCGATTCCCGATTCCCGCGTCGTCAGGCAAATCTCTTCCGTGCGCGCTCCTGCGCCTTCCGCATCTCGACCTCGCGGCTCCGCGGCGACGCGGTGGTGCTGAGCGAGTGGACGAGACGGTGGGCGGCGGCCGTCACCTCCTCCACGGCCTGGTTGAACACTTCCTCGTTCGCGCGTGACGGGCGCGTCGTGCCACTCAGCTTCCTCACGAACTGCAACGCCGACGCGCGGATCTCGTCATCCGTCGCGGGTGGGTCGAAGTTGGCAAGCGTCTTGATGTTTCGGCACATCGGAGCTCCTCCCCTGCGTCAGTACCGACTAGGATGTCGACCGCGGCTCGCCCCCGTCCAGGGTGAGACGAGACGCCAGCGCCGGCTCGGAGAGGCGGAAGTTATACATCACCAGCCGATCATCCTCCTCCGCGCCGCCGGCCGCCTCGTACAATCGCCGGGCCGCCGCGTTGCTCTCGCTGGTGAGGACCCAAGCCTCGCCGCAGCCGAGTGCGCGCGCGTGATCGAAGAGCGCGCGCAGCAGACGCCGCCCGATTCCCCGCCCTTGATGACTCTCCGCGACGCCGACCTCGTTCACGAATAGCTCGGGCCCCTTGTCGGGGTGCACGTAATGCACCCCGGACGCCATCCCCACCACCTGCCCGCCCTCCACCGCCACCGCGAGATGATGCCGAGGGTCGGCGAAGAAGTCACGCGCCCACCGCGGATCGACGTCGAAGTCGAACACGTCGGGCGCCACGTGCTCCAGCACGGTGCCCTCATGCGCCCCGAGGACCCTGATCTCCACCTGCTCGCCACTCCTCAATCCCTGCGCGCTCGCTCTCACTGCCCCCGGATGGTCACCGCCGGGTCGATCCGCGCCGCGCGGAGCGCCGGGAGCCAGCAGGCCCCGATCCCCACCGCGGCCATCAGCACCGCCACCCCGGCCAGCGTCACCGGATCGTGAGGCGCCACGCCGAACAGCAGCCCGCGCATCATCCGCGTGGCGAAGAACGCGCCGGCGATGCCTAACAACAGACCGAGCGCCAACAGCACGCCCCCCTCCCAAAGCACCATCCGCTGCACCCGAGCGCTGTCGGCGCCGAGGCTCATGCGGATCCCGATCTCGTTGGTCCGCGCGCTCACCGAGAACGCCAGCACGCCGGCGATCCCCACCGCCGCGATGATCACCGCCAGCACCCCGAACGACGAGACCAACGCCGCGTTCAGCCGACGCGGCGCCACGCTCTCGTCCCGGATCTGCCCCACCGTCAGTATGTTCTCGATCGGCTCGGCGGGGGCGACGCCGCGCACCAGCCGCGTGGCGGCCGGCGCCAGCGCCGACGCCGCGTTGGACGCGCGGATGACGAGCCCCGCCCCGTACACCGGCTCCTGCGCGAAGGGGAGAAAGACCACCGGGCGCGGCTCGGCGTCGAGCCCACCATCCTTGGTGTCGCCGACAACCCCCACCACCGTCCGCCACTCCCCGCTCACTCCGATGAACCGCAACACGTCGCCGGTCCAGGCAACGCGCTGCCCGATCGGATCCTTGTTCGGGAAGAACTTGTCCGCCAGCGTCTTGTTGAGGATCACCACCAACTGCGAGCCGGCGCGATCGGTCGTGGTGAACTCACGCCCACGCAGGAGCGGGATCCCCGCCGCCCGGAAATATTCAGGGCTCGCCGTGCGGTATTCGGCGCGCGGCATCGCCTCTCCGGGCGCAAGCTCTCGCCCCTCGGCTTTCACATCCAGCTGAAAGATCGTGGAGCGGAGCGGCATGGTGGAGCCCACGCCCACGTCTCTCACGCCCGGAATGGCCCCCACCTCCAGCCGCATGCGATCGTACATGGCCCTGGCGTCATCGTCGGTGCGCTCGCCGGTGTTGATCGGCACCTCCATGGTGAGCACTTCCTCGGTGGTGAGACCGGTGTCGACCTCGGCCAGCTCCAGCATGGTCCGCGTGAGGAGCCCCGCCCCGGTCAACAGCATCACCGACACCGCCACCTGTGCCACCACCAGCGATCGCTGGAGCCGCTGCCGACGGAGACTCCCGCTCATGCGGGTGACTCCCGACGCCAGCAGCGTACCCAGCGCGCCATCCTTCGGCAGCGTGGCCACGAACGACAGCAGGAGTGCGACGGCCACCGTCAGCAGGAGGGTGAAGCCGAGCACCATCCCATCGAGCTGGATCTCGTTCGCCCGCGGCGAGTAGCGCTCCGCCAGCGACACCAGGAGTCTGACGCCGCCGAACGCGACCAGCAGTCCGAGCACCGCGCCCACGCCGGCCAGGAGGAGGTTCTCAGCCAGGAGCAGGCGCCTCAGCCGGGCCACGCCCGCCCCGAGCGCGGCGCGCACCACCAGTTCGTGCTCGCGCCGCACGCCCCGCATCAGCGTGAGGTTGGCGACGTTGGCGCAGGAGATGATCATGACGAAGGCCGCCGCGCCCATGAGCAGCCAGAGCGTGAGACGCGCCTTCTCGCCGAGCACCTGCTGGAAGGGGATCACCGACACGCGATATCCCGATCCCGGATCGTACGACTCCGGATGATCCGCCTGCACGCGCGCGCGAATCGTGGCCACCTCCGATCGCGCCTGCTCGAGCGTCGCACTCGGCGCCAGGCGCGCGATCATCTCGGTCATCCGGTGCGTGCGCCCCTGCACCATCATCGCGCTGGTATGGTGCTCGCTGATCACCATGTTGAGCAGCGCGTCCATGCGCGTGGGAAAGTACGGCGCGGGCTGCACCACTCCCACGATGGTGACCGGCTTCCCGTCGACACGCACGGTCTTGCCCACCACGCCACGGTCGCCACCGAAGCGTTTCATCCAGTATTCGTGCGTCAGCACCATCACCGGCGGCACCGTCGTGCCGTCGTCGCCATCGTTGAGCAGCCGACCGAGGACGGCGGAGAGACCCATCACCTGGAAGTAGTTGCCGGTGACGAGTCCGACGTTGATCCGCACCGGATCGCCGTCGTCCTTCATCGTGAAGGTCATCGACGAGTACTCGGCTATTCCGCGCAGCGACTGTGAGCCGTCACGGAAGTCGAGGATCTCGGGGACGGAGAAGAGGATGTTCTCCCCGCCGGGACCGTCGATCGACTGGCGAAGATAGACCAGCCGCTCACCGTCGCGATGCGGGAGGGGCTTGAGCAGCACGCCACGGACGACGCTGAATATCGCGGTGTTGGCTCCGATGCCCAGCCCGAGCGTGAGCACCACCGCGATGGCGAAGCCGCGAGCGCGAGAGAGACTGCGGAAGGCGTAGCGAAGATCGCGCATGAAGTTGAGTTCCTGAGTTGCGGGTCCGGTCCGGCTCTTACACAGGCGTCGAACGAGGAACGCCGAAATCGACACCGCGTGTGTCGGCGGACCGGCCCCTTCGGAGCGGACAAGATGCAATCCGGACCATGGCGCCACAAAGGGGCCGCGCCATGTATACTGCCGCATGATCGTACACCTCGTCGACGGGACGTACGAGCTCTTCCGCCACTTCTATGGGCTCCGGCGCTTCCACAAGGTGGACCCGCCCTTCGGGGCCGCCGTGGGCGTGCTCAACACGGTCCTCCAGATGATCGAGACCGGCGCGACGCACGTCGGCGTCGCCACCGATCACGTGATCGAGTCCTTTCGGAACGAGCTCTGGGACGGCTACAAGACGGGTGAGGGGATCGAGCCCGCGTTACTGGCGCAGTTTCACCCGCTGGAGGAGGCGCTGGCAGCGTCGGGCGTGGTCGTATGGCCCATGGTGGAGCTCGAGGCCGACGATGCACTCGCCTCCGCCGCCCAGCTCGCGGCGGCCGACGAACGGGTCGAGAAAGTGTGCATCTGGACGCCCGACAAGGATCTGGCGCAGTGCGTCCGCGGCGATCGCGTGGTGCAGGTGGACCGCCGCACCAGCAAGATCCGGAACGAGGCGGGAGTTCGAGAGAAATTCGGTGTCGCTCCCGCGCTCATCCCCGACTACCTGGCGCTGGTGGGCGACGCGGCCGACGGCTATCCGGGAATCGCCGGAATCGGAGCCGCCACCGCGGCGCGCCTGGTCAATCGACATGGAGCGATCGAGGCCTTCCCGCCATCGGTGCTCGGCGACAGGCAGGAGCTGGCGCTCCTGTTCAAGGAGTTGGCAACGCTACGGTCGGATGCGCCGCTCTTCCGCGACGTGGAGGAGCTCCGCTGGCGCGGTCCGACAGATCGCCTGGACGAGCTGGCGGTGCGATGGGACGCACCGCGTCTCCTCGAGCGCGCCAAACGCGCCGC
>DATFFZ010000188.1:0-32335 GCA_035249845.1 Gemmatimonadaceae bacterium
ATACCGGTCGTCATCGGAAAGGCAGACGAGCTTGCCGTCAATCAGATGAAGTTGGTGCGTGCGGGTGACAAGCGAATCGTGCTCGCGCGTACCGAGCAGGGCTACGTCGCGTTCGAGGACCGCTGCACGCACCGGGGCGCATCGCTTGCCGATGGCGCGCTGATCTGCGGGACGGTCCAATGCCCGTGGCATGGCTCTCAATTCGATGTGAGGACCGGAACGCCGAAGGCAGGGCCCGCCCAGCAGCGCATCGAGACCTATCGCGTCGAGCAAGACGGCGAGCAGATCCGACTCGTGGTTCCAACGTGATGCCATAGGAAAAAGCGGGGCGCCATGGAAGTGGCGCCCCGCTCGTCTAACCGCTGTGCCCGACGACTTCCGCAAGATGGCCAGGGACGGAATCGAACCGCCGACACGCGGATTTCCAGTCCGCTGCTCTACCAACTGAGCTACCTGGCCCGCGTACAACTCCTTGAAATATAAAAGATTCGGCCCGCCCCCGACAAGTTAGCCCACCCCCACTCCTCCCTCCTCCCTCCTCCCTCCTCCCCGCCTTCTCTTCACCATCCGCCAAATCACCACCACCGCCACCACCGTCAGCACCAACGCCATCACCGGCACCAGCAACGCCAACAGGATCCCACCCACACTCACCGCATCCTCCGCCACACTCACCGCCGGATTCAACGTCCCCGCGGTCGCCACCGAGCTCTTCACCCGCGTCGCCGCCGCCAGCACGTGCACCCCCTCGGCCACCGGCGCGGCCACCATCAGCGCCAACACCGCCGCCACCACCGGCGGCAGGTGCAGCCACACGCTCAGCGCCGCCAGCGCGCCAGCGACCGGCGCCACGAACGTGTGCATCGCGTCCAGCGCATGGTCCACCACCGGGATCTTGTCGGCCACCACCTCCACGGCGCTGGCGATGCCGAACGTCATGATCGCCGCATTCGAGGACAGCCAATCCATGCTCGGCGCCAGATCCCAGCCGAGCGTCCTCGAGGCGAGGCCGGCGGCAAAGAGCGGCATGAACGCCCGAAGGCCCGTGCACGCCGCCAGGACGACCCCACTCGCTACCGCGGCGAGAATGTCCATGCTTCTCTAGTTAGGCGTTAGGCGCGCCGTCCGCCGCGAACCCTGGTCGCCGCACCGGAGCACCATCCTGCGCCCCGCCAGCGCTCCGGCCGTAGTAATATCCGACCATGACCGGCAACGCTACCACCGCGAAAAACGACCAGCGACGCCCCCGGCACGGCCGTCGACGCGCGAAGCCGCCAGGGATTTCGGCGGAGCGCACGATCCCGCATGTTCCGGTCCGCCCCGTCGCTCCGCCTCGCGGTGCGGCTCGCACGTTGCGGATAGGCACAGGTCCGTCCACCACCGTCCCCACGAGCGACTTGGCCGACACGAACAGCCTCACCCAGCTGCAATGGCAGTGACCTCCCCAAGGCGGATGCTCCGGAGCCTGCTCCGCCTTCGACCTCATCCAAAAGACGAGCCGTTACCCGGCCCCATCCGCGGCGAGCTGCTGGGTGCCGAACACCTCGCCGAGCGCGCCAAGGCGCTCGCCCAGGCCCAGCGCGTGCAGACCGGCGCGCCCCCACGCTGGCATGCGCCGCTCCTGGCCCGTCTCATCGAAACCCGCCGAGTCCTCTTCGACGCCAACACCCGATTGAGCGGGGCCGCCGGCCGCGGCACCGACGTGGGGCCGGCCGGGGAATGGCTCCTCGACAACTTCTACGTCATCCAGGAGCACGTCCGGGAGGTCAAGGAGAGCCTGCCGCGAGGCTACTACCGCGAGCTCCCACTGCTCGCCGCGGGTCCGCTGCGAGGCTACCCGCGGGCGTACGAGCTGGCCATCACGCTCATCTCCCATACCGAAGGGCGCATCGACGAGGGCAACATCGCGCTCTTCCTCGAGGCCTTTCAGCGCGCCACCACGCTCACCCTCGGCGAGCTGTGGGCCACCCCGGCCATGCTCCGCCTCGGACTCCTCGAGAACGTCCGGCGCATGGCCCTCCGCACCCTCGACCGCCTCGACCAGGTCGAAGAAGCCGATGCCTGGGCCGCGCGCATCACCACCGCCAGCGAGCTCGGAGAAGCCCAGCTCTCCGAAGTCCTGCGCGAGTTCGTGCTCGACCCCCCACCGCTGCGCGCGATCTTCGTGTCGCGCTTCGTCCACCAGCTCCGCCACATGCACGGCGCCTTTCCGCCGCTCGTCTGGCTCGAGCAGTGGCTCGCCGAGGATGGGCTCAACGTCGAAGAGGCGATGGCGCAGTCCACCCAGCGCGTCGCCCTCACCCAGCTCACCACCGCCAACAGCATCACCAGTCTCCGCGCCATCGCGCGGATGGATTGGCGAGCGATCGTCGAGCAGAACAGCGCCATGGAGCGCGTGCTGCGCGAGGATCCGTCCGGCTTCTATCCGCGCATGACCTTCGCCACCCGCGACCAGTACCGCCACGTGGTGGAGCGCGTCGCCAAGCGCACGGCACGCGGCGAAACCGACGTGGCGCGCCTCGCCATCGACCTCGCCCGAACGGCGGTCGCCGGCGACGGCAACGCGTCGCGCGCCCACGTGGGCTACTACCTGATCGACGATGGCCTGGCCGAGCTCGAGCGCCTCACCGGCTATCGGCCCACGCCCGGCCTGGCCGTCTACCGCTGGATTCTCCGCCACCCGAACTTCGTCTTCGTCGGCGCCGTTCTCGCCGGCACCGCCGTCGCGCTGGCGGCGGTGCTGCGTCTCGCCAGCCCCGATGCCCGCGACGCGTGGCCGCTGGTGCTGCTGCTGGCGCTGCTCCCGGCGATGGACATCGCCGTCAACGCCGTCAACCAGCTCGTCACCGCCTTTCTCCCACCGCGCATCCTCCCCAAGCTCGACCTGCGCGAGGCGCATGGGATCCCCGAGGAGTTCCGCACCACGGTGGTGATGCCCACGCTCTTCGGCGGCGTCGATGCCGTGCGCGAAGCGCTGGAGACGATCGAGGTGCAGTTCCTGGCCAACCGGGAAGCGCACCTCCACTTCGCCATCCTCAGCGATTTCACCGACGCGCCTGACGAGCACGTCGACGGCGACGACGCCATCATCCAGGCCGCCATCGACGGCGTGCGCGCCCTCAACGCGCGCTACGCCGGGCACGCCCAGGACGCCTTCTACCTCTTCCACCGCCCGCGCCGCTGGAACCCGCGCCAAGGCGTGTGGATGGGTTGGGAGCGGAAGCGCGGCAAGCTGGCCGAGTTCAACCGCTTCCTTCGCGGCGGCGCCAGGGACGCCTTCTCCACGATCGTCGGCGACGTGGACTCGATTCGGCGTGCCCGCTACGTCATCACCCTCGACTCGGACACGATGCTGCCGCCCGACACGGCCGCGCTCCTGGTCGGGGCCATTGCGCACCCCCTGAACAGAGCGGTGTACGACGAGTCGCTCGGCCGCGTGGTGCGCGGCTACGGCATCCTCCAGCCGCGCGTCGGCGTGTCGCTCCCCAGCGCGCACCGCTCACGCTTCGCCTTCATTCACTCCGGACATCCGGGAGTCGATCCGTACACCACGGCGGTCTCCGATGTCTATCAGGACCTGTACGGCGAAGGCTCCTTCACCGGTAAGGGGATCTACGACGTCGATGCCTTCGAGCAGGCGACGCACGGGCGCTTCCCGGAGAACACGCTTCTCTCCCATGACCTGATCGAGGGAAGCTACGCGCGCGCCGCCCTGGCCACCGACATCACGGTCTACGACGACTACCCGACGCGCTACCTCACCTACACGCGCCGGAAGCATCGATGGATCCGCGGCGACTGGCAGCTGCTGCAATGGCTGACGTCGCGCGTCCCCGGCCCCGACGGCCCCACGCGCAACCGGCTCTCGATTCTCTCCCGCTGGAAGATCCTCGACAACCTCCGCCGTAGCCTCGTCGAGATCTCGCAGCTCGCGTTCCTGGTCGCGGGGTGGACGCTCCTCCCCGGATCGCCGCTCCGCTGGACGTTGCTCGCGCTCGGCGCCATCGCCGCGCCCTGGATCATCTCGCTCCTGCTGGCCGTCATCCGCCCGCCATTCGACAAGTCGTGGCGAGCGTATTACGCCGTCGTGGCCAAGGACACGCTCGCCAGCGCCCAACAGGTTGCACTGATCGTCACCTTCCTGCCGCACCAGGCATGGGTCTCGGCGGACGCCATCGTGCGCACGCTGTGGCGCCTCTTCGTGTCGCGCCGCTACCTGCTCGAGTGGCAGACGGCGTCACAGACGGAGCGGCTCGTCTCGGGCGCCGCGCGCAATCTCCTGCGCGCCATGTGGCCCGCCGTCGGCATCGCGGTCGCCGCGCCAGTGGCCGCCCTGACCATCGGACCGTCACGCGACGGGCCGCTCTGGCCGCTGCTCGCCGCAATGCTTCCACTGGTCGTGCTCTGGATCGCGTCACCAGCCATCGCCCACACCCTCAGCATCCCGGCCGTACGACGCGAGCGCCGTCTCTCCGCCGAGCGCCGCGTTCAGCTCGTGCGCTACGCCAAGCTCCACTGGGATTACTTCGACCGCTTCGTCAGCACCGACACCAACTGGCTCGCGCCTGACAACTACCAGGATGACCCGGCGCCGGCCGTCGCCATGCGGACCTCGCCCACCAACATCGGCCTCCAGCTCCTGTCGACGGTGAGCGCCTACGACCTCGGCTTCATCGGCCTCGAGGAAATGGTGGGACGTCTCGAGCGCGCCTTTCGCTCGCTCGAGCGCATGCGCCGCTTTCGGGGACACTTCTACAACTGGTACGATCTGCGCGATCTACGGGTGCTGGAGCCCGCCTACATCTCCACCGTGGACAGCGGCAACCTCGCCGGCCATCTGATCGCGTTGCGCCAGGCGTGCCTGGAGATCCCCGACCTCCCAAGGCGTGACCCCACGTCGCCCATACGTGCACCGGCGCGCTCGGAGCCGACGCTCCGCCAACGCGCGCACACCTCGAGCGATGCATCCGCCCTCATCGCTCGACTCGAGTCGCTGGCCAAGCGCGCGCTCGACCTCGCCATGGAGATGGACTTCCGCTTTCTCTTCGACCCCAGGCGGAAGCTCTTCGCCATCGGCTATCAGCAGGACACGCACTCGCTCGATCCATCGTACTACGATCTGCTCGCTTCCGAGGCGCGGCTCGCCAGCTTCGTCGCCGCCGCCAAGAACGACGTCCCGGCCGAGCACTGGTTCCATCTCGGCCGCACGCTCACGCGCGCGGCGGGCGACACCGCGCTGGTCTCGTGGAGCGGAAGCATGTTCGAGTACCTGATGCCCGCGCTCGTCATGCAGTCGTTCTCGCACACGGTGCTCGATCAGACGTACCGCGGTGCCTTCCATCGACAGGTGAGCTACGGCGCGGAACGAGGCGTCCCCTGGGGCGTGAGCGAGAGCGCCTTCAATCTCCGGGACCGACATTTCACGTATCAGTACCGTGCCTTCGGCGTGCCCGACCTGGCGCTGAAGCGAGGGCTCGGACGCGACCTCGTGGTGGCACCGTACGCGTCGGCGCTGGCGGTGATGATCGATCCACACCGCGCGTTGGGCAACCTCGCCACGCTGGAGGAGAAGGGCGCGCTGGGCCCCTACGGATTCCGCGACGCCCTCGACTACACACGTCCGGTGCCGGGCCGCCGATTCGCGGTGGTCCACACGTACATGGCGCATCACATCGGCATGTCGCTGGTGGCGTTCACCAACGCGCTCGCCGGTCGCCTCTGGCAGCGTCGCTTCCACGCCGATCCGCTCGTCAGGGCAGCCGAGCTGCTCCTGCACGAGCGCATTCCTCGCCGCCTCGATCTTCAGGAATCGCAGAGAACGCATCCCGACGAAGCGCTGCCCGATCCCGAGCTCGAGCGGCCCGCGGTCCGCGAGGTGTCCACGCCGGACACGCCGCAGCCGATCGTCGCCCTCCTGGGCCGGCTGCCGTACACCATCATGGTCACCAACTGTGGCGCCGGCTACAGCCGCTACGAGACGCTGGCCGTCACGCGCTGGCGCGCCGATGGGACACGCGATCACACCGGACAGTTCTGCTACGTACGAGACCTCACCGAGCGGCGCATCTGGTCGGCCGGGCATCAGCCGGTGCGCGCGCCGGCCGACTGGTATCAAGCGCTGCTCGCCACCGACCGCGCCACGTTCACGCGCGCCGACGGCGCCATCGAGACGCGGACCGAGATCGCCGTGGTCCCCGAGGACTCGGCCGAGGTCCGCCGGGTGACTCTCACCAACACCGGCGACAGCCCTCGCTTGCTCGAGCTCACCAGCTACGGCGAGATCGTTCTGGCGCCGCCCGACGCCGACCGCGCGCATCCGGCCTTTTCGAACCTCTTCGTCGAGACCGAATGGCACGAGTGGTGTACGGCGCTCACGGCCACGCGTCGTCCACGCTCATCCACCGAGCGCCCTCTCTGGTGCGTGCACGTCGTGGACTCCGCCACCGACCGCGCGGGGCCGGTCTCGTACGAGACGGATCGCGCTCGCTTCATCGGGCGAGGTCGCACGACGCGAAACCCCGTGGCCCTCGAGAACCCGCGGCTCTCCGGCACCACGGGCGGAGTGCTCGATCCCGTCTTCGCCATCCGCACCCGCATCCTGCTCGCGCCCGGCCAGTCCTCGTCCTGTGCCTTCACGACGCTCGCGGCCGAGACGCGCGAGCGCGCCTTCGAGTTGGCGGGACGCTATCACGACTCCCACTCGGCTACCCGCGCGCTGGAGCTGGCCTGGACCTCGACCCAGATCGAGCTGCGCGAGCTCGGCATCTCGCCCACCGAAGCCGCCATCTTCCAGGAGCTCGCCGGCCATCTCTTCTTCTCGCACCCGGCGGTTCGCGCGCCGCAGGAGGAGCTGCGACGCAATCGTGGATCGCAGCCCCTCCTCTGGTCGCTCGGCGTTTCGGGCGACTGGCCGATCGTGCTCGCCACCATTGAGACCACCGATGGGTTGCCGACGCTGCGACAGCTCCTGGCGGCCCACCGATACTGGAGGCGACGCGGCATGACGACGGACGTCGTCGTGCTCAACGCGCACCCGCACAGCTATCTCCAGGAGCTCAACGACCGAATCGCGTCGACGCTCTTCACCGCCAGCGACGCATCGGTCATCGATCAACCGGGCGGCGTATTCCTGCGCCGGATCGACCTGCTCGGAGAGCTCGAGCTCCGAATGCTGCGCGCCACGGCGCGCCTGCACGTTCCCTGCGACGGGCGCTCGCTCGGACGCGTCGCCGACGCGGTGCGCAGCGAGGCGGAGCTCCAGTTCGAGGAGTACGAGGCGCCGCCGCCCACTCGCCCCTCGGGGCGCCACACGCCGCCGTCGGAGATCGCCGTGCGCCGGATCGTTGCCAAGCCCGTCGCCGCGCGCGAGGACAGAATCGTCAGGCAGCACGAGCGGCAGTCGGCGGCGGATGGCGGCCAGCCGCTCCCCGCACCCGGCACGCCGCCCCTGCTCCACGACAACGGGCTCGGCGGGCTCACGCCCGAGCTCGACTACGTGGTCCGCGTTCGCGGCCATGATCTCCCTCCGGCGCCATGGATCAACGTCATCGCCAACGACCGCGGCGGCTTCCTGGTGTCCGAGCGCGGCACCGGCTGCAGTTGGGCCGAGAACAGCTACTTCTTTCGACTCACCCCCTGGCACAACGATCCGGTCAGCGATCCGGCCACCGAGGTCATCTATCTGCGTGACGACGCGAGCCACGACGTGTGGTCTGCCACGCCCGCTCCCCTCGGCGGCGATGCGCCCTATACCGTTCGACACGGAGCCGGAACGTCCACCTTCGAGCACGAGCGTCACGAGATTCACTCGCTCCTGACGCTGGGCGTCGACGAGCACGAGCCGGTCAAGCTCTCCATCCTCCGCCTGACGAATCGCGGCCCGCGTCAGCGCCGGCTGGTGGTGACGGCGTACGTGGAGTGGACCCTCGGTTCACTCCGCGAGCATACGCAGCACCAGGTGCACACCAGCTTCGAGGGCGCGCAGCACGCGATCTTCGCCGCCAACTATTTCGACCCGCAATTCGCTCACCTGGTGGCCTACTGCGCGTCGAGCGAAGCGGTCGCCGGCCATACCGCGGACCGGCGTGAGTTCGTCGGCCGGAATGGATCGCTCTCCGATCCGGTCGGACTGCGGATCGGCACGCTGTCCGGCGCCACCGGCGTCGGCATCGATCCCTGCGCCGTGCTCCGAACGGTGGTGTCGCTCGCCCCAGGCGAGAGCCGGGAGCTCGTCTTCGCGCTGGGTGTGGCCGAAGGCGAGGAAGCGGCCCGCCGCGCCGCCGCCTTCTTCCGCGATGTCCGCCACGCCACCGCCGCCGTGGCGCGGAACGTGGAGCGTTGGACTCAACGCCTCTCCATGATCACGGTGCGCACACCCGAGCCCACGTTCGACGCCATGGTCAATCGCTGGGCGCTGTATCAAGCGCTCGCCTGCCGCGTGTGGGGCCGCACCGCGCTCTACCAGAGCAGCGGCGCGTTCGGCTTCCGCGACCAGCTACAGGACGTGACCGCGCTCCTGTACGCGGAGCCGGCGCTGGCGCGCGAGCACATCCTTCGAGCAACCGCGCGACAGTTCGTCGAAGGGGACGTGCAGCATTGGTGGCATCCACAGAGCGGTCGTGGCGTCCGCACCCGATACTCGGATGATCTCGCCTGGCTCCCCTTCGTCGTGGACCGGTACGTGACCGTCACCGGTGATGAATCGCTGCTCGACGAGTCGGTGCCGTTCCTCTCCATGCGAACGTTGGAGCCGCACGAGCACGAGGCATATGAGCTGCCGGAGGTGAGCACCGAGCACGCCCCCGTGTACGAGCATTGCCTCCGCGCGCTGCGCCGGGCCTGTACCGCGGGCGAGCATGGTCTCCCCCTCATCGGCATCGGCGACTGGAACGACGGTATGAGCCGCGTCGGCGTGGCGGGGCGTGGCGAGAGCGTCTGGCTGGCCTGGTTCCTGACCGCCAATCTGCGCGCGTTCGCCTCCCGCGCCGACGCGCGTGGACAGGAGGAGGTGGCCGCCGAGCTCCGGACGCGAGCCGAAGCGTACGTGGCGGCGGTGGAGACGCACGGCTGGGACGGTGACTGGTATCGGCGCGCGTATTTCGACGACGGGGCTCCCCTCGGCTCACGCCTGAGCGACGAATGCCAGATCGACTCGATCGCCCAGAGCTGGAGCGTCATCTCCGGCGCCGGCGACCCCTTTCGTCAGGCGCGGGCGATGCGCTCGCTGGAGGAGCACCTGGTGGACGAGAGCGCGCGAGTGATCAAGCTCCTCACTCCACCGTTCGATGAGTCGCCGCACGACCCCGGGTACATAAAGGGATACCTGCCCGGCGTGCGAGAGAACGGCGCGCAGTACACGCACGCCGCGCTCTGGGCCGTGCTCGCCACCGCGCTGCGCGGCGATGGCGATCGCGCCTTCGAGCTCTTCCAGATGCTCAATCCGCTCACCCATGCGCGAACGCCCGAGGAGGTGGCGACCTACAAGACGGAGCCGTACGTGATCGCGGCCGACGTATATACCGCTCCCGGTCACGTCGGGCGCGGCGGCTGGACGTGGTACACGGGCTCGGCGAGCTGGATGTACCGGGTGGCGCTGGAGGCCATTCTGGGATTGGACAAGCGTGGTGACACGATCACCATCGCGCCGAGAGTCCCACGCCACTGGCCGGAGCTCTCGCTGGACTATCGGGTGGGGCGAAGCGTGTATCGCATCACCGTGCACGAGCCGGGCGCCCTCGGCGACGGCGACACCGAGATGAGTCTCGACGGACAGCCGCTCGAGCGCGCGGTGCTGACGCTCGTGGACGACGGACGGATCCACGACGTGTCGGTGCGGGTGAGGCAGCACCAGCCCCGACCGGCGCCCGTCGACTGACCACTCTCCTGACGCGCCGCATGGACCCTTTCACCATGGCCCACCGCTTGCTCGGCGACGAACGTCTCACGCCGGGTCAGCTCGCCGAGCTCCGGGCGCTCAACACCCGGTATTTCTCTCGTCTGGCGGCGCTTTCCCGCGGCGGTGGCGAAGCCGGCGCCGGCGACATGGCCGCGCTCCACGCATCGATCGCCGCCGACATCCGACTGATGCTGACACCGGAGCAGCGGACGACCTTCGACCGGAACGTTTCCGCGCTCGCCGACATCCTCACGCCACCGCCATCACGGGAGCACCAGTGATCCGACTCGTCCTCCATGGAGCTGCCACGCTAATTCTGGTGACTGCCGGCCTCGCCTGCGCCACCGGGGACGATGCGGCCGATCGCTCCACCGACTCCGCCGCCGGTGCCGCGTCCTCCTCGGACAAGGCGCCACCGACCGCCGAGCTGACCAGCGAGACGCTCGACGCGTTCGAGCGTGGGCTCCGCCGCGAGACGCAGCTCGTGCGCGACGCGTCGCAGCGCTCTTCCTCGGCCACCACACCGGAAGAGCGCGGGCGCGCCATCCAGGACGGATTCCCCGATCGCACCATCCCGATCGCCGCCGCCGAGGCCGGGATGAGCACGCCTCGCTACCGCGCGGTGCGCGAGACGGTCGACCGCGTGCTCACCACCCTCGACTTCCAGGGGAAGATCGACGGCCCGCTGTCGGTGGACACGTCCAACGCCGACGCCGCGCTCCGCGCGCGCCTGACGAGCGACCCGTTCGCCGAGCTCTCCCCGCGATCCGCCGAGGCACTCCGCGCCCGGATGGACCGGCTGGTGCCGGTCTGGATCGAGTACGTCAACCTCACCGCCGTCGGCGGCTGACGACCACCACGGCCGGCCCTTTCGCTGGCGGCCGGCCGCCGTTCATGGTAGCTCTCGGAATGCCCCATGCTGCCACGACCCCATGAACGATCACGACCTCGCCGGACGACGACTCCTCGCCGTCACCGAAGAGGAGCTTCAGCGCGTGGTCCTCGACATCCACGACGGTCCGGTGCAGAACCTCTTCGCCGCTCTGGGGCAGCTCTCGGTCTTGCGAGCACGCCTGGAGGCGCCAGATGCGCCCGGCGTCGCCGGCGCCGACTACGTGCCGCCGCTCACCCGCGCCGTGAAGCTGCTGGAGGCATCGTTAGGCGAGATCCGGGACATCGTCGGCACCCTGCACGCCCCCGCCTTCACCGAGCGCGAGCTGGGAGAGATCGCCGAGAACCTGGTGGTGCAGCACGAGACGCTCACCGGGGGCGCCGTCCGCCTCGACGTCGCTCCGTCGCTCCCTCGCGTGTCGCCGCTGGTGAAGATCGCGCTCTACCGGATTCTCCAGGAGGCGCTCTCCAACATCCGGCGGCACGCCGGCGCGCCCGATGCCTCGGTGCGACTGTGGGCCGCTGATGATCTGGTGCACATCGAGATCGAGGACCAGGGCCGCGGCTTCGAGCCGCCGCCGCTGGTGGGGCCGGACGCCACCGAGCGCGAGATGCACATCGGTCTCCGCGGAATGCGCGAGCGCGCGTCGCTGGTCAACGGCGAGCTGACGGTGGAGAGCAAGCTCGGCGCCGGCACGCGCGTGCGCGTACAGGTGCCTCGTGCCTGACGAGAGGGAGCCCGCCGTCCGCATCGTCCTGGCCGACGACCACGCGCTGGTGCTGGACGGCCTCCGCGCGGTCCTGGCCGACGAGCCCGACCTCCACGTGGTGGCCACCGCCACCGACGGGGAGCGTACCCTCGACGCCGTCCGCCGCCTCCATCCCGACGTGCTGGTGATGGATCTGCACATGCCCTATCGGAGCGGCCTCGCCTGCCTCCAGACCATCCGCGCCGAGGACCTGGACGTTCGCGTCGTCATCCTCAGCGCCTTCGGTGACGCGCATTCGCTGCGCGCCGCGGTCGAGGCGGGCGCCGACGGCTTCGTGCTCAAGACCGAATCGCCACGCGCCACGGTGAACGCCATCCGACAGGTCGCCGCCGGTCAACTCGTCTTCCCACAGGCCGCGCGCCGCTGGCTCACCCCGGCCGCCCGCTCCACCGACCCCACCGCGCTCACCGCGCGCGAAGAGGAGGTGCTCGCCCTCGTCGCCGCCGGCCGCAGCAACGCCGAGATCTCCACCGCGCTCAACCTCAGCGAGAGCACGGTGAAATTCCACCTCCGGAACCTCTTCACCAAGCTCGGCGTCACCAACCGCACCGAAGCCGCGATGAAGTACCACACCCGTTAGCTGTCGCGCTCCTCCCTCCTCCCTCCTCCCTGCCCGTTCGGTCAGTCCTCCTACCCATCCTCGCCCCTCGGTTCCGTTCCATCGGTCGTGTCACCCGCGCGCCGATCGCCGTAGTCTGCGACCAGGCAGCTCACCCAGAGGCGGACGATGGCCACTACGGCAGCATTCAAAGCGACAACGATCACTACCGAGCCGGAGACGGCCGCGCCCCCGAAGCAGAAGAGTCGCTGGTCGGCCGGCGTCACCCCCTACAAGGAGATGGGCTACTACGAACCGGACTACCAGCCGAAGGACACCGACATCCTCTGTGCCTTCCGGCTCGTGCCGCAGGAAGGGATCGAGCCCATCGAAGCCGCCGCCGCCGTGGCCGGTGAATCCTCCACCGCCACCTGGACGGTCGTCTGGACCGACCGCCTGACGACGTACGAGCAGTATCAGGCCAAGTGCTATCGCGTCGACCCCGTCCCCGGCACCGATCAGTACATCGCCTACATCGCCTACAACCTCGACCTCTTCGAGGAAGGCTCCATCGCCAACCTCACGTCGTCGATCATCGGCAACGTGTTCGGCTTCAAGGCGCTCAAGTCGCTCCGGCTCGAGGACATGCGCATCCCGCCGCACTACGCCAAGACCTTCCAGGGTCCGGCCCACGGGATCGTCATGGAGCGCGAGTACCTCAACAAGTTCGGCCGCCCGCTGTTAGGCGCCACCGTCAAGCCGAAGCTCGGCCTCTCCGCCCGCAGCTACGGCCGCGTCGTCTACGAAGCGCTCCGCGGCGGGCTCGACTTCACCAAGGACGACGAGAACATCAACAGCCAGCCCTTCATGCGGTGGCGCGACCGCTTCCTCCACTGCATCGAAGGCGTCAATCGCGCGGTGGCCGAGACGGGAGAGATCAAGGGCCACTACATGAACGTCACCGCCGCGACCATGGAGGACATGTATGAGCGCGCCGAATTCGCCCGCCAGATCGGCAGCGTCATCATCATGGTCGATCTCACCATCGGCTACACGGCCATCCAATCCATGGCCAAGTGGGCGCGGCGCAACGGCGTCATCCTGCACCTCCACCGCGCCGGACACGGCACCTACACCCGTCAGAAAACGCACGGCGTGAGCTTCCGCGTCATCGCCAAGTGGATGCGATTGGCCGGCGTCGATCACGTCCATGCCGGCACGGTGGTGGGCAAGCTGGAGGGCGACCCCAACTCGGTGCGCGGCTTCTACAGGACGCTTCGCGAGAACACCATCCCCGCCGACCCGACGCTCGGACTCTACTTCGACCAGGACTGGGTCTCGCTCCCCGGCACCATGCCGGTCGCCTCCGGCGGAATCCACGCCGGGCAGATGCCGGAGCTCCTCCACTACCTCGGTGAGGACGTCGTCCTCCAGTTCGGTGGCGGCACCATCGGCCACCCTGATGGGATCGCCGAGGGCGCCACGGCCAATCGCGTCGCCGTGGAGGCGATGATCCAGGCGCGCAACGAAGGACGCGACTATCTCGCCGAAGGCCCGGACATCCTCGCTCGCGCCGCGCGCTGGTCCCCCTCGCTCCGCAAGGCGCTCGAGATCTGGAAGGACATCACGTTCAACTTCGAGTCCACCGACGTCCCCGACGCCGTCGTCACGCCGAATTACTGAGTCACTCGACAGGACATCCGCCATGCGCATCACCCAGGGCACCTTCTCGTTCCTGCCGGAGCTGAGCGACGAGCAGATCGCCGCGCAGATCCAGTACTGCCTCACCAACGGATGGCCGATCGCGGTGGAGCACACCGACGATCCGCACCCGCGCAACGTCTATTGGGACATGTGGGGCCTGCCGATGTTCGACCTCCAGGACCCGGCCGCCATCCTGCTCGAGATCAACGCTTGCCGAAAAGCGTTTCCGCGGCGCTACATCCGCGTCACCGGCTACGACCGCTCCTACGGACGCCAGACGACCGCCCTCAGCTTCCTCGTGAACCGTCCGCCTGACGAGCCGGGCTTCCGTCTCGATCGGCAGGAGGCCGCCGACCGGCAGATCCGCTACTCGCTGCACGCCTACGCCCTCGACCGCCCCAGCGGCGAGCGCTACACGGACTAGCCTGCCATGCCGCTCGAGCCTCTCGTGGCGCTCGACGAGCCGGGTCCGCCCGCGCCCATCGAGGCGCCGGCGGACCCACCGCCCGTCGCCGACATCGACGCCGCCTACCGCGCCTCCAACATCCAGTCGCTGCTCGATGATCTCGACGGCCAGCTGGTGGGGCTCGCTCCGGTGAAGACGCGCATCCGCGAGATCGCCGCCCTCCTGCTCGTCGCCCGCCTGCGCGAGCAGATGGCGCTCTCCACCGACCGCCCCACGCTTCACATGAGCTTCACCGGCCGCCCCGGCACCGGGAAGACCACGGTCGCGGTACGGATGGCGAAGATCCTCCACCACCTGGGCTACGTGCGCAAAGGCCACCTCGTCGTCGCCACGCGCGATGATCTCGTGGGCCAGTACGTCGGACACACCGCGCCGAAGACGAAGGAGGTCGTGAAGCGCGCCATGGGTGGCGTCCTCTTCATCGACGAGGCCTACTACCTCTACCGCCCGGAAAACGAGCGCGACTACGGGCAGGAAGCGATCGAGATGCTGCTCCAGGTCATGGAGAATCAGCGGGACGACCTGGTGGTCGTCCTCGCCGGCTACCGCGAGCGCATGGAGACCTTCTTCCAGTCGAACCCGGGCTTTCGCTCCCGCGTGGCGCACCACATCGACTTCCCCGACTACTCGCTCGACGAGCTCATGGCCATCGCCGAGCTGATGGTGTCGCAGCAGCAGTACGCGTTCGATGAGCCGTCCCGTCGCGCCTTCCGCGAGTACCTCGAGCATCGCGTCGCCCAGCCGCACTTCGCCAACGCGCGCTCGGTGCGCAACGCCATCGATCGCGCCAAGCTCCGTCAGGCGAACCGCCTCGTGCGCACCGGCGGGCGCGTCTCCAAGGAAGAGCTCGCGCGCATCGACGCCGCCGACGTCCGCCAGAGCCGGGTCTTCACCGATGCCGCCGGCGCCCCTCCCGACGGGGACGGCCGCGGCAACGCTCGGGTGCTGCCATGATCAGACGGCGACCCATCATCCTCGGCATCGTCGGCGATAGTGCCGCCGGCAAGACGACGCTGACCAGCGGGCTCATCGACATCATCGGGTCCGACCGCGTCACCCACGTCTGCACCGACGACTACCACCGGTACGACCGGCAGGAGCGCGCCGCGCTCGGCATCACCGCGCTCCACCCGGACTGCAACTACATCGACGTGATGGAGATGCACCTGGAGCAGCTGCACTACGGGCAGCCGATCCTCAAGCCGGTGTACGACCACTCCACCGGAACGCTGGTGCGCCCCGAGTACGTCGTCCCCCGCGAGTTCGTGATCGTCGAAGGACTCCTCGGTTTCTCCACCGCGGTGCTCCGGCAATTCCTCGACGTGAAGGTCTATCTCGATCCGCCCGAGAGCGTGCGCCGCGAATGGAAGCTCAAGCGCGACACCACCAAGCGCGGCTACACGGCCGAGCAGGTGCTCGCCGAGCTCGAGAAGCGCGAGGCCGATTCGCGCGACTACATCCGCCCACAGCGGGAGCACGCCGACATCGTCGTACGCTTCTATCAGCCGGACGAGGCGACCTCTCGCACCGGCGACCTCAACGTCCGGCTGGTGCTGCGCCCCACCATCGCCCACCCCGATCTCACCTACCTGGTGGAGGAGACGCGGAGTCCGGGTTCCGGCATCCGGCTCGAGCTGGGACGCGACCGCGGTCGCCCCGCCGACTTCCTCGAGATCGCCGGCGACGTGGCCTCCACGCACGCCGAGGAGTTGGAGGAGGTGATCTGGAGCCACCTCCCCGGCATGCGCGCCACGCCTGGCGAGCACCTCGGAGGCGCCTACCAGGACCGCGCCACCACCCGGCGGAGCAATCAGCTGGCGCTCACCCAGCTCCTCCTCAGCTACCATCTGCTCCGCAACTACAACGACCTCGACAAGCTGCCGTTCGCGTCGCCGGTCGCCGCGCTCAGTCGCATGGGCGCCGCCCCGGCGGACGCGGCGGCGCACGCCACCGCTTCCCCCTGACGCCGAGCACTCCGTGACCGACACCGCTCTCGCCTTCATCGAGCGCGCCGACGCCGAGATCGACGATCTCCCGCGCCGCGCCGCGAACAACGTTCGCGCGCTGGCCATGGACGCGGTGCAGAAGGCCAACTCCGGACACCCGGGCATGCCCATGGGCATGGCCGACGCCGCCGTCGTCCTCTGGACCCGGCACCTCACCTTCAATCCCGACGACCCGGACTGGTTCGACCGCGATCGCTTCGTGCTCTCGGCCGGCCACGGCAGCATGCTCCTCTACGCCCTGCTCCATCTCGCCGGCTACGATCTGCCGCTCGACGAGCTGCGACGCTTTCGACAGTGGGGAAGCCGCACGCCGGGACACCCCGAGCGCGGACTCACACCGGGTGTCGAGACGACCACCGGCCCACTTGGCCAGGGGATCGCCAACGCGGTGGGGATGGCGCTCGCCGAGCGTGTGCTGGCGGAGCGATTCAACCGCCCGGGCTTCGAAATCGTGAATCACTACACCTACGTCATCGCCAGCGATGGCGATCTCATGGAGGGCGTGTCACACGAAGCATGCGCGCTGGCCGGACACCTCGGCCTCGGCAAGCTCATCGTGCTGTACGACGACAATGGCATCAGCATCGACGGCCCGACGTCGCTGTCGTTCACCGAGGATGTGCTCCAGCGCTTCGCGGCGTACGGATGGGGGACGACGCGCGTGGATGGACACGATCAGAGCGCCGTCGACGCCGCGCTCGTCGAGGCGCGCGCCGATGCCGGGCGTCCATCGCTCATCGCCTGTCGCACGCACATCGGCTTCGGCAGTCCCAACCGGCAGGACAGCTCCAAGGCCCACGGCGAGCCGCTCGGCCCCGAGGAGGTGCGTCTGGCCAAGGAGCGCCTCGGTCTTCCGGACGAGGAGTTCTTCGTGGATCCCGAGGTCCGCGCGTTTCTGAGCGACATCGGCGCTTGCCGGGCCTCGCGGCAGGAGAAGTGGAGCGAGCGCGTCGCCGCCTGGGCCGCCGAGCATCCGGAGCTGGCCCGTGCCTTCGAGGAGTGCGTGCGCAACGACCTCCCCCTCGGATGGGACGCGGACCTTCCCACGTTCGATCCGGCGAAGCCCATTGCCACCCGCGCCGCGTCGGGCGCGATGATCGACGTGCTCTCCTCTCGTTTGCCCTGGCTCATCGGCGGCTCGGCCGATCTCACGCCGTCGAACAACACCCAGCCCAAGGGAGCGAACGGGCGATCGCTCGACCGCACCGACTTCTCCGGAGGGTACATCCGCTTCGGCGTCCGCGAGCACGGCATGGGAAGCATCCTGAACGGACTCACGCTGCACGGTGGACTGCGCGGATACGGCGGGACGTTCCTGGTCTTCTCCGATTACATGCGACCCTCCATCAGGATGGCGGCGATCATGGGGCTTCCGGTGATCTTCGTGTTCACGCACGATAGCATCGGGCTAGGCGAAGATGGCCCCACGCACCAGCCCATCGAGCATCTGACCGCGTTGCGCGCGATCCCGAACCTGGTGGTCCTCCGACCCGCCGATGCCACCGAGACCGTGGAAGCGTGGCGCGTGGCCCTCCAGCG
The DNA here is from genome assembly GCA_035249845.1 of Gemmatimonadaceae bacterium. Classification (GTDB taxonomy): domain Bacteria; phylum Gemmatimonadota; class Gemmatimonadetes; order Gemmatimonadales; family Gemmatimonadaceae; genus DATFBY01. Next base: position 17,810 of record DATFFZ010000188.1, read on the forward strand.
CCGGCATGGTCCCACGGCGCTGGTGCTCACGCGTCAGGCGGTGCCGGTGCTCGACCGCGCCCGGGTCGCGTCGGCGACGGGCGTCTCGCGCGGGGCCTACGTGCTCGCCGACGCCGGCGAGCCGGATGTGATCCTCATCGCCACCGGATCGGAGACGCAGCTCGCGCTGGAGGCGAGGGAGCGGCTGGACGCCGAAGGGGTCGCGGCTCGGGTCGTGTCGATGCCGAGCATGGAACTGTTCGAGGCGGAGAGCGACGAGTATCGCGAGCAGGTGCTGCCCGATCGCGTTCGCGCGCGCGTGGCGGTGGAGGCCGGCGCGACGCCGGGGTGGCGCCGATGGGTGGGACTGGACGGCGCGGTCGTGGGTGTGGACCGCTTCGGCGCATCCGCACCGTACCAGACGCTCTTTCGCGAGCTCGGCGTGACCGCCGATGCGGTGGTCGAGGGCGCGCGGCACCTCGTGGGGCGCGGCGCGCAGCGCGGCCCGCGCCGTGCCGGCTGAGCCGCTCCCGTTACGTCGCCGGCTTCTTCTTCTGCGGGTTCCAGCTATGCGTCGCGTCGGACGCCTCGCGGCACCACGTGTAGAGCGCGTCGTATACAACGAAGCCCTGCGCCAGCTGCTCGTGATCGCTCTTGAACATCCGCGAGAGCCCGAACGAGATGGCGAGCAGACCCGCCGCCTGCGGCGCCAGGTCGAGGCGCGCCGTGTCCGCGCCACGCACGATGTCGGCGATCCGGTGCAGCGCCGGGTCCTCCAGGTGATACTTCGCCAGAAACGCATCAAAGCTGCACTTCGGCCCGTCGTGCGAGAGCTCCACCCCTTCCACGTCGTAGGGCGTGGCGCCTAACTCGGCGGCCTTCCGCTCCACATCGTCGGGCGGCACGAACAGGAACTCCGGCTCCTCGTCGATGAAGCGCGCGATGAGCCATGGGCATGCCACCCGATCGATCACCGGCCGCTCGCGTGTGATCCAGCGCATGAGATCCTCCTAGTCCAAAAGCGACACGCGGACGCCTCGCCCGCCGGCGAGTGCCCGCTCGTACACGACGCCGGCCGCGGCCACATCCTCCAGCCCCGTGCCGGTGCTGTCGAACACCGTCACCTGCTCGCGCGAGGTGCGTCCGGGCTTCCTGCCACTCACCACGTCGGCCAGCTCGGCGTGCACGTCGTCGGGGCGCATGAGGCCGGCGGCGATGGCGTGATGCAGGTCTCCTTCCTTCGCGCACTGCTCCAGCACATCCACCACCACCGTGGCGGAGGCCAGCAGCGCGCCGTCCAGCTCCTGCTTGTCGTGGTTGTCGGCGCCCACGCCGGCGATGAACAACCCCGCATGCGCATCCCCGGCGCCGAGCACCGCCTGACGAGAGGGCGTGCAGGTGACGCACATGTCGCTCTCGCGCACGGCCGCGTGCACGTCGGCGGCGGCCCGCACCGGAATTCCGAGCAGCGACGACATCTCGGCGGCGAAGCGCGATGCCGCCTGCGCGTCACGGTCCACCGCCAGCGCCGCTCGAAGCGCGCGCACGCGCGAGAGCGCCACCAGCTGCGCCCGCCCCTGGACACCGCAGCCAACGATAGTGGCGGTGGCCGCGTCAGGCAGCGCCAGATGCTTCGCCGCCACGCCGGTGGCCGCCGCGGTGCGCAGGCTGGTGATCTCGGCGGAATCCATCGCCGCCACCGGCTCGCCGCTGTCCGCATCGAAGAGCACGATCAGCCCCTGGATGGCGGGCGTGCCGCGCCGATGTGGATTCTCGGGGAAGTTGGCGTTGATCTTGGCCACGTAGTACGACCGCGACCCGCGCACTCCCGCCGCCTTCACGTGAAAGATGCCGCCGGGTGGCGCGTCGGTGCCGAGCACGGCCGGCTGGAGCGTGCGTCCCTCGGCGTGCGCGCGGAAGGCACTCTCCACCGCGGCGATGCAGGCGTCCATGTCGAGCAACGACCGCACGTCGCTGCGCGTCAGCAGGAGCGTGGAGGACGACGTGGTCATGGGGCTCCGGCGCGCGCGTAGAGCGCGTCGAATATCGCGGCGCCGGCCGCCAGTCTGGCCTGGTCGTCCGGGTGAGCGCGCACCAGCCCGCTCAGGACGGCGAGGAGCCCCGGCACTTCCGGCGAGCCGTACTTGTCGTCCTTGAGATCGATGTCGTGCACCATCTTCCCGATCTCGGCCAACGCCGGATCGGCAAGGGCGAAGCGCGACAGCAACACCTCGAAGGTGCAGCGATCTCCTTCGTGGGTGTATTCGGCGCCCACCATGTCGAAGCGGATCTCGCCGGGCGCCGGCGTGTGACGGATGTCGTTCACGAAGCGGAAGCTCGCATCCGGGTCGACGAAGCGACGGATGAGCCAGGCGCTGGCGATGCGGTCCACGAACACGCCCGCGCGCGTGACCCAGGTGGCGCCGCGAATGGTGGAGGGAGTGCGAGGCGCTCCGGGCGCCGGAGACTCGTCAGGCACCAGAGCCCGTTCGCTCAGCATGGTCGCCTCGAGGCGCATGATCTCCTGTTCGGCGTCGCCACGTTTGCTCGCGCCGAAGTAGTCGAGCCGGGTGATGTCGGCCAGCCGGCGCCGGAGGCGGGCCAGCTCGGGCTCGCCGACGTCGGCTTTCCCGGCGGCGCGCGCTTCCTTGGCGAGGGTCGTGTAGGCCTCGTCGCGCGCGGCACGAAAGCGCGCCTCCAGCTCCTCGTCCGACGGCCCGTGCAGAAACTCGGCGTCGAGGATGGCAGCCTCGCCGGCCTCGTCGCGGATCTCGGAGAGCACCCATTCGAGGTCCTCGAGCGTGTCGTCGCGTCGAGGAAGGACGTAGACGGAGTTCTTGAGCCCGAGCGCGCCCACGTGCTGGAGGCGCCGCCGGACCTTGACCCGGAGGTAGTCCGGCTTGGGGGGTAGGTGGTGAATGAGGAGAAGCCAGCGCGCCATGTGACACTGTCGAATCATCGAGTTGATTCAACTGTATCACAGGTCGGCACCCACGTCAACACCCCTGGTTCGTGGCGGCAGCTCGTCCCACCGCCCGCTCACGCCAGGCCGTTTCTTCATCGCCGCCGCGCGCGCACGCAGTCTGCACCGTGACGCCCTGAACCACCCCACCGTGGAGAGACAAGCAATGAGGATTCGTTTGGTCGCGGCACTGTTGGCGGCCTCTGGGACGCTCGCCGCGTGCGTGCAGCGGAACGTCGTCTCCGAGTCTCCGGGCGCGCTGGAGGCCTCCCCGGCGTGGACGACGCCCTCGGGAGACGGTACCGGCGTCCGGATCGACGGCGCTCTGATCCCCGATGGCGACACCAGGACGACCGCCACCATCAAGCTCACCGGAGCCCAGGCCGGCGCCACATATGCGTGGCACGTCCACTACGGTTCCTGCGCCGGCGACGTGGGCGTGGTCGGCGAGTCCGCCGCCTACCCCCCGCTCACCATCGACGCCAACGGCGAAGGCACCTCCCGCACCACCCTCCCGTTCACCACCCCCAGCCGGCAGAGCGGGACGTTCTTCATCAAGGTGCACGAGGCAGGGGACATGTCGGCGGTGATCGCGTGCCAGCAGTTGAATGCGCGGGGAGTGCGCGCGGCGAACTTCCGGTAGTCGGCGATCTCGGGTTGAACACAAGGAAGATGCGCCGGTCGGTTCACCGACCGGCGCATTCGTTTGCGTTGCCGCTTCCCCCCTCGCCGCTCCCAGACCCGAGCCCCGTTCAGTACCCCGACCTCTTGTGCCTCGGTATCACCACCTCCCCCTTCACGTCGCGATACCGAATCCCGCCGCTCCCCTTCCGATCCACCACGAAATCCCCGCCCACGTTCCGTGCGTTGATCGAGCCCGATCCATCAGCCTCCACGTGCACGCGACCCGTCACCCCGTCGACGTCGATCTCGCCCGATCCATCCGACTCGATCGTCAGCGAGCCCGTCACGTCGCGCACCTCGATCTCCCCCGAGCCGTCGCGCACGCGCACGTCACCACGCACCTTGCCGATCTCGAGCTCGCCGGACCCATCGACCACGCTCAGCGCTCCGCCGATGCTCTCAAGCCGCAGCGCGCCGGAGCCATCGACGATCTCGAGCGCACCGGTGCCGATCACCTCCGCCTCGCCGCTTCCATCCTCGACGCGGAGCGCGATGTTGTCAGGCACGTCCACGGTGAGATCGAGCAGCGCCTGCATGTCGTCGCGCCATCCATCGTCGTCTTCCGGGATGTCGACCACGACCACCACGTCGCCGCCGCGTCGCTCGACGGTGAGCGTCACCTCCTCGAGCAACCGCCGCGTCGATGCGAACGCGGTGCCGGTGGCGCGGACCTCTCGGGATCCGCTCTTCCCATTCACGCGAAGCGACCCCGCCGCGGCTTCGATCACGATACGCGTCGCACCAGCGGCGTTCGCGGTTCCCTCGCGCGGTGCGGAGAACTCGAGATCCCGGTATTGGGCGGCCGCCGGCAGGGCGACCAGAGCGACGAGCGGCGAGGCGAGCAGGAGGGAGCCACGCATGGAGAGTCTCGATTCGGGTAAACAGAAGTGCCTCAAGGCCCTACGGAGCGACGCCGGCGCCGGTGTCGACGAGTCGGCCAGAAGATGTGACAGTCCGCAGGACGGAAGGGTTTGACATAGCGCCTGACGCCCCTCCGACACCCTGACCTCTTCTCTGGCGGAGACGGTATGAAAGTGATACTCTGGGTTCCACATCCGGGCGTTGTGCCCGCTTTCTCGCCCGGGGATTCCGTCCCTCGACCCGCGTCCCCCAGCGGTGAACCAGGGTCACCCCCGATCGGTGACCCGTTCGTTACCGCACCCCACCATGCCTCGAAACGTCGCCCCACGACATTTCGGCGTACTCTCGATTTCCCCGACGATCGCGCCCGTCCGCGGCGCCGCATCGTCACCGTTCCAACCAACGACCGTTCACTCTCGGGTCGCTCCGCGATGACGGTCGCTGCGTAGTCGTACCCTTTCCCGAAGGAGAGTCACCGCATGATCCAGCAATGTCGGCGTCTCGGACTGGTCGCCCTCGCGGCGATTGTCGCGAGCGGCGGCCTCGCTCGGCTCGAAGCGCAGGGTGTCACGACCGCGTCGATCAGCGGCATCGTCACCAGCGCCAACGGCGAGGGGATCGAAGCCGCACAGATTCAGGTGCAGCACCGGCAAACCGGCGCCACGACCGGCACGATCTCGCAGCAGGGCGGCCGCTACACCGTGGCCAACCTGGAAACCGGAGGACCATATACCCTCACCATTCGCCGCATCGGTTTCCAGCAGGCCACCCGCGACAACATCTTCCTCACCCTCGGCCAGAACCTGGCGCTCAACGTCCAACTGGTCGAGCAGGCCGCCACGCTCGCCGGCGTCACCGTCGAGGGCGAGGAAGATCCCCTCTTCTCAGCCTCGAAGCAGGGGACCTCGACCCACATCAACGAGCAGCTCATCCAGCGCCTCCCGACGCTGAACCGGAACTTCACCGACTTCGTGCGCGCCACGCCGCAGGTCTCCACCACCGGCCCGGGTCTTTCCGGCGGCGGCGTCAACAACCGGTTCAACAACATCCAGATCGATGGCGCCAGCGAGACCGACCTCTTCGGACTCGGCTCCACCGGTCAGCCCGGTGGACAGGCACGCGGAAAGTCGATCTCGCTCGAGGCGGTGAAGGAGTACCAGGTGCTCCTGTCCCCCTACGATCTCCGCCACGGCAACTTCAACGGGGCGCTGATCAACGCGGTCACCAAGAGCGGAACCAACCAGTTCCGCGGCACCGCGTTCTACACGATGCGCAACGAAGGACTCGCCCGTGATGTGCCGCTCATCCGCCAGTCGACCTTCGACCAGAAGATGTTCGGCTTCTCCGTCGGCGGTCCGATCGTCACCGACAAGGCGCACTTCTTCATCGCGCCGGAGTTCCAGGATCAGTCCCAGCCCGCGGCCGGTCCGTACCTCGGACAGGATGCAGGCGCCGGCGTGCCCTACCTGGTCGATCCGGCGAACCTCGATCGCTTCGTGCAGCTCCTGAACGGCTACGGCATCGAGCCGGGCTCGCCGAACATCTTCAACGCCGAGAACCCCACCAGGAACTTCTTCGGGCGCCTCGACGTCAACATCAGCCCGGTGCACCGCTTCTTCGTCCGCCACAATTACGGCATGGCGGAGTGGGATCGCCTGCTCGACCGCAGCCGCACCACCGCGCAGATGACGTCCAACGGCTACTTCTTCGCCTCGAGGAAGAACGCCACCGTCGCGCAACTGCTCTCCAACTTCAACAACGGCACGAGCAACGAACTGATCGCGGGCTTCACCACCATCCGCGACCGCCGCACGCCCAACACGCTGGCGCCCCAGGTCTCCGTCCGTACCGTCGGAACCGACGGCTCCACGGTCACGCTGCGCGCCGGCAGCGAGGAGTTCTCGCAGGGGAACGCGCTCGACCAGGACATCATCGAGCTCTCCAACAACTTCAGCTTCGACGTCGGAGCACGGCATCGGCTGACGGTCGGTGCGCGGGCCGAGCGCTACAGCATTGGCAATCTCTTCTCGCGCGCGTCGTTCGGCGTCTACGAGTTCGACAACCTCGACTCCCTGGCGAATGGCAGCGCCCGCACCTTCCGCATCGCCAAGAACCTCGGCGGGGGGAGCAACGCCGCCGAGTTCGACGCCTATCAGTTCGCGCTCTACATCCAGGATCAGTTCCAGGTCAGCCCACGGCTCACCGTCACGTACGGCATCCGCGCCGACATGCCGGTGCTCCCCGAGGAGCCGCGGTACACCTCGGCCGTGGAGGGCGCGTTCGGACGCGACACGCGAGACGTTCCGACAGGGAAAGTCCAATGGTCGCCGCGACTCGGATTCAATTGGGATGTGACCGGCGACCGGGTGAATCAGGTTCGAGGCGGCGTCGGCATATTCGTCGGACGCCCCGCGTTCGTATGGGTCAGCAACGCGTACGCGAACACGGGGAGCGGCCTCGTCACGCTCTCGTGCGGCATCGGGTCCACCGTGGACAACCGCGGCCGCCAGCCGTTCTTCCCAGACCCTGAGAACCAGCCGTCGAACTGCCTCAACGGGCAGGGTCTCTCCACCGGCTTCATCGGGCCGGTGAACTTGCTCACCTCCGACCTCAACTATCCGCAGATCCTGCGCGGGTCGCTGGCGTACGACCGCCGCCTCCCCTGGAACATGGTCGGGACGCTCGAGGGGTTGTTCACCAAGGGCCTCAACAACTGGTTCTACGTCAACCGCAACATCCAGTTCCGCGGCGTCGACAAGAATGGCCGCGCGGTGTACGCCGATACGATCACCACCGCCGGCGTCGTCCGCACACGCCCGGTCAACAACCGGTTCTCCGAAGTGATCGACGTGGAGAACCACTCCAGAGACTACTCCTTCAACGTCACCGGACAGGTGCAGAAGCAGTTCTCGCAGTCGTTCGAGGCGCGCGTGTCGTACACGTACTCGCGCTCTCGTGACGTGCAGAGCCTGACGTCGAGCCAGGCGATCTCGAACTGGCGTTTCGGCCGAACGCTCGGCGGGCGGCACGATGCGAAGAACCTGGGGACATCGCTCTTCGACCAGCCGCACAAGCTGCAGATCACCGGCACCTACACGGCGCCGTGGAAGAAGTGGCCGACCGACATCTCGGTGCTGTATTCCGGCGTGTCCGGCGGACCGTACGACTACATCTACAGCGGCGGCTCCGGCGGCAGCGGCGATCTCAACGCCGACGGCTTCCAGGGGAACGACCTGATCTACATCCCGACCGACGCCACCAACCCGGTCGAGATCCTCTTCAGGAACATCGGCGGGAACAACCCGGCTACCGCGGAAGAGCAGGCGGCGGCGTTCGAGGAGTTCATCGAGAGCTCCGAGTGCTTGCGCGAGCAGCGCGGGCAGATCATGGAGCGCAACAGCTGCCGCGCGCCGTGGCAGAACTTCATGGACGTGTCGATTCGCCAGTCGCTGCCAGCCGTCGGCGGGAACCGGCTGTCGCTGCAGCTCGACATCTTCAATTTCCTGAACCTCATCAACAAGGACTGGGGGAAGGTCAAGCAGACGGCCAACAGCATCAACTCGAACGTTCCGCTGCTCCAGCACGTGGGGCAGACCGGCACGAACGGGACGGCCGGCGGTGCGAACCTCCCGATCTCGCAGTCGCAGGGCATCTTCCAGTTCCCGCTCAGCACGCGCGAGTACACCTCGGACGTGTTCGGATCCTACTACCAGATCCAGCTCTCGGCGCGCTACTCGTTCTTCTGAGCCGCCGGGTCGTAGCACGAAAGGAAGACGGCCGCCGGATTTCCGGCGGCCGTCTTCCTCATCCCCGATTCCCGATTCCCGATTCCCTAGTTTTTCAGCTTCTCCGCCTGCGCGAACGCCTCCACCGCGCTCTTCACTTCCGGATCGAGCACCGCGGTGAGCCGGTAGAGGCCGACGTCTCCCCACTTCGTGTCCGCCGCCCAGCGCGCGATGGCGCGCCGAAGCATGTCCTCGGAGCCAGGATCGGTCGGCACCGCCACGTTCTGCTCGGCCGCGAAGGCGCGGAACGACGTCAGCGCATCGGCCGGCAGAACGGGATTCCTGGCAAAGCTCTCCAGCGACGCGAAGGCACCGCCGTTGGCGCTCAGATACCCGGGCGTCCATTTGAGCAGCAAGGCTTCCTCGTAGACGCGCGCCAGCCAGAGTGGCGTCGGCTGCGGCTCGGAGAGCACGATGTCGGGGAAGATCCCGCCGCCGCCGTACGCCGTGCGTCCCCCGGCGGTCTTGCACGAGGGACGACCGGCCGTGTCGCGCGCGGCCCGCGCCAGCCGGTAGTAGTCGTGCCGCGTCACCCCTCGGTACTGCCGCTGGATGACGCGGCCGCACGGCGTGCGCAGGTGACCTATCACCATCACCAGCACCGACCCGTCAGGCAGCGGGAATCCGCGCATGAGCAGTGACTTGCCGAAGCTCGGCCGACCGACGATCAGCGCGCGATCGTGGTCCTGCAGCGCGCCCGCCACCAGCTCCGACGCGCTCGCCGAGCCGCTATTCACCATCACGACGATCGGATAGCGCTTCTCACTTCGCCAGAAGGAGCGCCCCACCCGTGCCGTGTCGCGGATGTCCTCCTTCCGCCCCTCGGCCGTGTAGATGATCGCACCCTTCGGAAGGAATTCGCCGGCGATCTTCGACGCTTCCTCCACACTCCCGCCGCCGTTGTCGCGCAGGTCCAGGACGAGCCGCTCCATCCCCTCGCGCTCGAGGCGCGAGAGCGCATCGTGCACGTCGTCCGCCACCTTCTCGCCGACGAAGGTGGTGACCCGCACGTAGCCGGTGCGCTGGTCGAGCATGAATGCCGCGGGGACCGCCGACGCTTCACCCGGACGCTCGCGCTTCACCACGCGCTCGAGCTGGACCAGCGTGCCGTCCACCCGTCGCCGCTCGAAGGTGAGCGTGATGGTGGAGTTCTTGGGGCCGGCGAGCACGATGTCCAGCTCCTCGGCGCTCGCCGCGCTCACGGGTCTGCGATCGATGGCCACCAGCTCGTCGCCCGGCAGGATGTCCGTCTTGGCCGCCGAGCTTCCGGGCGCGACGCTGTTCACCACTGGGGAGCCGCCGAAGAAGGTGAAGGTCACCGGCACCGGGTAGAGCTTCCCGTCGCGCAGCGCTTTCTCCTTCTCGGGGTTGAGGCGGATGGCGGGGATGACGAAGGAGTGCGGATCGGCTTCCCGCACCAATCCTTCGATCGCCGCCATGATGAGACCGTGCGTGTCCTGCGAGTCGGGGTGATTGACGCGGATCTGGTTCAGCACTCCGGAGAGCATCTGCAGATCCTCGTACGTCGTTCGCGGACGAATCGGACCCGTCGCTTTTTCCTGCGCGTTCACCGGCAGCGCGAGCACGAGCGCGAGGAGCGCCGGACCCACGCGCGCACCCCCAGACGTCACCGCGAGCCTCCTACCGTCAGCGCCGGCATCCCGTCCAGCTCCTTGATGCGATCGTTGGCCAGCGTTACCTGCTCCACCATAGCGCGCGGCGCGCGCGCAAGGAATGCCTTGTAGTTCGTCACGGCGTCCGGATACTGTCCACCCATGTCGAGCGACAGCGCCAGATTGAAGTACGCCCAGGCGAAGTGCGGCTCCAGCTCCACCGTCTTGCGGAAGTGCTCGGCCGCCTCCCTGTGCTTCCTCACCTGGAGGAGCGCCGCGCCGTAGACGAAACGGAGAAAGGGATCGTCGCCGCGTAGCTCCACCGCCAGCTCATGCTCGTGGAGCGACTCCGTAGTATCTCCGGCCACCAGCGCCACCTCGGCCAGGCGCGAGTGCGCCATCGAGAACGAGAGGTCCTCCGACAGCGCGCGACCAAACGCCTCCTTCGCCTTGGCCCACTGGCCCGCTCGGGCGTGGACCATTCCTACCGTGTACTCCATGTGCGCCTTCGACTGGTAGAAATACACCAGCTTCTTCTGGTCCCTCTTGCGCATCTCGTCGAGCACGCGGCCCAGCTCCACCGCGGCGCTGTCGTACTCCTCCATGAGGTAGAGCGCCTTGGCCAGATAGATGCGCGCCTGCGTGTTGTCGGGCTTCTTCTTCAGGACCTCCCGGAAGCTCACCGCGGCGCGGCCGACCTCGCCCTGCGTGTACGACAGCCATCCACGTGTATAGGGGTCGGCCCGGTTCCACTCCATGGCGATCTTGCCGGTCGCTTCCTCGTACAGCTTGTCCCACAGCGTGCGCTCGAGCGTGCGATGAAGGAAGGGATCGCGTAGCAACGCGGCATCGAGCAGGCTGTCGATGGCGACGACGTCCTTCGACTCGACGATGAAGCGCTGGCCCAGCATGTAGCGGGCGAGCTTGTCCACGTCGGACGCCCAGAACGCGATCCATCGACCGTAGAGCGGCTCGGAGCGCACCGGGTCGAGACGCGCCGCCCAGTAGAACGCCGCCTCAGCTTCCTCGGGGTGCTTGTCGATGCGCGCAAGGCCGTGGTAGTAGTACGCCCCCCACGAGTTCGTGTCGGCGCTCGCGTCGAGTCGCGGACGTTTTGGTGCCTTCTTCCCTTTCTGGGCTTGGAGCGGCGCCGCAGCCGCGCACAGGGCGAGGATGAGGAGGAGGAGACGCACGGGAGGCCCCTGAGGAAGGTGGTACAGCGGGGTGCCAGCGCTGGTGGGACGAGGCAAAATACGGTAGCCACGTTAGGCGCCGGACGCCAGAGTTCCTCCCGTTCAGAATGTTACCTCGGTCGCTATGGTGCTGTCTTCTCGGTAGATAGCTGGCCTGGTGGACATCACCGGAGCCCAGTGCTACCTTGACCTCCGTGCCGGTGCTCCCTGCGCCGGACATTGCCGCCGCGGGAACGGCGTGGCGGTACGGCCCCCCGGGATCTCCCGGGGGGCGCTTTTCATCGGGAGCAGGGATTCGAGAACGACGAAGGCCGGCGAGCATCACCGGCCTTTGTCCTTGCCCCTGATCCCATTCCCTCTTTCCCTATTCCCTATTTCTCAGCTTCCTCGACATCTCCTCCAGCAGCCGCTTCTCCTCACTCGTCAGGCTGCCGATTCCCTTCTCGGAGATCTTGTCGAGGACGTGGTTGAGCTCCTCGGTCTTCTTCTTGCCGACCTTGCCGGAGAGCGTCGTGGTGGCCGGACGTTGGGTGGCGATCGCGTTGCTGCGGGCCACGATCTCGTCGATCTCCGAGCCGCGCTCACGCGGCCGATGCGCGCGCGGGATGGCGCGCGGCGTCTCGTCGGTCACGTCGGGAAGCTGCGACATGCGCTGCCGAAGTCGGTCGATGCTCGGGGCGGCGCTCCAGCGCAGATACATCCATCCGAACGCGAAGCCGCCGAGGTGCGCGAAGTGGGCGACACTCCCGCCGGTCGCGCCCAGGCTGGCGATGCCGAACACCAGATCCAGTCCGGCGAAGAGCAGCACCAGCCACTTCACCTTCACCGGGATGAGGAAGAACGCCAGCATCTCCTCGTCCGGCCACCGCATCGCGTACGCCAGCATCACGCCGAACACGCCCGCCGACGCGCCCACCAGGATGCCGTCGCGCGTGAGCATCATGTGGAAGAGCCAGCCGCCGAGCCCGCACCAGAGGAAGTACCAGAGGAAGGACCCCGGGCTCCACGCGTGCTCGAGACGAGGCCCGAACACCCAGAGCAGGTACATGTTGAACGCCAGGTGCAGGAACCCGGCGTGCACGAACATGTACGTGAGGATCGTCCACGGCTGCTCGGTCAGGTCCCGTAGCTCGAAACCGAGCACGGTGGCCATGTCCATCGAGCTCACGACCGTCAGTTGCAGGAAGAAGATCGCCACGTTGATGGCGATCAGCCACTGCACGGCTGGCGTGATGCGCGGGTAATCCTGTTCGTCGGTGGCGGGGAACGTCATGGCCGGTCCGGTGGAACGAAATGCATCAGGCGCCGGCCGGGGCGCTCGGTCGGCTGCAGCAGTAATAACACGGTGACCGCCCCTCGGTTCCCCCGTCCGGCACGGCTCCAGCGCCTGAAGTGGCGCTTGCCCCGCTCCAACCCCTCCCCGCCCCGTTCACCGCGTGCCCACCGGCGGCAATACGCGCATGACGAGCCGAACGTCGGGGTGGATCGCCATCGCCTTCTCGACCAGGGTCGCGTACCGGCGATCGAGCGGGGGTCGCTCGGCGCCCACCACCGGATGCACAACAATCTTCGTGCCGGGGCTGGCCTGGTGCGCCTGCTCGACGAACCTCAGAATTTGCGCGTCGCTCACCCCATCGCGTGGCGCGATCACCGCGGCATGTCGCGTCCCTGCCTGTGCCGCCGCGCGCAACGTGTCCACCGCGCGCCCTTGCGCCACGTCAGCCTCGGTGAGGTCGACCGTCACCTGTACCAGTGCCAGACGACCTGCCAATTCCTGAATCGCTTCCGGACGCTGACCGTCCACATCCGCCATGATGGGGAGCGTCGGCATCCATCTGCCGAACGCATCGGCGAGAAAGCTGGTGCTCGCCAATGGATCGCGACCGCAGAGCGAGATGGAGTGCAGCGGTGACTGATTCACCGCCCGCTCCATATGCCTCGTCAGCATCTCGGCGGTGAAGAGCGTCGCCGTCTCCGCCTCGCCGGCAAAGCGCACGAACAGCTGACGGCGCCCCGCCCAGAGTCCCTGCGACTGCACGCCGGGTGCGATCCCGGCGATGGCGGCGGTCGGCCCCGTGGTGCGCGTCGCGTACGGCGTCGTCACGTCACACCCCCCTGGTCCCGCTCGAGTGCCAACTGCGCGATACGCTCGCACAGCTCGGCGAATGGCATTCCGTCGGCGGCGGCGGCTTGCGGCAGCAGACTCGTGCCGGTCATCCCCGGCAACGTATTCGCCTCGAGACAATAGAAGCGTCCATCACCCGACATGCGGAAGTCCACTCGCGCATAACCTCCAAGCTTGAGCGCGCGAAATGCCGCTAGAGCCTGGCGCTGAATCTCCCCTGTTTCCGACGACGAGAGCCTCGCCGGAAATTCCTCCACCGCCATCCCCTGCGTGTACTTGCACTCGTAATCGTAGATCTCGTGCTTCGGAAAAATCTCACCCACCGGAAGCGCGCGCGAGCCGAGCACGCTCACCGTCAGCTCCCGGCCGGGAACGAACTGCTCGATCATCACCTCGTCATCGAAGCGCAGTGCCTCACGAATGGCATCGCTCAGCGCGTTCCGCTCCCGCACCACGCTCAGCCCCACCGTCGACCCCTGCTTGCTCGGCTTCACGACCACCGGAAGTCCCATCCCCGACGCCTCGAAACGCCGCTCCCCCTCGACGATCTCCTCGCCGCGCGTCACCATCACCCAATCGGCCGTGTCCACGCCGTAGGCGCGAAAGAGATGCTTCGAGAGGTCCTTGTCCATCGCCAGCGCGCTGCCCAGATGACCGCTTCCGGTGTAGCGGACGCCGGCCAGGTCGAGCAACGCCTGGAGCGTCCCGTCCTCCCCCTGCCCTCCGTGCAGCGCCAGGAAGACGACGTCCACCTCCCGGATGGCGGGGAGCATCCCGAGCGATGGCGAGAGCGAGGTGCGAGCCATGTGCTGCAACTGCTCGAGCTCCGGCGGTGCCGTCTTGACCACCACCCCGCGCAGCATCGCCTCCTCTTCCTCCGACTCGATCACCCCCCTCGCCGTGTCCAGCGAGATCACATCGTGACCCCGCCCCCGGAGCGCCTGCGCAATGCGCACGCCCGAGGCCAGCGACACGTCCCGTTCCGAGGACGTGCCGCCCATCAAGACGGTGATCTTCATCGGGGGAAGAATGGCCGGGCACTACTTGCAACGGAAGGGGCCGGGCGGATCGCGGAGGTGCGAAAGCCATCGCGGATACGTGATCGCATCGCACATCCGCAATGTGGATCCCGAATGGGCGAACGGTTCCGTGTAGGGGAGCCGTAATCGCACATGACACATTCCGATTGCGGATGTGCGATGCGATCACGTATCCGCGATGGCTTTCGCACCTCCGCGATCCGCCCGGCCCCTTCCGTTGCAAGTAGTGCCCGGCCATTCTTCCCCCGATGAAGATCACCGTCTTGATGGGCGGCACGTCCTCG
>DATFFZ010000189.1:0-16844 GCA_035249845.1 Gemmatimonadaceae bacterium
CGTGTCCGCCAAGCTTCATCACGTACTCGCGCTGATCCGCGCGCGGGAGCAGCTCCTGGAGCGCCGCGTTCTTGACGGCGCGCACCGACTCGTCAGGCGAGGTCTCGATGCGCACGACGTCCCACACCTCGGGGATCTCGACGCGCACCACGACCCGCTGGCCGGTGGGCGATCCGACGCGGATCACGCCGGCCCGCGCGCGAAGCTCGGTGACGAACGGCGCCGTCATCCGACCTCCCGCTCTTCGGGCAGCGTGTCGAGGGTGGTGAAGAAGCGCTGGAGCTGCTGATCGAAGAGATAGGTGGAGCCGCGCACCGACGTCCCCCCCTCGACCGGCGCCACGGCGAGCACCAGCTCCTCCCCGCCCTGGCCGCGGAAGGTGACGTAATTGTCGCCTTCCTTCTCCACGAAGGCGGCGTACACCGGATTCCGTCGCGCGAAGAACGTCTTCGCCGCCGCGAGCACCTCCGCGCCGGGGCGCGTGGTCTTGATCTCCAGTATCATGTCTCTCGAGTGATGACGGTGAGCGAACGCTATTCGAGGAGCGTGGTCTGCGCGTCGGCGGGCGCGAACTCCAGCGGGAGCTCCACCACGAAGGATGACCCGTGGCTCGGCGCGGAATCTAGCGTGATGTCGCCGCCGAGCAGGCGGGCCAGTTGCCGCGAGAGGGCCAGTCCTAGGCCGGAGCCGCCGTACGTGCGCGTGGTCGACCCGTCGACTTGACGGAACTCCTCGAATACGAGCTGCTGCGCATCCTCCGCGATGCCGATGCCCGTGTCCTTCACGCCGAAGCGCGCCATGCCATCGCGCACCTCCACCCAGGCGTTCACCTCGCCACGCATCGTGAACTTGTAGGCGTTGGACAGGAGGCTGCTGACGATCTTGACGACCTTCCTCCGATCGCTACGCATGCGTCCGACGTCGGACTCCGGAACGTCGAGTCGGAGCTGAACGTGGGGCGACAGGCCGCGCGTCGATTCCACCGCTTCGCGCAGCGCGGAGCGCGGATCGAACTCCTCGATCACCAGCTGAAGCTCGCCGCGGCGGAGCGTGGTGAGCTCGATCAGGTCCTCGATCAGCCCGAGCAACCGCTCGCTCGACACGGCCACCTGCGACAGCGTGGTGCGCTGCTCCTCGGTGAGCGGGCCGGAGAGTCCCTCCTGGAGCAGATAGGTGTACCCCAGCACCGCGGTGAGCGGAGTGCGTAGCTCGTGCGAGATGTTGGCCAGGAACTCGTCCTTGAGACGCCGCGCCTCGAGCGCCGCGAAGTACTGCTTCTCGAGCTCGGCGTTGCTCTCCAGCAGCGCGGCGTTGGTGCGGCGCAGCTCGTCGATCAGCGCCGACTTCTCGGCGGTGGCGGCCATCTGGTCGGCGACGATGCGCAGCAACGCGCGCTCCTCGACCGAGTTGGCGCCCGCCTCGGCGTAGTAGAAGGTGACCGCGCCAAGAACGCGCGTGCGCGTCTCCAGGGGGAGGGCGATGATGGCGCGGAAGTCGAGCTCGCGGGCGATGTCCTGCCAGTCGACCAGCGACTCATCGGCGAAGATGTCGGGGATGTAGATCGTGCGGCGCTCGGCGGCCGCCTCCCCGCTCGGGCCGTGGCCGAGTCGCACGCGCATCTGTCCGAGGAAGGGGCGGTAGCGCTGTGGCCAGTTGAAGGCCGCCACCAGCCGCATGGTGTCGTCGCCATGATCGAGCAGGTAGACCGATGCGAAGGTGGCACCCACCAGCGGGCTCACGCGGTCGAGCGCGAACTGGAAGACGTCCTCCGCCCGGTCGGCGGTCATGAAGGCGTGAACGATCTCGCGGACGGCCACCAGCTCCCGAATGGTGGGCTGGGAGGTATCGGAGCGAGAACGCTGCTCGGCCAGGGGGCTCACGCCCTGGAATCTAGGTCCCGTTCGGGGGAGGGGGGAGGTGGTCGGATGCCGCGGGGAGCGCCTCGCCCAACAATCGCGGAAGCTGCGCGGTGAACGCGGAGCGCGCGAGCACCGCGTCGGCGCCGGCATCGCGTCCGGCGCGGATGGCGTCCACGTTGGTGTGGCCGGCGAAGGCGATGATGCGCGGCGGATCGGCCAGCGACTTGAGACGACGGATCGTCTCCGACGGGTCGAGGGCGCTCTCCTCGAGGTCCACCAGCGCGATGGAGGGAGACACCGTGGCGAGGTGTCGCTCGAGCTGCTCCCTGGAGCGGGCGACGCGGAGCGTGAGCCCGAGACGGCGCGCCACCTCGTCGATCTTGGAGCGAAAGAGCAGGTCGCTCAGGACGGCGAGCACCGGCCGCGGCACCATCGCGTCGCTCATGCGGGACGCTCCGCGCGCTTCGGCCTGGCCGGGCGCATCTCCACGCGCGAGACCAGCGCGCCGTCGCGCTCGTTCACGATGTACGCCACGGCGTTGGCGACGTCCTCCGACTGGAGCATCCAGGAGACGTCGCCGGTGCGCTGGCCGAAGTCGGTGGCCACCGAGCCGGGCATCACCATCGCCACCCGCACGTTCGACTCGCGCACCTCGAGCATGAGCGACTCGCTGAAGGCGACGACCGCGTGCTTGGTGCCGGCGTAGCACGTTCCGCCCACGAAGGTGTTGCGGCCGGCGAGCGATCCGATGTTGACGATGGTGCCGCCGCCGCGCCGGATCATCTTGGGGAGGAGCACGCGCGTCACGTAGAAGAGCGCGTTGAAGTTGAGATTCACCATGTGATGCCAGTCGTCGACCGACAGCTGGAGCATCGGCTTGAGCGTTCCGACGCCGGCGTTGTTGATGAGCACGTCGGCGTCGACGCTGCCGAGCGACCATTCGACCGCCTCGGCGCTGGTGATGTCGAGCGGGAGCGCGCGGCATCGCCCCCCGGCGCCGGCGATCTCCCGGGCCAGCGACTCCAGCTGCTCCCCGTTGCGCGCCACGGCGACGATGTCGTGCGTCTCGGCCAGCCGCGTGGCAACGGCTCGCCCGATCCCTCGTGAGGCACCGGTGACGACGGCGGTCTTGCGGCTGCTCACTGTGTCACGCGGCGGATGGCGCCGTAGATGAGCCGCGTTCCGAAGTGGAGCGATTCGAGCGGCACTCGCTCGTCGTGTCCGTGCATTCGATCCTCGTCTCCTTGATCCATGGGAAATGGCAAGATGCCGTACGCGTGCATCCCACCGGCGCGCAGGACGGCATTGTCGGTGGCGCCGGTGCTGAGATAGGGCACCACCGCAAGATTCGGCGACAGCGCCCTGGCGCTCTCGCGAATGGCCGCGAACATCGCGGATTCGTACGACGACGCCGGGGGGTCGTGCTCGGTCCGGTCCGTGACGTCGATCGTCACCTGCCGGTCGTTGACCGCCGTCCGGAGTCGGGCGACGACGCTGTCGATCGATTCTCCCGGAAGCGTGCGGATGTTGAGGTTGGCCCAGGCGTCGGCGGGAATGACGTTGCTGCGAATTCCGCCTTCGGTCATCGTCGCCGAGATCCCGTTTCGGATGACCGCGTTGAAGACGGGGATCTTTTCCAGCACGCGGGCGCCACGGGTGACGCGCGCGCGCTCACGCGAGGCGACGTCGGCCATGGCGGCGCGGACGCGGCCGTCTGGCCACACCTTGGAAAGCTCGCGGAAGAAGACCCGCGACGTGGGCGTGATGCGCACCGGCTCCCTGTGCGCGCCGATCGCCGCCAGCGCGCGACCGAGGCGCAGGATGGCGTTCCCCTCGAGCGGGATCGACGCATGACCCGACGGACCGGTGGCGGTGACGCGCACGTTGTGCGGCACCTTCTCGGTGCTCTGCACGGCGAGGTAGAGCGGCTTGCCGTTCACGATGCGGGTGCGGCCGCCCTCGTTGAGCGCGAACTCGGCGTTCACCAGCTCCGGATGGTTCTGCACGATCCACCCGATTCCCCACTTGCCCTGCCCTTCCTCGTCGGACGTGGCGACGAAGATGACATCGCGGGCGAGCGTGCCGCCGGCATCGACGACGTGCTGCTTGAGGAGGAGCATCGTCACGAGGTTGGCGGCGAGCATCCCCTTGTCGTCGATGGCGCCACGGCCGTAGAGGTAGCCGCCCTCGACCACGCCCTCGAAGGGATCCACCGACCAGTGCTCCGGCTCGACGCCCACGACATCCATGTGCGCCATGAGGATGACCGGCCGCTTGCTCCCGTTCCCGCGAAGGCGCGCGATGAGCGCCGCCCGTCCGGGCGACGGCTCGAACAGCTGCGTCTCGATCCTGGCCGCCTTGAGCACTCCCTCGAGATAGCGCGCCACCGCCATCTCGTTCCCCGGCGGATTCACGCTGTTGATCTTGATGAGCCGCTGCAGATGCGTCACGGTCTGCGGCTTCACGGCGTCCCAGTTGGGCTCTTGAGCAGACACGGGAGTGAAGTACAGAGAAAGGGCGAGTAGAACGAGTGGGGAGCGGAGAGCGGGGAGGGGGAAGCGCAGGCGGAGACGGCGGTCATCAGCGGTGTCGACGCTCCCACCCGCCCGCTCCCCGCTCCCCACCGCTGTCATACGGCGACGAGCAACGTTTCGGTCGCCCTCACCAGCGGAGCGAAGGAGAGGGGACGGCCGGAGACGCGCTCGGCCAGCTCGTCGGCAACCTCGCGCTGGCCCTCGGCCAGGAGGGCGCTCACGATCCATGGGCCAGCGCGCGGATTGCGGTACCAGTCCTCATCGAAGCGCTCCACCAGCGTCTCGCGCAGCAGGGCCTGGAGCTGCCAGGCGCGAAGGTAGCGCGCCGCGTAGAAGCGCGGGTCCACGTCCACGAAAGCGTCCGCGACATCGTAGCGGAACGAGGTCGCGGTGCCGAGCGTGTCGACGTAGAGCGCGGGGAGCGCGTCCCACGACTCCTCGCCGCCGTAGAGCGACAGCTCGTAGATGAGCTTGGCGCAATAGCGCCGAAGAAACTGAAGCTCCTCGAAGCCCACCGCGCGCAGCACGGTCCCGATGTCGCCGCGCGTGAGCGCCGTGTAGCGGGTGAGCCACCCCGGCTCCTGGAGCAGGTGATCGAACAGCATCGCGTACGCTTCGGTCACCGAGTTGTCACCGAGCCAGCGGTACTCGAAGGGATAGTCCGGCGTGATGTTGGCGAAGTGCAGCGCGTGGCCGAGCTCGTGCAGCAGGGTCCGATAGTCGGTCTGCCCGCCGTGCGGACGGAGGACGAGGTAGACCTCGTCAGGCACGCGCACCGGTGCGCAGAAGGCGCGCGCGCGCTTCCCCTCCCGCTCCCCCGTATCGTAGCGGATGCGACCGGCGGCGTCGGGGTCGATCCCCATCTCACGCAACTGCCCGCGCACCGAAGCCTCCATGCTCGATGCGGGGAAGAAGCGGTCGAGGTCCGGGGCGCGAAGGAGCGCCAGCGCGTCGGCGCGGGTGGCTTCGGCCGGGTCGATGCGCAGCTTGCGGCGCACCATGTCGCGGAAGGAGTCGTCCCACATCGCCTGCGTGTCGCGCAGGAAGTCGCGGCACTGCTCGGCGAGCGACGCCAGCGACATGCCGCTCAGCGCTTCGAAGGCCGCGATGTAGGTGGGAGCGATTTCGAGCCGGGCGACGAAATCGATCTCGCGCTCGAAGCGCTCGCGTCGCAGCGGCGCCAGCTCGCGCGCCACCAGCTCGGCGCGCGCGCGCTCGATGAGCAGCCGCTCCTCGCGCTCGCCGGCGTTCGCCATCTCGATCGAGGCGCGCTGATATGGAATGCTACGCCCGTCGCTCAGACTCAGCGCGGCCGCGTTCTCCCAGGCGATCTGCCGCTCGTCGAGCTCGGCGAGCGCGCGCGAGCTCTGCGCATCCACCTGCCAGTCGAGGAGGAGCCTGGCGAGGCGCCGGTCCTCGCTGTCGTCCGGCGCCGACAGAAACGCCTCGCGCGCCAGCGCCAGCGCGTCGGGTCCGAGGATGGCGGCATGCCGGTCGTAGATCGGCTTCAGCTCCGCCGTCGCCTTGAGCCCCGCGTGCGCCAGATAGTACTCGCGTGACACGGCCCGCATGAGCGCGTCGCCCTCGCGCCGCAGGCGCTCCAGCGTGAGCGCGCTCACGTCCCGATGCGCTCCGCCAGCACCTCGACCAGGCTCGCCGCGCTCACGCGCTCCTGCCGGAGCGTGTCGCGGTCGCGGATGGTGACCGTCTGATCGACCATCGAGTCGCCATCCACCGTGATGCAGAACGGCGTGCCGACCTCATCCTGTCGGCGATACCGCCGGCCGATCGCCCCCGACTCGTCATAGAACGTCTTGAAGCGCGCGCGCAGGTCATCGGCGATGCGGTGCGCCATCTCGGGCATGCCATCCTTCTTCACCAGCGGGAAGACGCCCGCCTTGATCGGCGCCAGCGCGGGCTTGAGTCGCAGCACCGTCCTCCCCTCCTCCTCGCCCTCGACGCTCTCTTCCCGGTATCCGTTGGCCAGCAGCGCCAGCAGCGTGCGGTTGGGTCCGCACGCCGTCTCTACGACGAACGGTACGTAGCGTCTGTTGTTCGGCTGGTCGAAGTACTCGAGCTTCTTCCCCGAGAACTGCTGGTGCTGGGTGAGATCGAAGTCGCCGCGGTTGTGCACGCCCTCGAGCTCGCCGAAGCCGAGCGTCCCGCCGAAGTCGAACTGGATGTCGGTGGCGGCGCGCGCGTAGTGCGCCAGCTCGTCCTTGCGCTGGTCGTAGTAGCGCAGGCGCTCGGGGGCCAGACCGAGGCCCAGGTGCCAGTCCATGCGCCACTGGCGCCACTTCTCGAACCAGTCCATGTCGGTGCCGGGCTCGACGAAGAACTGCATCTCCATCTGCTCGAACTCGCGCGTGCGGAAGATGAAGTTTCCCGGCGTGATCTCGTTGCGGAACGCCTTCCCGATCTGCGCGATGCCGAACGGGATCTTCTGCCGCGTGGACTGCTGCACGTTCAGGAAATTCACGTACGTTCCCTGCGCCGTCTCGGGGCGCAGGTACACGATGGCGGCGGTGTCCTCCACCGGCCCCATGAACGTCTTGAACATGAGGTTGAACTGGCGCGGCTCGGTGAGCGTCCCCTTCATGCCGCACGAGGGACACTGCGCGTCGGGCTGTCCCGGCGTCCCCTTCACGGTGGGATCGTCGGCGCGGAAGCGACGCTTGCAGTTGCGACACTCCACCAGCGGGTCGACGAACCCGCTGACGTGCCCGCTGGCCCCCCACACCCGCGGATGCATGAGGATGGCCGAGTCGAGCCCCTCGATGTCGTCGCGCGCGCGGACCATGCTGTGCCACCAGTGGTCCTGCAGGTTGCGCTTGAGCTCGGCGCCTAACGGGCCGTAATCCCACACCGACCCGGTGCCGCCGTAGATCTCGGACGACTGGAAGATGAACCCGCGCCGCTTGGCGAGCGACACGAGACGATCCATGATGTCGGGGTGGGTCATTACGATCTCGGACATGTTTATCCTAGAAGAGCATCGGAACTCGGGCATCGGGACTCGGCCATCATCGGGACTCGGCCATCGGGCATCGGGACTCGGCTGTGGCGGTGAGATCTCGACCGGTCGCCGAGTCCCGATGCCCGATGGCCGCGTCCCGATGATGGCCGAGTCCCGATGTCGGAGTCCCGCTCTACCGGCCTCGAAGAAGTCTCTGGGCGATCAGGTCGCCGTGAAATCGCCCGTTCTCAATGAATGTTTTGTTCGCGTCGTATCCCGACGCAAGTACGCCGGCGATGAAGACGTTCGGAATCGCCGTCTCCATCGTCCTCGGGTCGTGTACCGGCACGCCCGTCTGCGGGTCGATCGGGACATCGAGCCCCTTGAGCAGCGTCGTCTCCGGCATGTACCCGATCATGAGATAGACGTGATCCGCCGCCACGCACTCTCGCCCGCGCGGCGTGTCGAGCACCACGTGCTCCGCCTCGATCGCCGTCACGCGGGACGACCAGCGGGCCGCGATGCTCCCCTCGGCGATGCGCGCCGAGATGTCGGGGAGAACCCACGGCTTGATGTTCGCGTCCAGCCCCTCGGCGAAGTGCACCATCGTCACCGATGCGCCGGCGTGGAAAAGATCGAGCGCCACGTCCACCGCCGAGTTGCCGCCGCCCACCACCACGGCGCGCCGCCCGAACGCCTCGTGCCCCTCGCGGTACCGATGTGTGACGTGCGGCAGCTCCTCGCCAGGCACGCCCAAGCGATTCGGCGAGCCGAAATAGCCGGTGGCGATCACCACCGCTTCCGCGCTGGTACGCCGCGCCGCGCCGCTCCGCCTCACCGAATGTACGACGAAGCCGTCATCCGAGCGCTCGATCCGCTCGACGCGCTCGTACTGCCTGACGTCCAGCTCGAAGTGACGCGTCACCGCCCGATAGTAGGCCAGCGCGTCGCGCCGCGTGGGCTTCTCGGTGGCCACCACGAATGGAACCCCGCCGATCGACAGCCGCTCCGCGGTCGAGAAGAACGTCATGTACGTGGGGTAGCCCACGATCCCGCTCACCACGCAGGAGCGCTCGACCAGCACCGCCGGAATGTCCGAGCGACGCATGGCGATCCCCGCCGCCAGCCCGCAGGGGCCGGCGCCGACGATGACGACCTTGGTCGAGTCCCAATCGCTCACGGCTCGCTCACGTGGTGGCGATGATCTGATCGCGCCGAGTCCCGACGCTCACGTACGCGATGCGGGTGTCGGCCAGCTCTTCGATGCGGTCGAGATAGCGCCGGGCCGCGTCCGGCAGCCGATCGCGCGAACGCACCGTCGACGTCGGACACCGCCAGCCATCGTGCCACTCGTAACGCGGCGTCACTCGCTCCAGGAGCGCGAGGTCTCCCGGAAACTCGGTATACACCTCGCCATCCACTTCATACCCCGTGCACACGGCGACGCGTTCCAGCGTATCCAGCACGTCCAGCTTGGTGATGGCAAGGCCCGAAAGGCCGTTGACGCGCGCCGCGTAGCGCACGACGACCGCGTCGAACCACCCGCAGCGGCGCGGGCGCCCCGTGGTTGCGCCGAACTCGTTCCCCAGTCGCCGGACCTCGGAGGCCAGCGGCTCGTCGAACTCGGTCGGAAGCGGGCCGTTCCCCACCCGCGTCGTGTAGGCCTTCACCACCCCGAGTACGGCGTCGATGGCGGTCGGCGCCATCCCGGCTCCGATCGCCGCACCCCCCGAGGTGGTGCTGCTCGACGTCACGTACGGATAAGTACCGTGATCGACGTCGAGGAGCGACCCCTGTGCGCCCTCCAGCAGGATCGCGGCGCCGCTGGCCCGAGCGCGCGCCATGGAGAGCCCCACGTCGTCGGCGAGGGCGAGCAGGCGCGGCGTCAGCGACTCGAGGAGCCGCAGCGTGTCGTCCACGCCGCAGCGGCTGGTGGATCCGAAGCCGGCCAGCTCGGCGTTGGCGTGCGCGCAGGCGCGCTCCACCAGCGCGCGGAGCCGGTCCGGATGCCTCAGGTCGAGGATCCGGACTCCGCGCCGCCCGATCTTGTCCTCGTAGGCCGGCCCGATCCCGCGACCGGTGGTTCCGATCTCCCTGCTGGCCGCGCTCTCGCTGTCCACCAGCTTGTGGTAGGGGAGGACGAGGTGCGCACGATCACTCACGTACAGTCGCCCTTCGACGTCCACGCCGTCGGCGACCAGCTCGTCGATCTCCCCGAAGAGCTGATCGGGGTCGAGCACCACGCCGTTGCCGATCGCGCAACGCACGCCGGGGTGGAGGATCCCGCTGGGGATCTGGTGCAGGACGAAGGAGCGCCCGCCGATCTGCACCGTGTGGCCGGCGTTCGCGCCGCCCTGGTAGCGCACCACCCAATCGGCGCGCTCGGCGATCACGTCGACCAGCTTCCCCTTCCCTTCGTCCCCCCACTGCGCTCCCACCACCACCAGGGTGCGCGTACGATCATCGAACATGGTGTCTCCGGCGGGCCCTCGGCACTCCCCGAACGCGAAAAACGCCCCGCGCTCGGCGCGCGGGGCGTTGACTGAATCTATCGGGGCGAGAGGGCGTGTCAACGCGACGGAGCGGGTTCAGGGGCTGGGGTCACGAGCCCCCCGTCAACTCACCGCGTGGTCTCCCCCGCTGATCCGCGCCACATGCTCCTCGAGCGACAGCACCTCGCTCCGCACCGGGAGCGTCACGATGAAGCTGGAGCCGTTCCCGTACTCGCTCCTGACGTGGATCTCACCGCCAAGGAGGGAGACGAGCTTGCGCGTGATGCTGAGACCGAGGCCGGTGCCGCCGTACTCGCGTGTCCGTGACTGGTCCACCTGACGGAACTCCTCGAAGATCACCTCCAGGTGCTCGGGGCGGATCCCGATGCCCGTGTCCTTTACCGTGATCGCGACGCGGTGCCCGTGCGGACTCACGCTCACCCGCACCTCGCCGTGGTGCGTGAACTTGATCGCGTTGTGGAGCAGGTTGAGCACGATCTGCTTCACCTTCGTGCGGTCGCTGAACATGACCGGCGTGTCGGGATCGACGTCGCTGGCGAACTCGAGGTGCTTCTTCTTGATCTGCGGCTCCATGTGCGCCGCCACCTCCGCGATCACCGTACGAAGGTGCATCGGCTCCAGGTGCACCGGCATCTTTCCGGCCTCGATCTTGGCCAGGTCGAGAATGTCGTTGATGAGCACCAGCAGGTGATTGGACGCGTTCTGGATGCGCTTGAGTCCTTCCTCCTGCTGCTTGGTCAGCTCGCCGTAGATGCGATCGAGCATGAGCGAGGTGTAGCCGATGAGCGCGTTGATCGGCGTCCGCAGCTCGTGCGACATGCTGGCCAGGAACTCCGACTTGAGCCGATACGCCTTCTCCAGCTCGTTCGACTGCCACTGCAGTCGGAGGTTCTGCTGCTCGAGATCGGCGGTGGCCATCCGCACGCGATCCTCGAGCTCCACGTTGAGCGTCTTGAGCTCGAAGTAGAGGCGCTCGTTCTCCACCTGTTTGGTGAGATCGTGCAGCACCGAGACGATCGCCAACGGCTCGCCGCGCTCGTTGAGCACCTTCCCGGCGATCACCTCCACCGGGAGCGCCTCGCCCGTGGCCGGCTGCTGGAGCGTGAAGCGCTCGCGCCGGTAGGTGGCCGGACTGAGCGCGAAGTCGGAGATGAGCGTGGTGAACTTCGTGTCGTTTCCGCGAACTCGCTGTGCGTGGCTACGGTCGGCGACGTCCAGCGGAAGCTCGAAGAGCTGCTCCGCCTGTGGGTTCATCAGGATGATCTTGGACTGATCGTCGGTCACCAGGATCGGGTCGCCGACGTTGCTCAGGATCAGGTTCAGGCGGTCGCGCTCGCGGGTGGCGTCCTGCTCGGTGAGACGCGCCCGCTGATACTGCCGTTCCAGCTCGATCGAGGCCCGCTTGAGGTCGGTGACGTCGCGCAGCACCGACACGAAGGCGCCCTCGCGCTCGATCGTGGAGGGGAGCGGCTGCGCCAGCACCTCGAAGAGGAGATCCGCGCCCTCGTCCGGATCCACCAGGTTGAGCTCGCGCGCCGAGGACTTCACCACCCCGCCCGAGATCACCGCCTTCGAGAGGAAGGAGCTGAACAGGAGATTGTTGATCTCCACCGCGCGCCGCCGGCCCTCGGAGTCGTGCTCGGTGCTCGCCAACAGGCTCTCGGCGCGCCGGTTCTGCACCACCACGTTGTTGTTGGCGTCGGTGATGACGATCGGATCCGGGAGCGCGTTGATGATCGCGCTCAGCAGGCCGTGCTGCTCGTCGAGCTGCTGCGCCGAGTGCCGCAGGTCGTCGACGGCGTATATCCGCGCCAGGATGGGCCCCGCCAGGAGCGAGGCGCTGATGAGCGACTCCACCGTCTTCGCCGCGGGGCGCCCCTCGAGCAGCACCACGCCGAAGGGAGCGCGACCGAAGCGGCGGCGCCCGGGGGAGCCCGTCGGCACGATCTCGCAGCCGGCGAAGCGAGGCTCGAACGTCCAGGACGGGGTGTCGCGAAGGGCGGTGGATCCCCGAAACTGCGGCTGCGGCAGCGGGAGGGCGCACCATTGGTCGAATGGAAGACCCGCCTGCGGACAGCCGCCGTCGAGCGTCCACACGGCCTCCAGACCGCGCGCCGACACCACCAGCGGGTGGCTGCCGTCTTCCATCGCCACGGCGACGCGCTCCACCACCGCCGCGGGGATGCCATGTCGCTGGGCGACGAGCAGCTGTCGCCCGGTACGGTCGAGCGTGAGGAGTAGCCCCCGCGGCGCTCCGGCGGCATCGGCAAGCTGCTCCAGCAGCATTGCCGCTCCCGCCGCGAAGCTGGGCGCCTCGGCCAGATTGCCGAGGAGCTCGGGCAGCTCCTCGACGCTCAGCCCAGGCGACCGGTCCATTGGTCGCACCGCCGCCTCAGCCACTCAGACGACGCTCACCCGCCGCGGCCGAGCTCGTCCAGGCGGCGCCGTAGTTCCGCGTTCTCGCGGGCATAGCGATCGAGATCGCTCTCCATGCCGGCCACCAGCTCGCGCGGCCGCGCGGTCGGCTGCGTGATGCCGACCGCCTCGGAGTACTTGAGATAGGTATCGATCGACGCGACGACGATACGAGCCTCGACGGTCACCAGATCGATCCCAACGAGCGACACCCGGACCCACGCGTCGATCACGATTCCCTTGTCCAGGACGCGGTCCAGGACGTCGATGAGGGAACTGCCACCCGGGGAACGTTCCACCGCCATTTGGCTTTACTCCGACGCAGAGGGTTTGGAGCCGCGACGTGCCGATGAGGGCCGATCGGTGAGCTGCTCGAGCCGACGCTCGATCCGTTCGAGCCGGCTTTCTACCTCACCGGCCGGGAGTCCGTAGGGCGACGTCGCGCCCGCCGTGAGCCGCGGATCGTAGCGCCACCAGTTGAGGCCAATCTGTTCCGCTTTGTCGATGGAGCATACGAGCAGCCGAACCTGAATGGTGAGGAGCTCGACGTTGGCGAGATTGATCTTGATGTCTCCCGCGATGACGAGCCCTTTGTCGAGCACCCGATCGAGGATCTCGACCAGTCCATGGCTGCGCGTGGGGGCGATGTAGTCGGGCAATCGGGCTCCGGGGTGATTTCGACGGATGCGGCGCTATCGCAAACGGCCGAGCGGACCGAGGTCGATGTTGAGGTCCTCGTCCGTGAGGCCGAAGGTGCGCTTCAACTCCTCCATCCGCTCGTGGAGGCGAAGCAGCGCCAAACCGAGACGCTCGACTTCCTCGTCGCTGAGCGTGCCGCCCTCCATGCGGCGCACGGCTTGATGCTCAAGGACTTTGCGGAGTAGCTCGATCAAGGTCAAGACGAGCCGCGCCAATCCGTTCTCGACGTTCTCCGGATCGGCGTTGATCCGCTCCGGCAGCGCGCGCGCGACGGCGCGGAGCTCTTCCTCGAAGATCTCCGCGTCGCCCTTCGACAGCTCGATGCGGGGCCGCTCCACGTCAGCCACGAGCCAGCTCCGCGAAGCTGTACGGCGCCCAGGGGCCGGAGATCATCACCGGTACCGACGCCGGCGCGTCGGTGGACGACGATTCCTGCTCGACGATGGCGCGCACCGCGTCACGGACCGCGCGTCGATACGCGGCCACCTGTTCGCGCGGCACGAGGTGCGAGATGACGAGCGTCGCGCGATCACGCGCGCCGGTCGACACCACCTCGCCTCGTACCACGCCGGCCACCGCACCGGCGACGCGGCGCTGCAAGAATTCTGCCCTCCGCCGACGTCCTTCGTCGCTCCGCTCTGCCTCGCGAAGTCGCTCGAGATACTCGCGCCCGCTCAACTGATTGACCTCAAACGACTTGGGAACATATGATTCCCCCAGCCCCAGGCGCAAAGTCATCTCCACCGAGCCATCCACTCGCTCCAGCGCGAGCCGCACACTGGCCGCGCGATCCTCCAACTCCTGCCGCAGCGCCGCATCGCTCGCCAGCAGCTGGCCGTAGCGCGCCGGCAGTGGCGTCCCCTGCTCCATCGCCGCGCGAATCACGCCGTCGTGCGCGCGCGCCCGCTCCACCGTCACCGGTGGCGGCACGTCCACGTCGCTGACCCAGGCGCCGAGGCCGCCGGCGTCGACCACCCGCACCGGCGCACCGTCGAGCCCGAGCAGCGCCGGCGCCGGCTCAGCGCCCGCCCTCGTCAGGCAGTAGAGGTACGTCGGCATTCGTCAGACGCGCCGCGCCGCGACGCGCCTCGCTCTCCACCGAGGTGAGCATCACCGAAAGACCCACGCGCAGGAGGTCGATGTCGGCGATCGAGACGGTCACGTCGCCGGTGATGACGACGCCCTTGTCGAGCACGTGGTTGAGCAGATCGCCCAGCACCAGCCGCTCATCGTCCACCTGATCGAGGTCGTCGCTCATTCCGCGTCGCGCACGAAGTGATACGGCGGCCAGGGCCCGGTGAACTCGAAACGGAAGCCGTTCGGCTCGTGCCTCGACACCAGCGCGGTCAGCTCGCGGCGGAACGCATCCACCGCGTCGTTCGGCACGAGGAAGAACGCGTTGAGCACCGCCGTGCCGCGCTCGCCGTCCCGCTGCGGGATCGCCTCGCGCGCCCCGTCCGACGCCAGACGCCGCAGCGCGTCGAAGCTCTCCCGCGCCACGGCCGAGGCGATCCGGCGCATCTCCCCCGAGCGCTCGGACTCCGCCTTTCGCTCCAGCAGATAGCGCTGCCCCGGTGACGCCGCCTTCGCCGCCCGCTCGATGTCGGCAAGCACTGGACTCAGCTCGCTCACCCGCGTCGCCAGCACATCGTCGAGTCGGAACACCCGCACCGCGTACTCGCGCGCGCCTTCGACCCGCCGGAGCGTTTTGCGCAGCGTCTCGGCGCGCTCGCGGAGCATGGCCTCGAGCGCGTTCGGCTCGCGATACAGCGCGAACATGGGAAGCGGAATCACCGTGCCCGCTTCGCTCGCCCACGTCAGCACCTGGTCGTGCGCCACGGCGCGCGGGCCGACCCAGGCGACGTCTCCAACGTTCGCCTCGACGACCTCGGCGGGATACGCGGCGGCGTCGAGACGCGAGATGAGCGCCGCGATCTCGTCATGGCGCACCAGCTCGAGGCGTCCATCATCCAGCCCCGCGGGCGCGCGCTCCAGCGTCAGCGACGCCGGCACGATGCCGTAGACGTAGATGATGCGCTCAGCCATGCTCATCCTGTTCGAGGACGCGCCAGGCGGCGCTCCACTCGCGGAGCGCCGCCACCCCGCGCGGTGGCGGCGTGGCAACGGGCGCCTCAAACTGCGGTACGTGCGGCAGCACGGGAAGAGGCAGCACGCTCCCGGGCGCCACGCGATTCCACACGACGCCGCCCACCCGCGCGCCGCGCGAGCGCGCCTCGGCGACGAGCCGCTCGGTCTCACGACGCACCAGGGGCTCATCCAGCGCCACCAGGAGCAGCGTGGATCGCGCCCCGTCGCCGAGCATGGCGATGAGCGCGCGCGTTCGCTTGGCGAAGGCGAGCAGCTCGGCGCTCGCCTCACCGAGACCGGAGATCGACTGGTACTTGAGCATCAGGCGGAGCAGCCGGTGCGACCACTCCAGACCGAGCCCCGGCATCTCGAGGAGGCGAAGGAGGTGTCCGGTGGGCGCCGGGTCCACGATGATCGTCGCGTGTCGCCGCTCCTCGAGCATCTCCCCGAGGGCGGCCAGGGCGTAGAGCTCGTCGATCCCCGGTGGAGCGAGCGCGAGGAGGTCGCGCAAAATATGTCGGTCGTGCGCGGCTTCGAGGCGGCCGGGAAAGAGTGAACCGAAGAGCGCGTCGACGCGCGCCTGCCAACGCTCGCGGAATCGGTGAAAGGCGGCCGCGGCGTCGAGCTGCTGGGCGAAGAGACCGTCGGCGCCGGCGACGGGCACGGGTTCGTCTCCCACCGCGATGGCGAGCGCGTCACCCACCGACGGGGCGGGATCGGTGGAGACCACGAGCACGCTCTCCGCGGACGTGGCCGCCAGCACGCCGAGCGCGCAGGCGACCGTAGTCTTCCCGACGCCACCCTTGCCGCCCACGATGGTGAGCGGGCGAATCGGGATGCTCGGCATATCGAGCCGACGCGCCTCTGACGATGGCCGGCCGCGCCCTCGTCCCCGCCGGCGCCTGACGAGCGCCGGGGGGCCCTCGGTGAGCGCGTCACCCCACGCCACCAGACCTTCCATGCCTATCGGTGGGTCGCGGAGTAGCGGGACGTGGAAGAGCGGCAGATCGCTGCTCGCATCGGCCAGCGCCTGGAGCGCCGCCATCGACTCGGCGTCGGGCTCGGGCGGCACCGCGTTCACGACCAGCGCGGCGACGGCGAGCGGCACGGCCGCCAGCGACGCGGCGTAGCGCGTGGTCTCGGCCACCACCACCGGCTCGGGTCGGGTGACGAGCAGCATCGCCGCGCGCGTTGCATCGGACAGCGTCGCGCGGAGCGCGTCCACCTCGGCGCGCATCTCCTCGAGAAAGCGGTCCGCCGCATCCGCGCCGTAGCGGCGCGTGAGAGCGCGAACCATGAAGCGGTGCTTCTCCTGCATGACGTCGAGCAGCGCGACCAGGGCGCTGAAGGTCCGCGGCAGCTCCAGCAGCCGCAGCGTGTGCCCCGTGGGCGCGGTGTCGACGATGATGTGCCGCCAGCTTCCCTGTCGCTCCAGGTCCAGGAGCGTGAGGAGGGCCATCGCCTCGTCGGCGCCGGGGAGCGCGGCGTCCACCAGTCCGGCGATGTCGTCGCGGTCGAGGTAGGTGCCGCGGTCCACGATGGTGATGAGGATCTCGCGCCAGCGCTCGAGGAAGGCGTCGCGCGCCGCGGTCGCGTCGAGCTGGAACGCGTGGAGGGCCGGATGCGCAGAGAGGGGGTGAGGCGCAGCGCCGAGGGTAACGCCGAGCGCGTCACCTAACGAGCGCGCCGGATCGGTGGAGAGGAGGAGCGTGGCGTCGCCGCGCTCGGCGCCGCGCAGCGCGAGCGCCCCGGCGCAGGTCGTCTTCCCCACCCCGCCCTT
>DATFFZ010000190.1:0-15642 GCA_035249845.1 Gemmatimonadaceae bacterium
CGACATCGCCGTCGACGCCGTGCGCGCGGCCGCCCGCTCCGGCGCGCAGGCGGTGGTGGCGGACGCCGGCGTGCTGCCCCTTCGCGATGGGATCGTGGATGCCATATTATGCGTGAATTTTCTCGATCGCCCGCTATTCATGCGCCTCGGTGCATACCTTCGCCCTGGAGGCTCGCTCATCGTGGAGACCTTCACGGTCGATCAGCGAAAGCTGGGCCGGGGACCGACGAGCGCGGCGCACCTGCTCGAGCCGCTGGAGCTGCCACGGCTGGTGGCGCCACTGGAGGTGGTCGAGTCGTTCGAGGGACTCGTGGACGAGGGTGTCGAAGGCGGCGAACGCTACGTCGCCAGAGTCATCGCTGTAAAGGGGCCGGACCGCGCGCGGTAGGACGACGTCCTACGGCGTGGTCGCCACGCTCGACATGGTGCGGGTCGCGCCGTCCGCCGTCGAGAACGACGCATCGCCGCGGGAGCGCCTCGCGGTGTCGGCCGTGGCGTCGGCCGTGGCGTCGGCCGCGGCGTCGCCGATTCTGGCATCGAGTCCGCCCATGCGGGCGTCGGCCATGGCGCTCAGTTCGCCGGCGTTGACGGTGCCATCCGCGTTCTTGTCCACGAAGAGACGGAGGCTTCCCCAGGCCGGATCGCTGGCGTCGACTCTCCCGTCACCGTTCGCGTCGAGCACCGGCAGGAGCTCCGCGGCGTCACGCGTCGGGGAGACGGCGCCGGCCGCGTCCTTGACGCGAAGGCCATCGCGAAAGAGCTGGTTCCCCTCCAGCGGCTCGCTCGATGAATTCATGAGCGACACGCCGGCGGCGCGCAGCGAGGTGGCATCCACCATCAGGAACGCCTCGTCGCCCCCCGCGCTCGTCCAGCGCGCCGACACCGGGCCGCCGGTGAGGAGCGAGGTCCGCGTGCTCCCCTCCAGACTCACGCCATCGCCGTTCATGTCGAGGACGATCACGCTCGGCAGCGCTCGCGTGACGGGACGGCTGGAGACGGCACGCACGCGCTGGACGCCCCGTGACGGCTGCTGCGCGAGCGCGATCATGGGGCACGCCAGCGAGAACAGCTGCGCCATCGCCAGAAAACGAGAAATGCGCTTCATGGTCGCGTCCGGTGAAGGGGCGGGATCGCGCATCTATTGCTTGAAGGCATCGGCGAAGGGGGCGGCATCCGCGTCGGCCAGACGGACGTCGATCATGAGGCGGGTGACGCCGTCGGCGCCGACGAACTTCCCGGTGAGCGTGTAGTTCATGTGCGCATCCACCTCCGGCCGCTGCCGTCGGACGCGGATGATCTCGTGCACGCCGGCGCCGCGCAGATACATGAGCTCGCCCGGTCCCATCTTTCCATCCCCGTCCTCGTCCACGAAGAGGCGCAGCAGCCGGTACTCCGGATCGGCGGAGTTGATGCGCCCGTCACGATTGCGGTCGAGCAGGGTGAAGAACTGCCAACCGTCGGAGAGCGTGATCTCCTCGCCGTCGGGTCCCGTGAGGCGAAGACCGGTGCGGAAGAGATGCGGACCGTCGAGCGTCGCCCCATTCGGCGTCATCACGGTCCAACCGGCGGCGCGCATGGCGGTGCCGTCGAGCACGAGAAAGGCATCGTTCGTCCCGGCCCTCGTCCACCGCGAGCGCTTTTTCTCCCCGGTCAGCAGCGACGTCTCGATCTCACCGCCGATGTCGATGCTGTCGGTTCCCAGGTCGAAGATCACCGTGGAGATCTCCGGCTCGGCCAGTGGCGCCGGATCGCGTCCCGCGAGCGTCGGCCCCGGGCGCGGCGTTTGCGCCGCCGTCGGAGGGGCGAGAAGGGGGCAGAGCGCGCAGAGTAGTGCGAGAAATCTGTGTCGCATCGGATGTCCGTGGGGGAGGTCGAGTCCACCCGCCCGCGCGCTCGCGCGGGCACCCGGCCCAGTCCCGAGTCCTAGTCGTCCCTTAAGAGACGCTCGACCAACGGTTTAGTATCTGGTAGCGACCCCTCCCCTCCCGTCCTACCTTTAAGGTATGAGCTCATATGGAAATGGCCGCCGGGTCGCCATCGTGGCCGGGGTCCGGACCCCCTTCGCGCGCTCCGGCACCGCGTTCAAGTCCATGACCTCCACCGAGCTCGGCCGCCTGTGCGTGGCCGAGCTCGTCGAGCGCACGAATCTGGACGCCGAGGAGATCGACACGCTCGTTTTCGGCACGGTCGTGCCGTCGGTGATCGAGCCGAACATCGCCCGCGAGGTCGCGCTCCTGCCGCAGCTTCCGAAAGGGATCCCGGCCGTGACGGTGAGCCGCGCCTGCGCCTCCGCCAACCAAGCGATCACCGACGCGGCCGACCAGATCGTGCTCGGTCACGTCGACGTCGCCATTGCCGGTGGCGCCGAGTCGCTGTCCAACGTGCCGATCCTGCATTCGCGGGGCTTCTCCGACGTGCTGGTGGCCGCATCCCGGGCCAAGTCGATGAGCGCGCGAGTGGGCGCGTTCGCCCGGGTGCGACCCAAGGATCTCATCCCGATCACGCCGGCGATCGCCGAGCCCTCGACGGGCGAGACGATGGGCCAGTCGGCGGAGAAGATGGCCAAGCTCAACGGCATCACGCGCGAGGAGCAGGACGAGTGGGCGCTCCGGTCGCACCGGTTGGCGGCCGGGGGGACGGCCGATGGGCGGCTGGCGGCGGAGATCATGACGACGTACGTGCCGCCCAACTATGACAAATTCGAATCGTCCGACAACAACATCCGCACCGACACCAGCATCGAGCAGCTCGCGCAGCTCCGTCCCGTGTTCGACAAGCGCTACGGAACGGTGACGGCGGGGAACTCCTCGCCGCTCAACGACGGCGCCGCGGCGGTGTTGCTGATGAGCGATGAAACGGCTCGATCGTTAGGCTATCGCGCCCTCGGCTACATCAGGTCGTACGCGTACGCGGCGCTCGATCCGGGAGAGCAGCTCCTCCAGGCGCCGGTGCTGGCCGCGCCCGTGGCCCTGCGGCGCGCCGGGCTCGCGCTCGGCGACATCGGGTTGGTGGAGATGCACGAGGCGTTCGCCGCGCAGGTGCTGTCGAACCTGCGTGGGTTCGAGTCCAAGGGCTGGGCCGAGCGCGCGGGATTCTCGGAGCCGGTGGGGGAGGTGGATCGGTCGCGGCTCAACGTGATGGGCGGGTCGATCGCGATCGGTCATCCCTTCGGCGCCACCGGCGCGCGGATCACGACCACGCTGTGCAACGAGATGCAGCGGCGCGGGGTGGAGTTCGGCCTCATGACCGTGTGCGCCGCCGGCGGGATGGGTTTCGCGATGGTCGTGGAGGCCGCGTGATGGCGACGATGACCGACGTGGCAACCGACAACGCGCTCACCGTCGAGATGGAGGAGGGCGGCGTCGCCGTCATCGTCTTCGATCTCCCCAACGAGCCCGTCAACAAGTTCACCCGGCGGGTGAAGGATGAGTTCTCCTCCACCTTCGAGCGGCTCGAGCACGATCCGAGCGTGCGCTCGGCGGTCCTCATCAGCGGCAAGCCGGACATGTTCATCGCCGGCGCCGACATCGAGGAGTTCCTCGAGATCAGGACCGCGGCCGACGCCGAGCGATTGAGCATCGACGGGCAGACCATGCTCAACCGGATCTCGCGCGGGCGACTGCCGGTGGTGGCGGCGATCAACGGACCGTGCATGGGAGGCGGGCTGGAGGCTTCGCTGGCGATGGCCTATCGCATCGCCACCGACAATCCCAAGACCATCCTGGCGCTCCCCGAGGTGCAGCTCGGCCTGATCCCGGGTGTCGGCGGCACGCAGCGGCTGCCGCGCACCGTCGGGCTGCGCAACGCGCTGGACATGATTCTCACCGGGAAGAACGTCCGCGCGAAGAAGGCGCTGCAGATCGGACTCGTGGATGAGCTGGTCCATCCATCGATTCTGCGCATGGTGGCGGTCGACCGGGCGCGGCAGCTCGCCGACGGGAAGATCAAGCGTCGTCGGCCGCGG
This sequence comes from Gemmatimonadaceae bacterium, assembly GCA_035249845.1. Lineage (GTDB taxonomy): Bacteria > Gemmatimonadota > Gemmatimonadetes > Gemmatimonadales > Gemmatimonadaceae > DATFBY01. Next base: position 3,965 of record DATFFZ010000190.1, read on the forward strand.
TCGCACGGTCCGGCCGATCTGGTGTTGGAGGACAACCCCATCGGCCGCGCGGTGGTGCTCCGTCAGGCGCGCGAGATGACCCTCAAGAAGTCGCAGGGCCATTACCCCGCGCCGCTGGCCGCCATCGATGCCATCCAGGCCGGCTACGCCGACGGATTCGAGAAGGGGTTGGTGGAGGAGGCGCGGCTGTTCGGCGAGATGGCGGTGACGGACGTGTCGCGCGAGCTGGTCTTCCTCTTCTTCGCCACGTCCGCCGCCAAGCGCGATCCGGGCGTCGACGGCCGCGCGCCGGTGCCGAAGGAGGTGCGGAAGCTGGGCGTGGTGGGCGCCGGCTTCATGGGGAGCGGGATCGCCGTGGTCGCCGCGCAGCAGGGCACCACCGTCCGCATGAAGGACGCCAAGCACGAGGCCGTCGGGCGGGGGCTCAAGGCGGCGCGCGAGGTGCTGAAGGAGCGGCTCAAGCGCAAGCAGATCACCCGGCGTCAATTCGACGATCACATGATCCTGATCAGCGGCACCACCGACTACACCGGATTCGGCACCGCCGATCTGGTGATCGAGGCCGTGTTCGAGGATCTGGCGGTGAAGCATCAGGTCGTGCGCGAGGTGGAGGGGGTCCTCCCTCGTCAGGCGATCTTCGCGTCCAACACGTCGACCATCCCGATCGCGCGCATCGCCGACGCGTCGAAGCGTCCGGACCAGTTCATCGGCATGCACTTCTTCAGTCCCGTGCACAAGATGCCGTTGCTGGAGGTGATCGTCACCGAGCGCACCAGCCCGGAGACCGTGGTCACCGCCGTGGCGTACGGGAAGAAGCTCGGGAAGACGGTGATCGTGGTGAACGACTCGCCCGGCTTCTACGTGAACCGGATTCTCTCGCCGTACGTGAACGAGGCGGGGCGGCTGCTCGACGAAGGAGTGGCGGTGGACGCCATCGACAAGGCGCTGGTGGAGTTCGGGTTTCCGGTCGGGCCGCTCACGCTCATCGACGAGGTGGGACTCGACATCGCCAGGAAGTCGGGCGAGGTGATGTTCGAAGCGTTTGGCGAGCGCATGTCGCCGGCGAGCACGATCCGGAAGGTGGTCGAGGCGGGCCGGCTGGGCAGGAAGGGGAAGAAGGGCTTCTACAAGTACGACGAGTCGGGCAAGAAGGGGGGCGTCGACGAGAGCGTGTACGAGCTCTTCGGAATCGGTCCGCACCGGAAGGAAATGTCGGCGCAGGAGATCCAGGAGCGGTGCGTGCTGGCCATGTGCAACGAGGCGGTGCTGTGCCTGCAGGAAGGCGTGTTGCGCAAGGTGGTGGATGGCGACATCGGCGCGGTGTTCGGGATCGGCTTCCCGCCGTTCCGTGGCGGGCCGTTCCGGTATCTGCAGTCGGTGGGATTGTCGACGGTCGAGAAGATGCTCGAGCGGATGCACGCCGACTTCTCGCCGCGGTACGAGCCGGCGGAGATGCTGGTGAGGATGGCGAGGGCGGGGGACCGTTTCTATCCGAGAGAGGGGAAGCCGGTGTGATGCCGCGCCGGGCAGAGCGCTCCTTCCCGGAGCGCGTTGGTCGTCACCACGGCGGTCGGCGTGCCCAGGGGAGTGCCCGTTCGAGTGATCTGCGCGGAGGCCGCGTTGCCGGCGAGCAGGACGAGCATGCCCGCGGTGGCGAGGGTGGGGAGGCGGGTGAACTGCTCGAATACGGCGGCGGGTGACATGTCGACTTCTGGCTGAGTTGTTGGGCGCCACGCTACGCCAACCCCATCAGCCCCCTATCACCCTCTATCATCGCCGTATCCGCTGAAGGTTTTCGCGGGCGTCTTGCGCATTGCTCCGGTGACAGAAGCCCGCTCGAGACCTCCAGCCGGAGCCAGCAATGCCGTTCACCCGCCCCCGCGCACACGTGCTCGTCGCGCTCGCCGTCATCCTCCTCCCCGCCGCCTGCGGCAGCGGACTGGAGGGCACCTACTCAGGCGCCAACACCGGTTTCCTCGACGAGATCACCTTTCGCTCGGGCGACAAGGTGGACGTCAAGTTCATGGGGATGACGCGCGAGGGCACCTACGAGCGCGAGGGCGATCGCATCACGGTCACTGTCGGGAACGACACGCAGGTGCTCACGCTCCGCGACGACGGATGCCTCGACGGCGGCGGGCTGATCGGGAGCTACTGCAAGGCAGGAAAGTCGAGCAAGAGCGCGAGCGCGGGCGGCGACAAGAGCGTGGCCGGCACCTGGGCGGTCGGTGGCTTTACCGACAAGCTCACGCTGCAATTCGACGACCACGGGAAGGTGCAGTTCACGATGGAGAGCGCGGGCGAGTACCCGCAGACGGCGGCGGGCACGTACGAGGTGAAGAAGAACCGCGTCATCGTGCGCGGACTCGGCGGTCCGGAGCTGGAGCTCACGCGCCAGACGAACGCGCTGGTGGGGAACGTTCAGGGGCAGACGTTGCGGTTCGAGAGGCAGTAAGGCGAGGGACGAGGGAGGAACAGCGAACGGCGCGGCATTCGGCATTCGGCATTCGGCATTAGGGGTCTCGGCGGTGAGATTCCGTCGCGGGAGCCCGGATGCCCAATGCCTAATGCCGAATGCCGCCGTTGCCGTTTTCCTCCCTCCTCCCTCCTCCCTCCTCCCCCTTCCCTCGTTAGAATAGAGCGCCATGACCGGGCGCCCTCCCCCCCCAATCACCGCTACCGTCCTCTGCCGCAATTGCGACGCGGAGATCTCGGTGCTGGCCGAGCTCTGTCCCGCTTGCGGCGTGAGACAGTTCGAAGGGAGCGGCACGTCGCTCACGCAGGTCAGCGAGCGGCGCACCGGAGCGGCGGCCGTCCTCGCCATCTTCTTCGGGATCTTCGGCGCGCACCGCTTCTATCTCGGCCGGCCGAAGTCCGCCGTCCTGCAACTCCTCACCATGGGCGGACTCGGGATCTGGGTATTGATCGATCTCGTCCTCATCATCTTCGGCGAGTTGCGGGATGGCGACGGGCGCCGTCTCAGGGAACTGATCTAGCGCGCGTGGCGACCAGGGCCGTCGCGCGGACGAACTTCCGCCAGCTCGACGAGCAGCAGATCGTCGAGACGCTGGTGCAGCTGCGCGACGCCATCGAGGAGCGCTTTCCGAGCTCCGGACTCGGACGCGTGAGCGGCGAGCTGCTCATCGTCGCGCGCGAAGCGTCGGAGATCGTCGACTACCTCAAGCGCCCGCACTGGCCGGTGCGCCTGTCGATCGGCGTGGCGATCGCCGCCATGCTGGTGGTGCTCGGCATGGTGGTGACGACCGTGCGCGTCCCCGCCCGCGTGGAAGGGCTCACGGACTTCGTGCAGGCGGTGGAATCGGGGATCAACGACCTGATCTTCCTCGGGGTCGCGATCTTCTTTCTGGTGGGGATCGAGTCGCGGCTCAAGCGCAAGCGCGCGCTGACGGCGTTGCACGAGCTCCGAAGCCTGGTGCACATCATCGACATGCATCAGCTCACCAAAGACCCGGAGCGTCTGCTGGCGGCGCGACGCGAAGGCGCGGCGCCGGAGCGGGCGATGACGGTGGCGGAGCTGGGGCGCTAGAACGACCCTCGCGTCGAGCTTCGGCCCATCGGGGTTTCGACTGAGCCGTCACCCATCTCACCCACCGACGACTCGACCTGGTCGAGTCTGGTGTCCACCGTTCGTCAGGCGTATCCCGACGCGGTGGTGGCGCCGTATCCGGTGGTGGGCGCCACCGATGCGCGGCACTTCCGCGATCTCACCGCCAACGTGTACCGCTTCTCCGGTCTGCGGATGGACGCCGCGGACATCTCGCGGATCCACGGCACCAACGAGCGTGTGGCGATCGCGGCGTACGAGGAGGGCATCCGTTTCCTGGCGCAGCTGATTCGAAACTTGGCGGGGGACTGACTCGTCCGGCATCGTCACCGTCATCGAGAGAAGGAGCGACATGGATCAGCAGGACGATCGGCCGACCGACACGCGGGAGTTCCTGGCGCAGTGGAACGCCGCCACGGAGGCACACCTCACGCTCAAGCTCGCCGGGATCCTTCACCGGATCGGCGGCTATCACCCGGATCTCGACGAGAGCTCGACCGAGCCGTACGAGACGCTGGCGCCGTACGTTCTGCGCGCGCTTCAGGTTGCGGCGCACCCGGGCTCGACAGTCCACGATGCGATCGACTTCCTGGAGGCGCACAGCCGCTAGCCGAGTCTTGACGAAATAGTACGACCGTGCTATTCTCGCCTTCATGAGCAAGGGCGAACTCACCCGGCAGACGATCCTCGAGCATGCCTACACCGAGGCCAGCCGCGTGGGTCTCGGCGGGCTCAGCATAGGCCAGCTGGCCGGCGCGCTCGAGCTGTCGAAGAGCGGCCTTTTCGCGCACTTCCAATCCAAGGAAGTGCTGCAGCTGCAGATCCTGGAGTACGCCGCATCGCGCTTCGTGGAGCGCGTCATTCGTCCGACGCTGCAGGCGCCGCGAGGGGAGGCCCGCCTGCGGGCCGCGCTCGAGAACTGGCTCGAGTGGCCGTCCATGGAAGGGCTCGGCGGCTGCTTCTTCGTAGCCGCATCGGCGGAGCTGGACGATCACCCTGGGCCCCTCCGCGACCGCCTGGCCGAGCTGCAACGTGACTGGCTGGACATGCTGGCCAACATCACGCGCACGGCAATCACGGAGCAACAGTTCCGCGCCGACGTCGATCCCGAGCAGTTCGCGCACGACATGTACGGCATCATGCTGGTGACGCATCAGTACTCGAGGTTGCTCCGCGACCCGACGTCGTACGACCGCGCGAGGCGCTCGTTCGAGGCGTTGATGAGCGCGGCGCGCCGCACGCACTAGCATCACGGCACCGAGGAGGGGACCATGGAAGCCGTCGCGCAGGCTGAAATTAGCACGAACGTTCGGGCGCGAACTGGCGCGTCGCTTGCCTCGCTTCGGCTCGCCATGTACGCGCTCAGCCGGGTGTCGCCCCCGTTGGCGCGAACGGCCGCGGTGCGGCTCTTCTGCACCCCGCTGGCGCGTCACCGCGCGCGATCCGAAGAGCTCGGCATCCTGCCGTCAGCGGTCGGAGGGTCGGTGTCGATCGACGGGAATCGCGTGCGCTTCTGGCGATGGGGGAGTGGACCGGCGGTGCTGCTGGTGCACGGGTGGGGTGGAAGCGGGGCGCAGCTCACTTCCTTCATCGGTCCGCTGGTGGCGCGTGGCTATTCGGCGGTGACCTTCGACGCGCCCGCTCACGGCGACTCGGACGGCTCGACCTCCAACCTGCTGCAGTTCGCCGCTGCCGTGGAGCAGCTGGCGTCGCGCGTGGGAACGCCCAGGGCGACGATCGCCCACTCGCTCGGTGGCACCGCCGTCGCGTACGCGGCGGGACGCGGCGTGCCGGTGGGGCGGGTGGCGCTCATCTCCGCGGCGGCGAACCCGCTGGTCTACTTTCGCGCCTTCCTGGATCTCCTCGGCGTACCGTCGGCGCACCGGCCGCGCTACGAGCGCCACGTCGAGGAGAAGCTCGGCTTTCGCTGGCACGAGGTGGCGGTGCCCGACTTCGCGCCGTACATGTCGATGCCCATGCTGGCCGTGCACGACCTCGACGACCGCGACGTCTCGTGGCGCGAGAGCGCGGCGATCGCGGAGGCCTGGCCGAATGCCCGGCTGGTGACGACGTCGGGACTCGGACACAATCGCATTCTGCGTGATGAAGGGGTCGTGCGGCAGGTGGTGGACTTCGTGACGCGGTGAGCGGGGGGGAAGCGCAGGCACACCGGATGACGACCGCCTCTGTCCGTGCTTCCCCTCTTCCCGCTCCGCGCTTCCCGCCTCAGCCCCGGACTGCCACCAGCCGCGCCAGCGCCTGATCGTCCCGACCCTTCAGCAGCAACGTGTCTCCGCGGATCTCGTAGCGCGCCGTGTTGCTCAGCGCGCCGAGGAAGTCGCGCTCCTGATCCATCAGGTTCGACTCCATGCACGCCATCTTGGTGGTGATGAGCGCGCCGAAGGTCAGTGCGTCACCACTGCTCGTGAAGGGGCCGCCGAGCAGGTTGCAGCCGGTGGCGCCACCGACGCGGGCGCTGTCCGCATCGAAGATGAGGTGCGGCTCGCGTCGTCCCTCCACCACCGTGGCTTGCCGTCCGTTCAACTCCGCCAGGCGCCACCGCGTGGCCTCCAGCGGCGTCGAGCTCGCCGATCGGGAGGGAGAAGGAGCCGCCGAGCCGGGCTGATCGGCTGGTTGTTCATTCCCCGTCTTGGCGCAGGCGGCCAGTGCGCCCAGGCCGACGAGGATCGAGACGATGAATTGGATTCGCACTGGACTCCCTCCTGGAGGGTCTCTGGACGCCCGCGGCGCGAGCGCCACTGCGTACGCTGGCAGCCGGCGTGCCAGGGCCGGGTGGTGGGACCGCCATCCGGCCGGCCTCCGGCGTCGGGTCATTCCCCTCGGAGCACTCCCATCGGCTCCACCCGCATCGCCCGGCGCGCGGGTACGAGGCTCGCCACCGCCGCGACGAGCGCGAGGAGCGCCGCCACCATCAGCAGCGTCGCCGGATCGCCGGCGCCGACGCCGACCAGCAACGAGCGGATCAGGCGGCTCGTCGCCAGCGCGCCGGCGATGCCTAACAAGAGTCCGACCATGGCCAGCCACATCCCTTCGCCGAGGACGAGTCGCAGCACCTGACCGCGCTCCGCGCCCAGCGCCAGGCGGAGGGCGATCTCGAAGCGGCGCTGTGTGACGCCGTACGAGATCACGCCGTACGCTCCGATTCCCGCCAACACCAGCGCGATGACGGCGAAGCCGGCCAGGAGCTGCGTGGTGAAGCGTCGGCCGGCCACCGACGCGGCCACCACGCGCTCCATGGTCTGCACCCGTGAGATCGGCGCGGCCGCTTCCATGGATCGCACCGCGCTTCGTATCGCCGGGACGAGCGAGAGCGGATCGGCGTCGGCGCGCAGCACGAGGTTCATCGTGCCCGGCGTGTAGTAGGCGCTCAGGCTCGTCTGCTCGTGCGGGAAATACATGGTGGGCGGCACGTCCTCGAGGAATCCGCGATTGCGCACGTCCTTCACGACGCCCACCACCGTCGCCCACGGTGAGCGATCGTACAACATCTTCACCGTCCCGCCGATCGCCTCCTTCCCCGGCCAGAGCTTTCTGGCCATGGTCTCGTTCACGATGACCACGAGCGGCGCGCCGGCGCGGTCGCGCTCGGTGAACGCGCGGCCGCGCAGCACGGGGATGCGCATCGTCTCGAAGTACTCCGGCGTGATCTGCTGCGGCATCGCGCTCGGCGAGTTGGCTACCGAGGTCATCGGCGCGCCGTCGACCAGGATGGACCACATGCTGTTCTCATCGCCTATCGGCAGGTCGCCCACGACGGCCGCCGCCCGCACGCCGGGCATCGCTCGCACGCGCTCGAGGAAGGTGCGGTAGAAGAGCGCGTTCCGCTCCGCGTCGTACGATCGCGGAAGGCTCACGCGCATCGTCAGGACCTGCTCGGGGTGAAAGCCCAGATCGATGGACTGGAGCTTGGAGAGCGAGCGAATCATGAGGCCGGCGCCGGCGAGCATCACGACGGCCAGCGCCATCTCGGAGATCACCATGATCGACCGGGCTCGGGCGAGACCGCGCCCCTGACCGGTGCCGCGCCCGGCTTCCCTGAGCGTCCCGGATGGATCGCTCCGCGCCGCGCGGAGCGCGGGCACCAATCCGAACACGATGCCGGTGATCACCGACAGCGCCAGCGTGAAGCCGAGCACGGCGACGTCGACGCGAACGTCGCCGACGCGGGGGATTCCCTCGGGTGCCATGCGGACGAGCAGACGCACTCCGGCCCACGCCAGCGCCAGTCCGAGCGCCCCACCCAGGATCGATTGCAGCGCGCTCTCGGTGAGTGCCTGACGAACGATGCGGGTGCGCGACGCGCCCAGGGCGGACCGGATGGCCATGTCCTTTTGGCGGGCCTGCCCGCGCGCGAGGAGCAGATTGGCCACGTTGACGCAGGCGATGAGCAGGACGAAGCCGACGGCTCCCAGCAGCGCGTAGAGGTACGGGCGCGTCTTGCCGAGGAGCGCATCCTCCACCCGCTCCAGCTTGGGCACGAGCGGGGAGCCCGGCGCGTACACCTCGGGATAGTCGGTGGACATGCGCGCCGCCAGCGCGGTGAGCTCGGTCCTCGCCTGCTCGAGGGTGGCGCCCGGCGCCAGGCGCCCCACCACGCGCAGATAGTGGTTGTTCCGGGTCCAGAGCGAATCGTAGTTCAGACGCAACGGCACCCACAGCGCGATCTCCTCGCTGGGGTAGGCGAAGCGAGGGGGCATGACACCCAACACCGTGTGCGGCCGGTCGTTGATCACGATGTCCCTGCCGATGATCGCCGGGTCGGCGCCGTAGCGCCGTTGCCAGAGTCCGTGGCTGAGGATGACCACGGCGGGAGCGCCGCGCTTGTCCTCCTCGGGGAGGAAGGCGCGGCCGAGACGCGGAGCGACGCCAAGGAGCGTGAAGAAGCCGTCGGAGACGCCCGCCACGCCGGCGATCTCCGGCTCCTGTCCGCCGCCGGTGAGGCTGGCGTTCCCGCTGGAGATGGCGGCGAAGCGCTCGATGGTCTTCGAGTCGCGCGTGTAGTCGGCGAACTCCGGCTCCGACACGCTGAGGTACTCATCGGCGTGCTCGAGCCTGAGGAGTCGGTCGGGGTCCGCATACGGCAGTGGACGAAGCAGGACGCCGTTGACGACGGAGAAGATCGCCGCGTTGGCGCCGATGCCGAGCATGAGCGTGAGGAGAACGACGGCGGTGAAGCCGCGGGCCGCGGCCATGGCGCGAAGGGCGTAGCGCAGGTCCTGCGCGATCGATGAGAGCATCCAGTCCTTCCGTCGTGCGTGTTGGATGGTGGGGGAGCGGCGGGCGGCGTCGCGGCCGAGGCGGGCGTGGCGGAGGCGTCGCATCATGGAGTCGGCGCGTGCCGGGATGGCGTTCCGCATCACGTCGGCGTAGGCGCGGACGGTGAGGGCGAGCGCGCCGAGCCGTCCGTGGCGGGCGCGGCCCTGGCGACGTCGGTCGCGAAAAAACTCGATCATGGCGTCGCCGACCTCCTCGCGGAAATCGCGGGGATAGCAGCGGAGGAGGAGCTGGTAGATCCGCTCGCCGGCGTCGCGCGCCCTGGTGCGCGAGTACTCGGTCATCGCCCCGGCTCGGGCGCCAGCACGCGGGTGATCTCGGCCAGCCGGACCAGCTGGCGCAGCCGGGTGGCTTCGGCGGCGACGACGCGTCTGCCGAGTGGGGTGAGCCGGTAGTAGCGACGCCGCTCGTCATCGAGGTCGGCGGCCGGCCGTCGGGCGGATTCCTCGACGAGGCGCTCGTCCTGGAGACGTCGGATCGTGCGGTAGAGCGAGCCCGCCTCGAGCTGGATGTCGCCGCCGGTGAAGTCGGCGACGTCCTGCATGATCCCGTAGCCGTGGCGGTCGGCGCGGGCCAGCATGAGCAGGATGAGGAAGTCGACGGGCTTGAGCGGGAGGAGCGCGCTGGGGTCCACGGGCGGACGCTCGGTGCTATAGTCTAAAAGACTATATGCATTCCGATGGTATAGACGCAAGATGTCCCTCCACACTTGACGGGTGCCACGCGCCCGGCCTACGTACCAATCCCGGTGTCGGACGCGCCCGTGAACCCCCTTCCGACGGCATTGGCATAGGCGACTCGATGGCCACCGCGCTGCTGGAGCGTCTCCAACACACGCTTGGGGACGGATACGCCATCGACAGCGAGCTCCCCCCGGGCGGGATGAGCCGCCTCTTCCTGGCTACCGAGCGCGCGCTCGACCGCAAGGTGGTCGTCAAGCTCCTCCCGCCGGAATTCGCCAGCGAGCTCAACGCGCAGCGCTTCCAGCGGGAGATGCTGGTCACCGCCCGCCTGCAACACGCGCACATCCTGCCGATCCTCTCGGCGGGCGCGCGCGACGGCCTGCTCTTCTACGTCACACCCTACGTCACCGGCGAGTCGTTGCGCCACAGGCTCGAGCGTGACGGCGTGGTGGCGCCTGACGAGACGGTGCGCCTGCTGCGCGAGGTGACCGATGCGCTCGCGTTCGCGCACCGGCAGGGGGTGATCCACCGCGACCTCAAGCCGGCCAACATCCTCCTCCAGCACGATCACATCGTGCTCGCCGACTTCGGCATCGCGCGCGCGCTCCAGCAGGCTACGCGCGACGCGGCGGAGCGGCTCACCACCACCGGACTCGGCATGGGGACGCCGGGCTACATGGCGCCCGAGCAGCTCGTCGGCGACACCGACGTCGATGCCCGCGCCGACATCTACGCCTTGGGTGTCGTGGCGTACGAGATGCTCGCCGGCCAGCCGCCGTTCGCCGGCTTGGCGGCCGGAAAGCTCTTCATGGCGCAGATGACGGAAGACCCGGCTCACCTGACGAGTCGTCAGCCGTCGGCGCCGCCGGAGCTGGCGGAGCTGGTGATGCGATGCCTGCGGCGCGAGCCGGCGGACCGGTGGTCCTCGGCGGACGAGCTGCTCGGTCTGCTCGACGATCTGCTCCTGGTCGACGCCCGTCATTCTCGCGGCACGCGGCCCTCGCGCGCCGAGCCCGAGCGGGAGCTGGTCCGCGCCGGATTGGAAGCCATCGCGGCGGGCGAGTGGCACGAGGCCTTCGAAGCGCTCACGGCCGCCGATGCGGAACGGGAGCTCGCGCCGGCGAACCTCGATCATCTGGCCGACGCCGCCTGGTGGATGGGACGGTACGACGAGTCGCTCCGGGCGCGCGAGCGGGCCTACGCCGGCTTTCTCGAGCGCGGCGACCTACGGCGCGCGGGAGGCGCGGCGATCGCGCTGGCGGAGGATTTCGCGTTCCGCTCGGCGCGCTCGGTGAGCCAGGGGTGGATGCAGCGCGCCGAGCGGCATCTGGCCGGCCTACCGGAGTCCATCGAGCATGGCTGGCTGGCGCGCACGCGGCTGTCGTTGTCGATGGATGAGGACCGCGGCATCGAGCGCGCGAAGGCGCTGGCGCAGGAGACGATGGACATCGCGCGTCGTCTGCGAGATCGCGACCTGGCGGCGCTGGCAATGCAGGACATGGGTCGCATCCTCGTCTCGGAGGGGCGCGTGGCGGACGGGATGGCGCTCATCGACGAGGCCATGACGGCGGCCGCGAGTGGGCAGCTCGGCGCGCGCACGACGGGGCGCACGTACTGCAACATGATGAGCACCTGCGAGAAGCTCGGCGACTACCGTCGCGCCGGGGAGTGGAACGAGGCGGCGCGCCAGTGGTGCGAGCCGCACTCGCAGTCCGGGTATCCGGGGATCTGCCGCGTGCATCGCGCCGAGCTGCTCCGCCTGCGCGGCGCCTGGGGGGAGGCCGAAGTCGAAGCGCGGCGCGCCTCGGAGGAATTGCGGGGCTTCTTCGACGATGTGGCGGCGCAGGCGAACTACGAGCTGGGAGAGGTCCGCCTCCGCATGGGCGACCACGCGGCGGCGGAGGAGCTGTTTCGTCAGGCGCACGAGCTGGGACGGGATCCGCTGCCGGGGCTGGCGCTCCTGCGCATCGCGCAGGGCCGCGCGGAGAGCGCCAAGGCGCTGCTCGACCGCGCGCTGGCCGAGCAGTCGTTAGGCATGCTCGATCGCGCGCGGCTCCTGCCGGCGATGGTGGAGGCGGCGGTGGTCACCGGCCCGCCGGAGGCGGCGCGCGCGGCGGCCGACGAGCTGGCGTCGA
>DATFFZ010000191.1:0-11808 GCA_035249845.1 Gemmatimonadaceae bacterium
CGGCTCCGGTCGCGCAGGTCGCCGCGCCAACTGCTCCGCCTGACGAGCCACCCCCCACCGAGCCGGAAGAGGAGCCGGCGTTCGAGGCGCCATCGGTGCCCGTCGTCGCCCACGCCGACCTGCCTGACGAGCGCGGCCGCCATCGCTCCCCCGCCGTGGGTGTGCCGCGATTCGGCTCGGGCACGCCGGTGAGTCGCACACGCCAGGGGCGCGTCGTGCCGCGGGCCTACCTCCGCCGCCGCCGCCCTTGGGCCGACCTCGACGACACGCCTGACGCATCGCCCCACGCACCGCGGCATCCCGACGAGCCGAGGCCCGCCGACCTGGCGACGGATCGCCCACCGGTCGAGCGCGATCGTCAGGCACCCATCGCCACGCACGTGGAGCCGACGGTGGACGCCAGCGAGATGCGTGCCGACGTCCCGTCGGTCATCGGCGCTGAGCGAGCGACGGAGCGCGTCGTCGAAGCGCCGCCGCCGCACGACGTCGAAGTGCCGCTCTCGCGCACGCCCGTGCTGATGCTCGTCGCCGCCGACCTCGTGCCGCCCCCGCCGATCATGCCCGATCTGCACCTCGGCGATTCGCTGATGGCGGCCGATTCCCTCTCCGACCTCTTCGATCTCGAAGCGACGTTCGGTGCTCGCACCTACACCGACGATCTCCCCGAGATCACCGAGCCGGCGACGCTCTACGCGGCGGCGCCGCCAGCTCCCGTCGCGCGGCGCGTCCAGCGCGAAGTGCCCGTCTCCGCCCGCGAGCGTGTGGAAGAAGAGCCGCGAACGCCTCCGCCGGAGACGCAAGCCACACCGCCGGTCTCCACGCCCGCGCCGGTGGAGACTCCGCCGCCGGCGGTCGTCGTTCCGAAGGCGACGGTCCCCGCACCAAGCGAAAGAGCCATCCCCACGCCCGCCCCCCCCGCCCCCGCCCCCGCCCCCACCCCCCGGGTGAGCCGTGGTCGCGCGCCGGTACTGCTGCCGCCGCGGCGACGCAGTACGGCGACCGTGCTCTGGCTCCTCCTCGGCGCGCTGGTGGCGCTCACCATTCTCTCGGTCCGCCTGCTCTTCACCGAGCGAACGGCCACTGCCTCGCCGCGAGCTGACTCGATCCCGGCTGCGGCCTCGGAGCCGGTGCTCACCGATTCGATGATGACGCCGATTCTGCCGCCCGTGATCGTCGACAGCACGAGACCCGCCGCCGAGAGTACGACCACGCCGAATCTCACGCCGCCGACCGAGGCCGCGCCGCCCGCTCCCCCAGAGACCACCGGCGTCCGGCCAGCACCCGCGCGCCGTGTCCCGGCGCGGGCGCGTCAGGCGCCTCTTCCTACACCCACGACCGGGAGGACGCCCATCGGCACACCGCCCGGTCGAAGGCCCGGTCCCACGATCTCGGTGAGGCAGCCTCCGGTGAGCGCACCCGTCCCCCCACCGTCGCTCGGCGACTCCGCTCGGCTCGCCCCACCCACCGCCGGCGCCGACTCGGCCGACTCGTTAGGCTTCAACACGCCGCGCGTCACGCGGCCGTGGCCGCCGCCGGAGCAGCGCTAGCCGGTCAGGGCATGAATGCTTCGCGCGCGCCGGTGATCACCAGCTGGATGGCCACCGCGGCGAGGAGCAGTCCCATGATTCTCGTGAAGACACGAATCCCCGTCTGACCGAGGCGCATCAGCAGACGATCCCCCACCCGCAGCGTGATCCAGGAGATCAGGGCAGTGAGCACGATGGCCGCGTATACCACGATCCGCTGCGTCATCCCCTGCGCCTGACTACTCAGCACCATCACCGTCGAGATCGCGCCCGGTCCGGCCAACATCGGCATCGCCAGCGGCGTGATGGCGACGTCCTCCTTTTCCGTTCCTTCCACGATCTCCTCCGTTCCTTCCTGCGTGGTGCGCCGGCCACGCAGCATGTCCATCGCCACCAGCCCCAGAATGAGGCCGCCGGCGATGCGGAAAGCGGGAAGGGTGATCCCGAACAGGCGGAAGATGATCGCGCCCGCCGTGGCGAACACCAGGAGGATGAGCGCGGCTGCGATACAGGCGCGCGCCGCCGTGCGCCGGCGCTGCGCGGCGGTCTCGTCCTGCGTGATCACGAGATACGTCGGCACCAGCGCGATCGGGTCCACGATGAAGAGCAGCGACGTGAACGTCACCAGCGCGAACTGCGCCAGACCGTTCACGCCTCGTCTCTACCACGCCGGTTGCCCGACCCTCGACGGCGATCTCCACCGCGATCGCGCCGCTCGAGTCCCCGCCCTTTCAGGGTGTCGAGCTCCTCGCGATAGTAGCCGCGCAGGGTGTATCCCACCGCGTCGTCGATCAGCAGCTCGAGACGGATCATCACGTCGTCGGCGAGCCCCTGGACGATGCCATGCCGCGCGAGCACGCGGCGGCAGGCGCGCTTGAGGGCGTGCCACTCTTCGGTCACGCCCTCGATGGGTACCTCGTCTTCCCGCCTCGCGAAGCCGTGCTCCCTCGCGATGCGCTCCTTGAGCTCCTCATCCACCTCCACCGCGCCCCCGCTCGCCAGCCGCACCAGCTTGGGCAGGATCTCGGGCATCGAATCGATGAGGCGCGACGGTGGCAACGCGGCCCAGGGCTCGGGTCTGATGAGCAGCCGCCACTCGCTCAGCACCTGGTCGATCTCGCCGAGCAGAATCTCGTACGGAGTGCGGTCGTCGGCGCCTACACCGTCGTCGTTGATGAAGCTGGGTGTCATGATGAATCGCTCCGCGCCACGTACGCGGCGGAGCTGGGCGCTCGTGGGGAATGGGAGGGGAGGTACGACGTGTGACGATCTCAGCTTAATCGGCTCTCCGGACGCTTACAAGCTCATTCGCCGAGCGCCAGCACGATGGCGTCGCGGAGTCGCTGCTCGCGCCGCGGACCCGCGGGTACTCCTGGCGCCAACAGCGCGAACTGCCGCAACATCTCGGATTCGACGAACTGCCGCGAGCTTTCCACGCCGAGCTCATCGAGGGAGCGGAGTGCCAGCTCGCGCAGCATGCGGCGCGTTTCCGGGTCCAGCGCCCCGAGCTCGCGCGGGTCGGCGGGGGATGCCGGCGCGCGCTCTCCACGGCGGCGCGGCGCGGCGAGAAGCGCGGACAACGGCGCCAGCCGCACCACGAAGGAACCGACCGTGTGCTCGCCGAAGTCCGAGATGACGCCGCGCCGTCTGAGCGATGCGAGGAGCTTGGCGATCGCCTCGCGCACCACCGATACGCCGTCCCAGCTTCGTGCTCCCCGCCCCGTGATGATCAGCACCTCTCCGGCCCGTGCCACCTGACGCTCGCGCAACCACGCCTCCGCGCGCTCCTCCGCCGCTTTCACGGTCGGACGCATCGCGCGGAGATTCAGCGTCCGCTCGGCGCCGAAGCGCGCTTCATCGAGCGCGCGATGCAGCTCCACCAGGCTCCCGCGTCTGGGCTTCATGCGGCGGCCGCCTATCGTCCGGGGAGAAGCTCCGCGCGCCCGTACGTCGCGCCGCCGCGCATCACCAGACGTACGCGACGGGCGTTGGCGATGTCGGCCGTGGGGTCTCCCTCGAGAAGGACCAGATCCGCCAGCTTCCCGGCCTCCAGCGAACCGATGTCCCGCTCCCGTCCCATCGCGCGCGCGGCGATGCTGGTGGCGGATGCGAACACGTCGCCCGCCGGCATCCCCGCCGCCTGCATCGCTTCCATCTCGCGATACACGCTGGGGCCGTGCGCGGTCCCCGGATTCCCGGCGTCGGTCCCCATGGCGATCGGGATCCCCGCGGCGCGCATGCGTGTCAGGTTCCGCTCCATCATCGTGCGCTGCGTGTCCCACACGCCACTCAGCACTCGCTCCAGACCGCGAGCGCGCTTCGCTTCCGGGAGGACGCGCTCGAGCTTGGCACGCGTGCCGCCATCCACGCACTGGAGCGGATAGCGCGCGCCTGGTGATCGGCCGAGAAAGACGTCGGCGTACCCCTCGCGCACGGTGAGCGTGGGGATGACGATCGTGCCGTTCCGCTTGGCGAGTCGCACGAACTCATCGTCGATCTCCCCCGTTTCCACGCCGTGCACGAGAACCGTGGCACCGGCTCGCAGTGCATCCTTCGCCAGCAGCAGCTGCGTGGCGTGTACCGCCAGCGGCACTCCCGCGCGTTTCGCTTCGGCTCCGGCGAGCTCGAGCAGTGCGCGGGCGCGCGGCTGGAGCGAATCGGCGAGCTGAAGATACCAGACCTTGATCGCGGCCGCGCCCATCGAGGCGTTCGCGCGCACGCCGGCGCGCACGCTCGAGTCGTCGCGCATGTAGACGAACTGCCGGATGGCGGGGAGGTTCACCCAGTGATCGATCGACGAGAGAAGCGGGCCGGTTGACGCCATGCGCGGCCCGGTGAGCGACGCCTCGTGGGCGCGCGCCATCGGGTGCGTGAAGGGATATCCGCCCACGTCGAACACCGCCGTCACGCCGGAGCAGAGGTAGGCGCGGTCGAAGCGGCCGGGGTTGCGATTGAGCGTGGCCACGACCGTGTCGTACGGCATCTCGTCGCGCACGTCGAGCGCATCTGGCCGGCCGTCGACCCAGCCCGTCTGGGAGTAATGCACATGCGCATCGATGAATCCGGGCGCGATGTACGCGCCGCGCGCGTCGATCACCTCCACGCCGTTGGGCGGCACGCACTCCGTGCGCGCTCCGGCGCATACGATGCGACCACCACGCACTACAACCGCCGCGTCACGCACCGGCGCCGCGCCGGGGTTTACCAGTGTTCCTCCGACGATCGCCACTGGTGGTGGCGCCGCGCCTGACGGGAGTCCGAACGCCGTGCTCACCGCGATCTTCCACCCCGCCGGTGTCTTCACGAACACGCGCTCCGAGATCCCCTCCGATGTGGAGCCGCTCTGCGTGACGCGATAGTGGTACGTGCCGTACACGACGCCCGGCGCGATGGGCACCATTCGCAGGTCGCGCGCGACCAGCGTGTCGGGCCACGTCGAGTCGCGCCGCGCGGACCACCCGTCGTACCCGAGCTCGAGCCCCGCCGGCCCCGTACGTGCCAGCTCCGGCGTGTGCAGGTAGTACGAGAGGTATCGCTCGCGGTCGCGTTTGTGAATCGCGTCGATGTTCCCCTCGAAGACGCGACGCGCTTCGGCGGTGTCGGACGCCGGCCGCGACGACGGCGCGCGTTGCGCTTCGCCGTCTCGAAGTGGAAGAGCGGCGGCGAGGAGGAAGGCGACGGCCACGATGCGCGAGCCACGAGACATGGGATCTCCGGATTCGGTCGCCCGGATGATACAAAAAAACGGCGGGCGGGGGATCACCCCGCCCGCCGAATTCCCAAGCGACGCTCAGAAGCCGAAGGACACGCCCAGGTGATACGTGACCAGGTTCGTCTCGCTCCGAATCGGTGTGAAGGA
Organism: Gemmatimonadaceae bacterium; assembly: GCA_035249845.1. GTDB lineage: Bacteria > Gemmatimonadota > Gemmatimonadetes > Gemmatimonadales > Gemmatimonadaceae > DATFBY01. The sequence continues at coordinate 5,386 of DATFFZ010000191.1, forward strand.
GATCGTCCCGTCGGAGTTGTCCTCGATGCTCCCCTCCTTCAGGTAGCGGGCTTCGCCATTCCCCTGAAAGCGGGCGCCCACGTCGATGAGGATCGGACGCAGTCCCTTGCGAACGGGGATCAGCACCCCGCCGCCGGCGTTCCAGGCGAAGGTCGCGTCGTCGAAATTGGTGGTGCGGGCGAACTCGAACTCGTCACTGGAGCCTCCCACCGACGACTGCGTGGCGAAGTAGGCCAGTCCGATCCCGCCGTTGGCGTACGGACGAATCGAGCCCGACGGCGCCATGATCTGCGGTCCGACGCCGAACATGACGATGTTGTTGTCCGTGTTGACATCCACCATGATGCGGCCGCCGATCGTGTTGCTGAGCGGCACCCGCTTGCGCTCGTGTCCGTACTGAACGAAGCCGACGTCCGCGCGGAGGCCAAAGATGCGCGAGCGGTCGAGCGTCCACACGAAGTGGCCGCCGATCCCGTACCCCGCATCGACGAAGCGATCGAACTCGCCCACCGGGTCCGCGACGTGAAACGCGACACCCGCGAAGCGGTACGCCGGGCGCTGCTGGCGCTGCTGGCCGGAGAAGTCGAACACCTGAGCGCTCGCCGTGGATATGGCCGACGCCACGAGCAGCGCGAGGACGGCAAATGTACGAATGAGGATGCGCATGGGGCTTACTCGGAGGGCTGTTTGTCCGGAGCGCGGTGCAGAGCCGGTGCCGGAGCCTGCACACACGTCACGTGCTTGTGTCATCTGGACTTACGACCTGACCGTAACAGAAGTTTCGTGATCTTCTGCCCAGCGGCTCGGACACGACTGTCGCCTCGGGAGGACAAGGCAAAGCTGCCCCGCCATACGGGCGGGGCAGCTACAGGACTCGCCGAACCGGCCGTCGGTTACTGGCTGGTCGGGCCGCCGAACCGGATGCCGACGGTGATCGGGATCATCCGCGCCGACTCGCCGTCGGAGAAGATGTTGTGGAAGCGCCCTTCGACGAACGTGCGCAACCCGGCGAGGTTGAAGTTCACCCCCCCGCCGACGTTGATGCCGAGGTCGGTCTCGCTGTCGAAGTCCTCGATCTTCGAGTTGTACACGCCGACGCCACCCGTGAGATACACCGAGGCCGAGCCCGGCTCCGCGGTCGATTGACGCAGATTGCTGATCGCCGTGCCGGTCAGGCGCGAGAGATCGAGCTCGACGTTCGCCGTGCCGGCCAGGACGCGGAAGTCCGGCCCCTCGACGGACCCTCCACCCAGATTGATCTCCTTGCCGGGCAAGCCGTGGTACATGAGGTCGAAGCGGAAGGCGACCGGCATCGTCGGCGGGCTCCACCCCATCAACCCCTGCAGGTGCCAGCCGGTCTTGGTGAAATCCCCGACGTCACCCTGCGGGAACGTGATTCCGCCGGCGACACCGAAATCCACGGTGCTCGCCGAGCCCATTTCCTGTGCGTGCGCGCTCGATACGGCGACGAGCAGCGCGATGGTGGTCATCGCGAACGTGACGCGCTTCATGCTGTTCTCCTATGCGAGTACGAGATCCGTCTTTCGAGTCCGCAGGCGGCTCGCAAGGACCACGCCTCACACCGCCGTCGGGCGCGGCAAGATATGCCGGTCAGACTCGTCGCGCAAAGGGGAAAGGACTACCTGATGCGAAGAAGGCTCCCTCGCGAGAGGGAGCCTTCTTCGAACGACGACTTCGAGCCGCTTACCGGAACATGATCCCGACGGTCACCGGAATCACGTTGGTGTTCTCGCTGTCGGTGAACACGCTGTGATAGCGCGCCTCGACGAACGGATTGATGCCGGCCAGCGTGAAGCGAACGCCCACGCCGCCGTTCACACCGAACTTCGTGTCCTTCGCCTCGACCGTCTCCGTCGCCACGCCGAGCCGCAGGCGCTTGTCGGCGACGAGGATCGGCACTTCCACTTCTTGCTTGATGTTGTACACGCCAGCGCCACCCGTCACGTACATCTTGACCGGGCCGGCCGACGGCACATCCCACACGATGTTGCCCGTGCCACCGATGATCTGCGCCGACGCGTCGGCAAACGAGTCCTTGCCGTCGAACTTGTGGTAGAAGCCGTCGACCCGGAACCAGATCGGCGCCGTCGGCAGGTGGATGCCGAGCATCACCTCGCCATGGTAGCCGTTCTTCACGAAGTCGCGATCATCGCCGGTCGGGAACGACATGCCGCCCGCGACGCCGAAGCTTATCGGGTTCAGGCTCTGCGCCTCGGCGGTGCTCGCGAGCATCACAAAAGCGGTGGCAATGGCGGCGCCACGCACGATGCCTCTCATCACTGATCTCCTTTGTGGAGTGGAGAACACGGCCGCACACGTACACGAGCCGTGAGAAACACATGAAGGGCCCAGCCTCGCTAGGCACCCTCCAAAAAACGACGAGAACGGGCGTTGGTAACAAAGTTGCCGCACCGTTCCCGCTCCGGGAAATTGGCGCAAAACAAAGCCGCCCCGCGACTTGCGGGGCGGCAGAGCCCAGTCTCCGAGACGATCCGTGTCGGACCTTACATGCGGGGTGGACCGAACTGTACCCCCACCACGACCGGGACGAAGTTCGTGTTCTGATCCTCGGTGAACACGCTGTGGTAACGAGCCTCCACGAAAAAGCGCGTGTTGCCACGACCAACCGTGATCCCCGCCCCACCATTCAATCCGAACTTCGTCTCCGAATCGCTGGAGCTCCCCCCGCTGTACCCCAGCCGCAACCGCTGATCGGTCAGCAACGGCGTGCTCACATCGTACGAGTGGAAGTAGTAGATGCCGCCGCCACCAGCCACGTAGAACCCCACCGCCCCCTGCCCCTGATAATCCCACCGCACGTTCGCGGTGCCGGACGTGATCCCCTGATCCTCGAGCTCGAAACCGTTTACGTCGCCGCCGCTCAACCGATCATACGCCACATCCAGATCGAACCCGACGGGTATGCCCGCCAGCTGCCAACCGATCGTACCACCCCCTCGCCACCCGGTGTCAAATGCTTCGCCAACGTCGCCAGTGGGTAACGTCGCGCCGCCGAACAGGCGGAAATAGACGCCGCCAGGATTGGTGACGCCCACGGTCTGCGCACCGGCGGGAAGGGCAAACATGGCAACCGCAGCAATCGACAGGAGCGAACGCTTCATCGCATGCCTCCGGTATAGTTGGTCGCGCGTCGCCGACCGTACACGGCGTCGCGGCGCGTCACAACTTATTGAGCCGCACGCGAATGGCAACGGACAGCGTGACCGAGCGATGGCCTGCCGGCGGTCCTCAGGCGGCCTGCTCGAGCGCACCGGTCGACACGGGTCGCCACATGCACACCTTCTCGCACTCCGCGCACGAGGCCATGCTCACCTCGTGCGGACAGCGCTTCTCCGGATATGACGCGCGCCCCACGCGCACGTAGCCCAGCGACTCGAAGAAGCCCGGCGTCACCGTCACCAAAAACACATCGGCGTACCCGCGCACACGCGCCAACTCCTCCACACGCGCCACCACCGAGCGACCCACCCCCTGACCCTGTGCCTCGCGCGCGACGGCAATGGACGCCACCTCGGCCACCGATGGCGAGTACTCGCGCAACGCACCGCAGCCGAGCACCCGCCCACGCCCGTCGACCGCGACGACGTAATCGTCGAGCGCCAGCATCACATCCTCCGGCGTGCGCGGCAGCATCACGTGCTCGTCCGCGTAGCCGTGCACCAGCTCGGCGATCGCCGGCACGTCGGCGGGGCGTGCCTTCCGGACGCTCGACGGCAACATCACGCCAGCGACTCCTCGAACAGCTCCATTCCGCGCGCCAGCTCCTCGTGCGCGATGATGAGCGGCGGGAGGAGCCGCAGCGTGTGGTCACCGGCGGTGCACAGGAGCAAGCCGATCTCGCGCGCGCGCGTCACGACCTCCGCCGCCGGAACGCTGACATCCACCCCCCACATGAGCCCCGTCCCGCGCACCGCGCGCACCCGACCGGTCGGCCGCATCAGCGATGCCAGCTGCTCCGCCAGCCACGCGCCCTCCTCGCGGACGTGCGCGAGGAGCGTCGGATCGGAGAGCCGCTCCACCACGTGCAGCGCCACCGACGCCACCAGCGGTCCGCCGCCGAACGTGCTGCCATGATCGCCCGGCTGCATCTGCGACGACACCTCGGCCGACGCCAGCACCGCACCCATCGGCAGCCCACCCGCCAGCGGCTTGGCCAGCGTCATGAGATCAGGCTCGATGCCGGAGTGCTCGTACGCCCACAGCCGCCCCGTGCGACCAAGCCCGCACTGGATCTCGTCCAGAATCAGCAGCACGTTGCGCGACCGAGTGAGCGCGCGCAGCTCGCGCAGGAACGCGTCGTCGAGCACGCGCACGCCACCTTCGCCCTGCACCGGCTCGACGATCACCGCCGCGACGGTGGCCGGATCGAGCGCGCCTTCCAGCGACGCGAGATCTCGCTCGACGATCGAGATCCCACCCGCCAGCGGACGGAAGGGCGCGCGGTATGCCGGGCGATCCGTCGCCGCCAGCGTGGCGAAGAGACGGCCGTGGAATCCGCCGCGCAGCGCGAGGATCTCGTGCTTCGCCGCTCCGCCCACCCCCCGTGCCCAACGCCGCGCCAGCTTGAACGCGCCCTCGTTCGCCTCCGCTCCGGAGTTGCAGAAGAAGACGGTGGATGCGAAGGAGCGCGCAACCAGGAGCTCCGCCAACCGCTCTCCGGGCGCCGAGCGGAAGAGATTGGAGACGTGGACGAGCCCGGCGTCGAGCGCGTCGCGTGCCGCGGCGGCGACCCCTGCGTCCCCATAGCCGAGCGCGTTCACGCCGATGCCGCTCGTGAAGTCGAGATACGCGTTTCCCTCCGCGTCGAACAGCTCCACGCCGGCGCCGCGCACCAGCTCCATCGGCGCGCGCTTGTAGACGGGGAGGAGCGCCATCGTGGGCGCCGCGGTCGGCAGTGCGGTGGCGGTCATGCGGTCACCGGCGCGCCGGCCAGAATCGTTGTGCCTGACGAGGAGCACTCGATCGCATCGAGATCGCCGATGCGGACCGTAGCGACGCCCCGCTCGAGTGCCGCGAGCGCGGCCTCGAGCTTTGGCGCCATCCCCTCTGTCGCCTCCTTGGAGGAGATGAGCGAGCGCACCTCCTGCGCGTCGAGCGTGTCGCACGGCAGGCCGCTCCGCATCACCGCGGGGACATCGGACAGCAGCAGCAGCTCGCGTGCGCCGAGCGCGGCGGCGAGCAGCGCCGCCGCGTCGTCGGCGTTGACGTTGAGCGCGCCGCCGGTGGACACGTCACGGGCCAGCGGCGACACCACCGGGAGGTAACCGGCGGCGGCAAGCGCGCGGATGAGTCCGACGTTGGCGCGCGTGGGGCTGCCGACGTAGCCGAGCAGGGAGTCGGTGCGCGAAGCGAGGAGCAGCGCGGCGTCCTCCCCCGACACCCCCACGGCGGTGGCGCCCGCGTCGAGCAGCGACGCCACCAGACCCTTGTTCGCGGCTCCGGACAGCACCATCCGGAGGAGCTCGAGGTCCTCGCGGCTCGTCCGACGGCGCCCACCCACGAACACGGTCTCCACGCCGAGCCGCCGCTGGAGCGCCGACACGTCGTCGCCGCCACCGTGGACGATGCAGAGCGCGCCGGGGGCGCGCGTCCACTCGGCCGCCAGCAGCGGAGCGAGTCGCGGATCGCGCCGCGCGCGTCCTCCGACCTTGATGACGCGCATCACGCCACCAGCCCCAGCGTCTCGTCCAGACCAAGGAGCAGATTTCCATTCTGCATCGCCTGACCAGCCGCGCCCTTCACCAGGTTGTCGAGCGCGGCCAGGACGAGAAGGGTGGGCCGTCGCACGCCCTGCACCGGCATGGCCGTGATTCGCACGCTGTTGCGATGCACCACGTCACGCAGCCGCGGCGCGTCGGATGTGATCTCGATGAACGGCTCGCCCGCGTAATGCGCTCCCCAGAGCGAGACGGGATCCGCGATCGTCCGATCCAGCACGACCGTGATGGTGGCCAGGATCCCGCGCGCCACCGGCAGGAGGTGCGGCGTGAAGACCACGTCCGCGTCGCAGCCGAACCGCTCGATCACCGCGCGCATCTCGGCCAGATGCCGGTGCGCGTTCCCGGCGGCGTAGGGCCGGAAGTCCTCGGCCACCTCGGCGAAGAGCAGATCCGCGCGTGGCGCGTGCCCGGCGCCGGTCACGCCGCTGGCGGCCACCACGTTGATCGTGCTCCCCTCGGCCACGAGACCGCGCGCGAGCAAGGGCGCGAGCGCGAGCAGCACCGCCGTGGGATAGCACCCCGGGTTCGCCACGATCGAGGCACCTCGCACCTTCTCGCGCGCCAACTCGGTGAGACCGTACGGGATCTCTCCATCGACGGCGCGGCCGTGGGTGCCATTTCCCGGCCGCAGATCCGCGGAGAGGTCGATCACCTTCGCCCC
>DATFFZ010000192.1:0-5889 GCA_035249845.1 Gemmatimonadaceae bacterium
TGAGCGGTCGCCGTCCGCGCGGCCCGCGGCGGAGCAGGAGCGTGACGCCCGCGCCCACCAGCAAACCGAGCAGCGCCGCCGTCAGCAGATCGTATTCGTCACGAGGCTCCTCCTGGGTGGCGCGGTCGGATCCGCGGCCCCGGCGAGGTGCGTTGTTGCGTGTCCTGGTTGTCGTTCCCATCGTCGAAGTCCTCATCGAGTCGGTCATCGTCGTCCAGTTCGTCGTCCAGATCGTCGTCCAGAGCATCGTCCAGCGGTTCGTCCAGCCGTTCGCGGATCGCGTGCCGTGTCGCGGTATCGAGCCGGGGCTCGCCGCGCATCACCCGCGCGCTCTCGCGCACGCCGCGCAGCGCGGCGGCGGTCGACACGAAGGTGTTCTCCGCCTCTTCCTGCACCACTTCCAACAGCGCGTTCATCTCCTTCACCCGTCGTTCCGACGCTTCCAGCGCGCGATGCACGCGCTCGCTCGCCGCCGCTACCGTTTGATTCACCGTCTGGATGTCGACGCGGATCGAGGTGGAGATGTAGTCCAGGTTGTCCGCGGCACTGCTCAGGTGTTTGGTGATCGGATGGATGTCCGCGTACACCTTGTCCAGCAAGTCGCTGATCTTCTTGTAGCTCTTCCGAAAGTTCCACGCGGCCGGTACCAGGAACACCGTGAGCACCAGCAGCGCGATGGACACGAGCCCGCTGGCGATCCCCGATATCTTCTGGAACGCGCTGGGGTCTTCCCCCACCTGGCGCACCAGGACGGTGTCCGCCGCCACGCTCTGTAGCTGCTGCAACGCCTGCAATGCGGGCGCGAGCCACGCGCCGGCCTCCACGCTCCACAGCGTCATTCGCTCCGTTCTCCCGGGTCGGGGCGAGGGGCATGCCCCGCTCGCGGGAGCATCCGCCGCCTCACGTGCAAAGGTAGGGCCAGATCAGGGTGTCTCGGGCTTCGGCGCCCGCGCCGTCTCGGCGTCCTCCATGGCGCCGTCCGACTCCAGCTCGGCCGCCAGTCCGATCACCCGCGTGACCGGCATGGTGAACACGATGCCGGCGCCGGGTGTCTCCAGGCTGCCGCAAATCTCCTGGATGAGCGCGATGGCCAAATCTACCTTCTCGTCATCGACCACGCTGAGCACCGTCTGATTGGTCGGCCGTGAGCGCGCGGTCAGCGACCGCACGCCGGCGAAGATCGGCACGTCGTGGCTCAACACGCGGCCCATCCCTTCGCTGCGCACCACCGTGGCGCCGGTGATGCCGAGCTCGATGAAGCCGGCGAGGATGTCATCCACCATCTCCTCGTGGTTGATGACGGCGACGAGTAGCTGCATGCCGGAGGCTACGGGCGCCGCGATGGGGTGTCAAGCACGCCACCATGGCTCGCGCGACGCGCCGTTCGAGCGCGCGCGACGCTTGATTCGCGACACGTGTCGGGCCATCCTTCGCGTCGCTTCTTCCACCGGTGTCCATGAGCGCGCTGCAATTCATCGTCGAGGGCGGGACCCGACTCTCCGGCTCCATCCGACCGTCGGGAAACAAGAACGCGGCGCTGCCCATCATCGCCGCCGCGCTCCTCTCCGACAAACCCATCACCCTCGAAAACGTCCCACGCATCCGGGATGTCGAGACGCTGGTGGAGCTGGTGCGCACCATCGGCGCCAGCGCCGAATAGAGCGCCCGCAACACGCTGGCGATCCACGCCAAGGACGTGCGCGCCACGGCGCTCGACCCGCAGCTCTGCGCTCGCATCCGTGCGTCCATCCTCCTCGCCGGACCGCTCCTCGCCCGCTGCGGTGAGGTCACGCTGCCCCCCCCGGGGGGCGACGTCATCGGCCGGCGCCGCGTCGACACGCACTTCCTCGCGTTGGAACAGCTGGGAGCGACGGCCGAGATCGAGCGCGACTTCCGCCTCAGCGCCAAGCGGCTCCGCGGCGCCGACGTCTTCCTCGACGAGCCCAGCGTGACGGCCACCGAGAACGCGCTCATGGCCGCCGCCGCCGCCGAGGGGACCACGGTGCTGCGCAACGCCGCCAGCGAGCCGCACGTGCAGGACCTGGCGCGCTTCCTGGCCGCGCTCGGCGTCGCCATCGAGGGGATCGGCACCAACTGCCTGACGATTCAGGGGACGCGCTTCTTCGGCTCGGCCACCCACCGCATCGGCCCCGACCACATCGAGGTCGGCTCGTTCATCGGGCTCGCCGCAGTCACGAACTCGTCGCTCCGCATCGAGCACGCTGGGCTCGAGCACCTGCGCTCCACACGGCTCGGCTTCGAGCGGCTCGGCATCGTGTGCGAAGAGGAGGGACCCGACCTGCTGGTTCCAGCCGATCAGCCGCGAGAGATCCAGAGCGACCTCGGCGGACACGTGCCGAAGCTGGAGGATCAACCATGGCCCGCCTTCCCGGCGGACCTCATGTCCATCGCCATCGTCACGGCGACGCAATGCACGGGTCTCATCCTGATGCACGAGAAGATGTTCGAGTCGCGAATGTTTTTCGTCGACAAGCTCATCGGGATGGGCGCCCGCATCGTGCTCTGCGATCCGCACCGCGCGCTGGTGGCCGGACCGTCACCGCTCCGCGGCTCGACGCTCGAATCTCCGGACATCCGCGCCGGCATGGCGATGCTGCTGGCCGCGCTCTGCGCGAGGGGGACGAGCACCATCAACAACGTCGGACAGATCGAGCGTGGATACGAGCGGATCGACGAGCGGCTCCGCGCCCTCGGCGCCCGCATTCAGCGGGTCGAGGAGCGACGCCTCTGATGCCCCGCGCGGAGTGAGCGTCCCGGGCATCCCGGCCGAAGCGATTCCGGACTTCGCCGACTTCGGCATCACCGCCTTCACGACCACGCGCGCGGCCGGGAGCTTCTCCATGGCCGGGCGCGATCCGGTGGGGGAGGTGGTCGCCCGATGGACCGCCCTTCGCGCCTCCTTCCGCGACGGCGTTCCGCGGCTGGCCTCAGCCGCGCAGGTGCACGGGGACCGTGTGCTCGAGCACAAAGATGGATGGGAGGGCTGGCTGCGCGGCGACGCCGCCGATGGCCACATCGCTCGCGCGCCGGGGATCGCCATGGCGGTGTCGGTAGCCGACTGCGTGCCGGTGTTCATCGCGCATTCGTCTGGTGTGGCCGCGCTGCTGCACGCCGGGTGGCGGGGGACCGCCGCGGGAATTCTGGACCGGGCGCTCGACCGTTTGGAGGGGGGCGGGATCCGCCCCGCGGAGCTCCGCATGCACCTCGGTCCGGCCATCTGCGGGAGGTGCTACGAGGTGAGCTCCGAGGTGCTCGAGAAGCTCACCGGAGAGAGCGCGAAGGAGCCGTCCACGGTAGACCTTCGCGCCCTGCTCGCCGCGCGGGCGCGTGAGCGCGGCGTCACGCGCTCGACCGTGAGCAGGTGGTGCACGCGCTGCGACAACGACCGCTTTTTCTCGCACCGCGCGGGCGATGAGGGGCGTCAGCTGGGAGTGTTGGTGGTGCCGTCGCGGCTCGTCCCTCTCAACCTTGACTCTCCCTAACTCCTAGTCTACATTCAATATCGGTGGCCAGCGCCACGCCGCGCTGGCATTGAATGTGGGGTCGATGCCCCACATTTTTGTTTTTGGGAGCCTGACGAACGACGTGAACGCGGCGCTGGAAGCTGTTGTCAAATCGGAGCTTGACGCGATCGGTCTCGATCTGGTCGAGATGCGCGTCGGCGGCTCCCGGTCGCGGCCGGTGCTCGACGTCCGAATTGATCGACGGGATGGCGGCGCGGTCACCGTTGATGACTGCGCCGTCGCTTCGCGCGCGCTGGAGGCAAAGCTCGACCAGGGCGACCTGGTGGGGGAACGCTACGTGTTGGAGGTGTCGTCACCGGGAGTGGAGCGACCGCTCCGCACTCCGGCGGAATGGCGGCGCTTCGTTGGCCAACGCGCCAAGGTACTGAGCGACGCGCTGGGAGGCCGAGAGGAGGTCGAGATACTCGGGATGGACGGCGAGGAGGTGCTCCTCGTTCGCACGATGCGTGGGGAAGAGAAACGGATTCCGCTGGCCGCGGTCCGCGAGGCGCGCCTGGCGTTTCACTGGTAAGGAAGGGAGTTCTCGATGGTCAGTTCCGGCGACATTCTGAACGCCATCCGCGAGATCACGAACACCAAGCAGCTCGATCGCGCGGAGCTGCAGGGGCTCCTCACGGACGGCATCTTCGCCGCGCTGGCCAAGAAGTACGGCCCGAACGTGCAGGCGGATGTCGAGATCGACGAGGGGAAGGGCGCCATCCGGATCGTTCGTCTGCGCACCGTGGTGGAGGAAGTGACCGACCCGAGCCGCGAGATCTCGGTGGAGGAGGCGCGCTTCTACGACGAGAGCTACGAGGCCGGCGATGTCATGGAGGAGGACGTCCCCTTCGAGGAGTTCGGCCGCACCGCCGCGCAGGCCGCCAAACAGCGGATCATCCAGCGGGTCCGCGAGCGCGAGCGCTCGCGCATCCGCGACGAGTTTTCCGGACGCGTGGGCGATCTGCTCTCCGGCGAGATCCAGCAGATCGAGCGCGGCAAGCTGGTGATCATGCTCAACAAGTTCCGCGAGGCGGAGGCGATCATCCCCTACCGCGAGCAGAACCATCGCGAGCACTTCCACCAGGGCGAGCCCATTCGCGCGGTGCTCAAGCGCGTGGAGGAGACGCCCAAAGGGCCACGGCTCATCCTGAGCCGCGCCGATGGACTGTTCGTCAAGGCGCTCTTCAAGCTCGAGGTGCCCGAGATCCAGCAGGGGATCGTCGACATCCGCGCCGTCGCGCGCGAGGTGGGGAGCCGGACCAAGATCGCGGTCTTCTCTCGCGACGATTCGATCGACCCGGTGGGGGCGTGCGTGGGGCTCAAGGGCTCTCGCGTGCAGGCGGTGGTGAACGAGCTCGGCGGGGAGCGGATCGACATCGTCCCCTGGTCCTCCGACCCGGAGCGCTTCGCCAAGCTGGCGCTGGCGCCCGCGCGGGTGGCGCGCGTCTTCAGCGATCCGGTGAACAAGACGATTCAGGCGGTGGTGGACGAGGACCAGCTTTCCCTCGCCATCGGCCGCAATGGACAGAACGTGCGGCTCGCCTCCGAGCTCACGGGTTGGAAGATCGATCTCTATTCCAGCCGCGAGTGGCTGGAGCGTGGCGGCGAGGCGCCGCTCTTCGCGCCCTTGCCGGAGGAAGCGCCGCCTGACGAGTCGATGGACGTCCGCCTCTCCGAGATCGAGGGGTTGGGCCCGGCCACGGTGGCGGTGCTCGAGGACGCGGGGTATCGCACGTTGAACGACATCATCGATCTGGAGCGCGAGGATTTCCTGCGGCTCCCGGGTATCGCGCCCGAGGAAGCGGATCGCATCATGGCGATGATCAACGAGCTCACGACCGAAGAGGGAGAGCCGAGCGGCGACGGCGGAGGCGCCAACGCCACCCCGGCCGCCTGACGAGCCGGGGCCGCCGGTGCGCGATCACGGCAAGCTGCTCGGATTGGTCGGGCTCGGCGCGCGTGGACGGCTGGTGGTGATCGGCGTCGATCAGGTGAGGGAAGCGGCGCGGAAAGGCAAAGTGCTGCTCGCTCTGGTGGCGCCCGACGCCTCCGAGCACGGACGAAAGAAGGTGGTTCCGCTGTTGATCGCCAGGCGGATCCCGATCGTGGAAGGACCATCGGCCGCGGCGCTGGGTGCCGCGGTCGGACGTGAGACGACGACCGTGGTGGGCGTCGTCGACCGCGCGCTGGCGGACGGCATCCGAAAGCTCGCGGATCAATAGGAGGAGTGTTTGATCAAGCTTCGCGTGCACGACCTGGCTGGGGAGTTCGGGATCTCGAGCGATGAGCTGATGGTGATGCTGCGCTCGATGGACGTACCGGTGCGCAGTCACCTGAGTCAGCTCACCGACGAGCAGGTAGCTCG
>DATFFZ010000193.1:0-7486 GCA_035249845.1 Gemmatimonadaceae bacterium
CCCCGCCCCCGCCCCCGCCGCCGCCGGCGCGGAGAGTCGTGCCCACGTCACGCTCCCCTCCGGGGGCGCCCAGCGGGCCGTCACCTTGGCCGGAAGGAAATGGTCGAGCATCGCCGACCAACGCCCGCCCTCGAGATCGCCGTAGAACGCGAGCATCTCCCTCGCGATCTCCGCCTCGGCCCCGTCCACTCGCGGCTGGCCGACGATGAGCGATGCCACCAATCCGTACGCCACCACCCAGCAGATCACCACACCCTCCAGGCCGAATATTGGTGGAATCTCGGCGACCCGACACCGAAACGCACTCCGATTGTTGCTCTCGTCCCAACCCGCTTGCCGAACCCTCGACTGAACGCGCTGTAACCGGCGTCACGCGCTGCGCGACATGCTCCTGGCTTGACAACGCCGCCGCCGCGGTGGACCTTCCATACAGACTCTGTATAAAGACTCTTCGACTCCCCGCGCCGCGAGCGCCGATGCCCGAGTCCCTCCCGATCATGAAAGGCATGCTCGACATGCTCGTCCTCCGCGCGCTGCGCTGGACACCCATGCACGGCTTCCAGATCGTCTCCTGGCTCGAGGACCAGTCCAGGGACCGTCTCGAGATAGAGGATTCGGCCGTCTATCAGGCGCTCTACCGGCTGGAAGAGCGAGGACTCGTCGCCGCGGAGTGGGGGACCACCGAGAACAATCGCCGGGCGCGCTACTACAAGCTCACGCCCGCGGGCTCCACACGGCTCAGGACCGAGACGGAGCGGTGGGCGAGCTACTCGCGCGCGGTCACCGAGATCCTCGGCGCGGCGCGTCGGCCGGCGCGATGAGCGTCCGGCGCCTGTTCCGCCTGGGAGTGCGGCGTCCCGATCGGCTCGCCAACGACGTGGATGAGGAGATCCGCCTGCACATCGAGCTCCGCGTCGAGCAGCTCCGGCGACAGGGCTACGCGCCCGACGAGGCGCTGGCCGAGGCCCGACGACGCTTCGGGCTCGACGGCAACGCACGCTCGCGATTGCTGGAGACGGTGCGCCGCAGCGAGTCGCGTTTGGCACGCGCTCAATGGCTGGACGCACTGCGGCACGACGCGGTCTTCGCGCTGCGGCAGCTGGCGCGCGCGCCCGGCTTTGCGCTGGCCGCCGTGACCATGCTGGCGTTGGGCATTGGCGCCAACGCGATGATGTTCGGCGTCGTCGACCGGCTGCTGCTGCGGGCGCCCGCCCACGTCATGCGGCCGAGCGAGCTCACGCGGCTGTACTTCGAGCGGCACGCCTCGGGGTGGGGTGGACGCATCGGCCCGATGTCCAACTATCCGACGCTCGAGACGCTGCGCGCCAATCTGCGTGGCGCCGCCGGCGTGGCGGCGATGTTCCCCGGGACCCACATCGTCGGCGAAGGGGAAGGGGCGAGGCAGCGACGCGTGCTGCACGCCACCGGCGACTTCTTTCAGCTCCTCGGTACCCGACCGGCGCTGGGGCGTCTGCTCACGCCTGACGACGACCGCCTGCCCGACGGGCGGACCGTGGCCGTGCTGGCGCATGCGTACTGGAAGTCGGACTTCGGCGCGTCGCCGAGCGCCATCGGGAAGTCGGTGCTGGTGAACGGCATTCGGTACGAGATCGTGGGCGTGGCGGCCGAAGGATTCACCGGCGTGGACCTCGAGCCGGTCGCGCTGTACGTCCCGCTCTCGGCCATCACCTCGCGGCAGTGGGGAATGCGCGACTGGTACACCGTCACCCGCAACAGCTGGATCCGGCTGATCGCTCGCGCCCGTCCGGGCGTTTCCTTCTCCCGCCTCGAGGCGGAGGCGACCGCCATCGTGAACGCGGCCGCTCGCGACAGCACGTCCGTCGACCATGGGGCGCGCGTGATCGCCTCGTCCATCATCCAGGCTCGCGAGCCGGGAGATTCCGAGCAGCGGGACAGGGGCGTGGTGGCGGCCGGGCTCGCCGCGGTCGCGGCGATCGTTCTGCTCATCGCCTGCGCCAACGTGGCCAACCTGCTCCTGCTCCGTGGCATCGCGCGTCGCCGCGAGATCGCGGTGCGCGTGGCGCTGGGAGCCAGTGGCGGCCGACTCGTCAGGCAGCTCCTCACCGAATCGGCGCTGCTGGCGCTTGCCGGCGGCGCGGCGGGAGTGCTGGTGGCGAGCTGGGGCGGTCGCGTCGTGCGATCGGTGCTGCTCCCCGACGTCGACTGGAGTGGTGGTGGTGTCGCGGACCATCGCCTGCTGCTCTTCACGCTGGCCGGCACCGCGATCACTGCCGTGTTCATGGGCGTCCTTCCGGCGGTGCACGCGGCCTCGCGCGATGTGGTGAGCGGCCTCAAGGCCGGCGCCGGAGAGTGGTCGCGCCGCTCGCGGTTGCGTGGCTGGCTGCTGGTGACGCAGACGAGCTTGTCGGTGCTGCTGCTCGCCTGCGCCGGCCTGTTCGCGCGGAGCCTGCAACGCATCCATTCGCTCGACTACGGCTACCAGCCCGATCGCGTGCTCGTGGTTGCGGCCAACCTGCCGCCGAGCGTGAGCGTGTCGGAGGAGCTGGCCACGTACGACCGGATGTTGGAGCGCGCGCGGCGACTCCCTACGGTCGAGCATGCCGCGCTCACGACCACGACTCCCTTCTGGTCGTCGTCGGCCGCCGACCTCGCGATTCCAGGCTTCGACTCGCTCGCCCGGCTCGATGACCACTTCCCCCTCATCAACGCCGTCAGCAGCGACTACTTCGCTGCCACCGGACTGCGAGTCTCGAGCGGGCGCGTCTTCACCGCCGCGGACGGCCACGGCGCGCCACGCGTCGCCGTGGTGAACGAAGCGATGGCGCGACGGATCTGGAAGGACGCCAGCCCACTCGGGCGGTGCATCAAGGTCGGTGGTGACACGATGCCGTGCAGTGAAGTCGTGGGCGTGGTGGCGAACCTCATCCAGAACGATCTTCGCCAGCGCGAGGTGTTGCAGTACTACGTGCCCATCGCGCAACGGCAGGCGGAGAGCTTCACCATGCGCACCCTCCTCGTGCGACCGCGCGGCGACGCGGCGACCGAGATCGAGCCCCTCCGTCGCGCCATGAGCGACGAGGCGCCGAGCGCGCTGTTCATGGACGTTCGTCTCCTGCAATCGCTGGTCGATCCGGAGATACGACCGTGGACGCTCGGAGCCACCATGTTCGGCGTCTTCGGCGCGCTGGCGCTGGTGATCGCGGCGCTCGGTCTGTACAGCGTGGTGGGCTACGAGGTGGCCCGCCGCGCGCACGAGATGGGAATTCGAACGGCGCTGGGCGCTCGGGCGTCGGATCTGCTTCGACTGGTGATGGTGGGCGGCGTGCGGATCGCGGCGATCGGCGTGGGCCTCGGCGTGGTCATCACACTGGTGGGTGGAGAGTGGCTCCAGCCACTCCTCTTCGAGGTGCGGGCGCGCGATCCGTTCGTCATCGGCGGCGTGACCCTCACCCTGCTCGGCGCGGCGATGGTGGCGAGCTTGCATCCCGCGCTCCGGGCGGCGCGGGCGAATCCGCTGGACGCACTGCGGTCAGAGTAGAGTCAACCTGGTTGCACCTTTCCGCTGCCGGCGCTCATCCTTCGGCTCACCATCAGTCCGGAGAGATGAATGCGCTCGGTCCTTCCCGCCGTTCTCGCCGCCGCGATCGCGGCGCTCCTCACACCCGACCGCGCCGCGGGGCAGCTACGAGACCTTCGCGTGCTCACGTCGGCCGCCGCCACCAAGGCAGTGGCCGCCGCCGAGGCAGAGGCGCGCCGAAACAACTGGAACGTCTCCATCGCCGTGGTGGATGCGGCGGGCGAGCTGGTTGCTTTTCTTCGCATGGATGGCGCGTCCCCGTCGAGCGTGGACATCGCGCCTGCCAAGGCGCGCACCGCCGCCCGTTTCCGACGGCCGACCAAGGCGATGGAAGAGGCCGTGGCCGGGGGACGAACGGTGTTGCTGAGCTTTCCCGACGTCACGCCGGTGGAGGGGGGCGTTCCCGTCATCGTGAACGGACAGGTTGTCGGCGCGGTCGGGGTGAGTGGGGTGACGTCGCCGCAGGACGCGCAGGTAGCGCAGGCGGGGGCGAGCGCCGTCGCGCCGTGACTCGCGCTGGCTCCTTTTCGTGTACCCGGTGTACGTTGCGGCATCGGGGCGAATGGCTGCTCAATTTTTTACAGCGGAGGACTCATGCGTCGTGCCTTTGTCTGGGCAGTGTGTGTGGCGATGGCGTTGTCGGCGGCGGCGTGCACCAGCGGAGTGACCGATCCCGATGGAGACGTCATCGTCGTCGACGGGACGGTTCGTGGGACGGGGGTCGTGCTCTTCTACGACTTCGAGGGCGGCTTCTGGGCCATCCGTGGCGACAACGACGTGACGTACGACCCGATCGGCGGCGTGCCGCAGGCGTTCCAGCAGCACGGGCTGCCCGTCCGATTCGAGGGAAAGCTGCGGAAGGACCTGGCCAGCGTTCACATGGCCGGCCGGATGATGGAGCTTCGAGAGATCGGCGAGCGCTGACACAGGCAGTGAAATTCAGGACCGCGGCTGGACGACGGTGTCGTCCAGCCGCATCATTTTTGGGTGCCTTCCAGATCGAGATTCCTGGCGCTGGCGCCGGTCGTCCTCCTGGCCCTCCCGTCGCCCTCGTTCGCGCAGAAGCGCGACGCCGCGCGCGCCCGACAGGTGGTCGAGCGTGTGCTGGCCGCGGAAGCGTCCGGCGATTGGAAGACGCTCGTCGCGCTCTCCGATCCGCGATCGGTCGAGTGGTTCAGACGGTGGCACCTGGGCCTGGCGCGCCTCGACCGCTCGAGCGACAACACCGGGATGCTGCGCTACCTGTTCGGGATCGAGAGCGCCGCGCAGCTGGAGACGCTTCCCGCCGACAGCATCCTCGGCCGGTTCCTTCGGGCGGTGAATTCGCCGCCCGACGATGGCCAGCTGGCACCGGCGCCTCGGCGTACGATCATCGGCGAAGTGCTCGAGGGGGACACCGCCGCGCATTTCGTGATCCGCACGCGGATTGGACCGGTGCCGCGCACGCCTGACGAGTCGTCGGCCATGGACGAGCTGGCGATGCAGGAGTGGCTGGACATCCTGTCGCTCCGGCGCACACCAGCCGGTTGGCGGACCTGGCTCACGCCGTCGCTCATGAGCTCGCGCCGCATCGCGGCGCGGCGCGATACGGCGTCGCGTTAGCCTCCGGGATGGATCCGCGCGTCGCGCCACTGCTCGCCCAGTTCGAGCTCAACGGGCGCTTGCTCCTCAACTGCCTCGACGGTCTGGATGAGTCGCGCCTGACGCGCCACCCGGTCGCCGAGCTGAACAGCGCCGCCTTTCTGGTGGCGCACCTGGTCGACACGCGACACTACCTGCTCGGCCTGCTGGAGCGGCCGGCGGCCAATCCGGTGGCGAAGTACGTCTCCGACGCTACATCCATGGCCGACGTCCGCGAATTGCCTGATCGGGACGAGCTCACTCGCGCGTGGCGCGAGGTGGTGGAGCTGGTCCGCGATGCGTTGGCGGACACGAACGAGACGACGCTCGCCAAGCGAACCCAGCGCCTTCCCGGCTCCGATGGGACGGTGCTCGGCGCCCTCGCGTTCCTGTTGCAGCACGAGAGCTATCACATCGGGCAACTCGCCTACATCAGACGAATGTTCGACCTGCCCGCCATGAAGTACACGTGAGGTAGAGCGCGACCTCACCTCAGCGTGCGCGGAGCCAGGTCAGGATGGCGTTGGCCGGCGTGCCGTCCCACACCGGCGACTCGTCGGCGAACGCCGCCGGCATCGACGCGTACGTCATGAGCCCGTGGTCCGTCTTCGGCAGCACCACCAGCGTGGCCAGCCCGGCCCTCCTGGAATTCATGATGGCGATCGGGCGCTCGGCCTCGGCCCGGCTCATGATCCAGTCGTACTCGCCCCACACCACCAGCGCCGGGATCTCCCGGGCGGCCAGCGTCGCCCACGCGCCTTCGACGTCGAGCCGCTGCACGGCGTGGTAGTACGATGCGGGACGTCCGTACTGGTGAGCGGGCTCGTCGGTCCAGAGCGCGCGCAGCTCCGGGTGGGAGGCGAGCACCTGCGCGGGGGTGCGCGCGCCGAGGAGGTACTCCGTATAGAAGCGCGCGATGCCATGCATGGCCGCGTTCACCTCGCGCGCGGGGAGACGGCGCAGCTCGAGGATGCGTCGCTCGATGTCGAGCATGTGCTCGTACCAGGTTCGACCGAACCCGTTGATGGCGACGACGCCGGCGATCCCGCGCGGATCCTCGGCGGCGAGGATCGGCGCCAGGCCGCCGCCGATGCTGCCGCCCACGAGAAAGAGCCGGGTGCTATCGACGTCGGGGCGAGAGCGTAGCGCGGCGAGCGCCGCACGGAAGGCGGCCATGTCATGGTCGAGCTCCGCGTCGCGGCACGGCGGCCCTTCGCTATCGCCGACTCCCGGCTTCTCCACGCGCATGAACAGCATTTCTGAATTCGCCGCCAATGCATGAAGGGTGTGCATGAAGCCGTCGGTGCCCGCCTCCGGGCGCTCGACCGCATCGCAGGAGAGCCAGGGGATGAAGAGAATCGCCGGGAGTCGCCGGTTGCCGGCGGCCGTGGGGCGCGCGACGACGGTGCGCACGCGATGTCCACGACTCGAGAGCACCGCGCCGTACGACACTGCCGTACCGTGGTGCCGCTCGTACGCGACCGGCGTGAGCGAGACTCGAAGCGCCAGCGTGTCGCCGCCACGCACGACGCGAAGCCGCGCGGTGTCGCCACCGCGGAGCGCCGCGAACGCCGGAGCGTAGGCCGAGCGTGCCAGCACGTCGGTGCCACCGATGGCGACTATGCGGTCGCCGACGCGAAGCCCTCCACGCGCCGCCGATCCGCCCTCGGCCACGCGCCGCACGATCGCTCCCGAGTCGGCCACGTGCGCGATCGACGCCCGCCAATCGGCGCGCCTCCGAAGCGAATCTCCTCGCCCTTCAGGAGCTGCGTCTTGCGCGTGAGCGGTGGTGACGATCGTCGAGCAGAGCAGCGCGGCAGTGAGCGGACGCATTGCGAGCCACCTGATTGTGGTGTCGCAATGTTCGGTCGAGGGAAGAGAGAGCCAACGAAGGCGAGGTGAACGGCGAGGGAACGGGGTGATCAGCAAACAGGAGGGGTTGAACAGCGCCGAATACCGCCGCTGGTGCAGCCCCTCTACCTCAGCAGATGGAGCCTCCCCATGACCGCCCCCCGATACTGCCTCCCCGTCGCCACCCGCGACCCATCGGCCAGCACCAGCAGGCTGCTTCCGTGGAACCAGGGGTGCACCTGGCGCACCCGGTCGAGATTCACGATGGCGGAGCGGTGGACGCGGGCGAAGCGGTCGGAGGGGAGGCGCTCGAGGGCCTGGTCCATCGTGCGGCGATACCGGTGGCGCTCGCCGCGGACGTGGACGATCACGTGGTTGTCGGCGGCCTCGATCCAGTCGATCTCATCGATGGGCACCACGTCCATGTGGTTACCGCGCTCGATGAGGAGGTGCGCG
>DATFFZ010000194.1:0-10700 GCA_035249845.1 Gemmatimonadaceae bacterium
CAACCGGGTGCTCGCGCTCGACATGGCCGCGGTGATCGCCGGCACGAAGTACCGTGGACAGTTCGAGGAGCGGCTCAAGGCCGTCATGAACGAGATCGCGCAGAACAAGAACGTGATCCTGTTCATCGACGAGCTGCACACCCTGGTCGGCGCCGGCGCCGCCGAGGGTGCGATCGACGCCAGCAACATGCTCAAGCCCGCGCTGGCGCGTGGCGAGCTGCAGTGCGTCGGCGCGTCCACGCTCAACGAGTACCGCAAGTACATCGAGAAGGATGGCGCGCTCGAGCGCCGCTTCCAGACGGTGATCGTCGATCCACCCACGGTGGACGAGACGGTCGAGATCCTGAAGGGGCTGCGCAAGAAGTACGAGGACCATCACCACGTGACGATCCCCGACATCACGCTCTTCTCGGCCGCCAAGCTCTCGGAGCGCTACATCACCGACCGGTTCCTGCCCGACAAGGCGATCGACGTCATCGACGAGGCGGGCGCGCGTGCGCGTCTGGCCGCGCAGGCGCCGCCGCCCGAGGTGGCCGAGCTCAAGGGGCAGCTCGAGGGCGTCAACACCGAAAAGGAAGCGGCGGTCCGCGATCAGAACTTCGAGAAAGCCGCGGCGCTGCGCGACCGGGAGCGCGAGCTCCAGTCGGACATTCGCAAGAAGCAGGATGATTGGGAGAAGCGCCGGCAGTCCTATCGCCCCGTGCTCGGCGAGGAGGAGATCTCCTTCATCGTGAGCCGCTGGACGGGCATCCCGGTCATGCGGCTTCAGGAGGCGGAAAGCTCGCGTCTCCTCAGGATGGAAGACGAGCTGCACGAGAGCGTGGTCGGACAGGACGAGGCCATCAAGGCGCTCTCCCGCTCGATCCGCCGCTCGCGCGCCGGGCTCAAGGATCCCAACCGGCCGATCGGGTCGTTCATCTTCTCCGGCCCCACCGGGGTCGGGAAGACGGAGCTGGCGCGATCGCTGGCCAAGTTCCTGTTCGCCGATCCCCAGGCGCTCATCCGCGTCGACATGAGCGAATACATGGAGAAGTTCTCGGTGTCGCGGCTCATCGGCGCGCCTCCGGGCTACGTCGGCTACGAGGATTCCGGGACGCTCACCAAGGCCGTGCGCCGGAAGCCTTACAGCGTGGTGCTGCTCGACGAGATCGAGAAGGCGCACCCGGACGTGTTCAACATCCTTCTCCAGGTGCTCGACGAGGGTCACCTCACCGACAACTACGGTCGCGTGATCGACTTCAAGAACACGGTCGTGATCATGACGTCGAACGTCGGCGCCCGGGACATCACCAAGAGCCGCGGACTCGGCTTCGCCGAGCCTGACGATCGGGTCAACTTCGACCGGATCCAGGAGAAGGTGAAGGAGGAGATCCAGCGGGTGTTCAATCCCGAATTCCTCAACCGGTTGGATGACGTGATCGTCTTCCACCCGCTCTCGAAGGAGCACATCAGCCAGATCGTGGCGATCCTCCTGCGGGACGTGCAGAAGCGTCTGGCGGAGGAGGAGATCACGCTCAAGCTCACCGACGCCGCCACGGACTTCCTGAGCTCCCAGGGATACGACGAGCACTTCGGTGCGCGTCCGCTCAAGCGCGCCATCCAGCGCTTCATCGAGGATCCGCTCTCGGAGAAGATCCTGATCGGCGAGTTCGCCAAGGGCGAGGAGGTCGAGGTCGACGTGTCCGCCGACCGGGCCAAGCTCGATTTCCGGGTCCTGACCAAGACGACCTGACCCACCAACCCGAGCCGTCCCAGGCTCGGAAAGCGGCCGGTTGCCCCTGTTGGGACAACCGGCCGCTTCATGTGTACATTACAGGCATGTTGCGACCGCTCTTCGTGTTGCTCACCCTGGCGCTGGTGGGCACGCCCACCCTGGCACGGGGTCAGGCGGCCGAGCCTCAGTGCATCACCCCTGATTCGATTGCCGTCCGCGGCAACTCGCGCATCGACGTCACCACCGTGGTGGGGGACGCCGGCATCTTCGTCGGCGACACCCTGAACTACCGGATGGTCCAGCGCGGCCTTCGGAACCTCTATGCCACCGGCCAGTTCGACGACGCCCGGATCGTCTGCGAGCGAGGCCCGTCGGGCAATTCGATCCTGGTGATCGAGGTCAAGGAGCGCCCCATCCTCGGCCGCGTCGACGTCCGCGGCGTGCGGGCGCTCAGCTCCAGGACGGTGAGAGACCGTGCCAGCCTCCCGCTCGGGCAGCCGCTCGACCCTGCCTCGGTGGCCACCGCGCTCTCCCGGATCGACTCGCTCTACGAGAAGAACGGCTACTTCCTGGCCCAGGTGAAGCTCGACACCGTCCGCCGGGATGGGCAGGTCGACCTCAACCTCACGATCGACGAAGGGCGGCGCCTGGCCGTCTCGGCGGTGGACATCGTCGGCAACAGCCGGCTCCGCGAAGGAGTGATCGTCGATGCGATGGAGACCAAGCCGGAGGGGTTCTTCTTCTGGCAGAAGGGTGAGTTCAACGAGGACGAGCTGGCTGCCGACCTCGGGGAGAAGCTCCCCACTTTGTACAGCGATCGCGGCTACGTCGACTTCCAGGTGACGCAGGACACGCTGGTGGTGGACCGCGATCGCGGGAAGGCGCTCGTTCGCATCAGCGTGGACGAGGGGAAGAAGTACCGCGTGGGGCGCTTCGAGGTCGTCGGCAATCAGCGCTTCTCCACCGAGGAGATCAATCGCTTCTATCCCTTCGTGAACGACGATCCCTCCATCACCGAGCGCTTCGGACGGCTCATCGGACGATCGACGCGCGAGCGCGGCGTCTTCAGCCAGACCGATTGGGAGGAGGCGACGCGGAATCTCCAGACCGCGTATGCCAACGAGGGCTACATCTACGCGCAGGTCACCCCGGTGATCGAGCGCCAGAACATGAGCGACAGCGTTCCGACCGTGAATCTCCGCTGGGAGATCACCGAGCGGACGCCGGCCATCGTGAATCGCGTGGACATCGTGGGGAACGACTACACCACCGAGGCCTGCATCCGCGAGCAGCTGGTGGTGGTGCCGGGTGACGTGTTCAGTCAGGACCGCATCATCCGCAGCTACCAGAACATCAGCAACATGGGGTTCTTCGAGGCGCCGCTTCCGCCGCCCGACACCCGGCCGGCGAACGACAAGGGTGATGTCGACGTGATCTTCCGCGTGCGCGAGCGCCGCACCGGAACGATCAACTTCGGCGCGTCCGTGGGGCAAGGGACGGGCGTCGGCGGATTTCTCGGGCTCGACCAGCCGAATCTGTTCGGGCAGTGCAAGCGCGCTTCGCTCCAATGGCAGTTCGGGCGCTACGTGAACGACTTCCAGCTGAGCTACACCGATCCGGCGATTCGGCGCTCACGGATCTCGGGAACCGCCAGCGCCTATCACACGCGGTCGCGCTTCATCGTGCAGGACCTCGGGCGCATCACGCGCACCGGCGGCTCGCTGCAGTTCGGCTTTCCGGTGCCGCGCTCGTTCTTCACCCGGTTCTTCGTGTCGTACGGCGGCGAGTCGGTGAAGAACCAGGGCGGCCTCTTCGAGCGTGACACGACCGTCGAGGACCTCGACGGATTCCGCTCGACGCTGGGTACGACGCTGACGCGCGACAACCGGGTCGACCTCCCCTTCGCCACGGCGGGCGGACTCCAGACCGTGGCGGCGCAGTTCAACGGGGGATTCCTGGGAGGCTCGTCGTCGTTCCAGCGCTACACCACCGAGCTCCGCACCTACGCGCCGCTCGGGCAATTCGGCGGCGACAAGCCCGGTGCCCAGCCGATGAAGTTCGTGTTGGGGCTCACCGCCCGCGGGGGCGTGGTGTTCGGCGACGTCGGGCCGTTCTTCACCACCCAGAAGTTTGCCATGGGCGGCACACAGTACGGCGAGATGCTCCGCGGGTACGAGGAGTTCTCCATCACGCCGCAGGGATTCCTGGCCGGCGACAACCAGAACGCGCGTCGCAGCTCCTTCGGGAACGCCTTCTTCTCGGCCACCGCGGAGCTGGGGCTGCGGTTCAATCAGATGATCTACGTGAATCTGTTCTACGACGCGGGGAACGTGTACGATCGTCCTCGGCAGTTTGATCCCACGCGTCTGTTCCGTGGCGCCGGCGTCGGCGTCGCGCTCGTCACGCCGCTCGGCCCGCTCGGGCTCGACTGGGCGTACGGTTTCGACCGGCTCGATGCCGCTGGCCGGCCGGATCCGAAGTGGCAGCTCCACTTCAGGCTCGGCAACATCTTCTAACGGGAGTATTTCATGACAAGCTTCGTCCGTGCCACGCTCGTCGCGCTGGCGCTCAGTACGGTGGCGGCCGCGAGTGCGTCGGCGCAGGCGAGCACGCCAAAGCTCGCATACATCAATTCGCAGGTGATCCTCGACCAGGCGCCGGGACGCGCGAACGTCGAGGCGCAGTTCGACAAGGAGATGGAGAACCTGCGGAAGCAGGTGAAGCAGATGGATGACTCGCTCAACGCGCTGCTGGCGGCCTACCAGAAGGCCGAAGCCACGCTGAGCCCGGCCGCGAAGACGGCCCGGCAGAAGGAGATCACCGGCAAGCGCGACGAGTACGAGAAGCGCGCCCAACAGCTCCAGGCGCAGGCGCAGCAGCGGCAGCGCGAGCTGGTGGGTCCCGTGATGACGCAGATCAATCAGATCATCGACGCCATCCGCAGGGAGGAG
Source organism: Gemmatimonadaceae bacterium (assembly GCA_035249845.1). GTDB lineage: Bacteria > Gemmatimonadota > Gemmatimonadetes > Gemmatimonadales > Gemmatimonadaceae > DATFBY01. Next base: position 4,666 of record DATFFZ010000194.1, read on the forward strand.
GGCTACGCGATGATCTTCGATGCGGGGGCGGGGGGCGGCGCCATCGTGGCGGCCGACACCGCGCTCGACATCACCCAGAAGGTGATCGCGCGCCTGAAGACCACTGCGCCGGCACCGGCCACGACCACGCCAACCAAGGCGCCCACCCCGGGACCGGTCTCGCAGCCGGCCGGTGTCACCCGCCCGAGAAACCCCAGCCGTTGACCAGCGCTCCCCCACGAGGCGAATCGAGCGGCGGTGAGGGAGGCTCCTCCCTCACCGCCGCTGCCATCGCCGAGCTCGTCGGGGGCACCGTGATGGGGGACGGCGCCACCCGCGTTCGCGCGGTGGCGCCGCTCGACCGCGCCGGGAGCGACGAGCTGAGCTTTCTCGGGAACGGAAAGTACGTTCCGCTCTTCACCCGCTCGCGCGCGGGCGTGGTGCTGCTCTCCCGCGAGCTGGCCGAGTCTCCGGGGGACGTGCGGGCTCGCGTGGTGGTGAGCGAGCCGTACGAGGCAATGCTGCGCGTCCTGCCATCGCTCTATCCGGAGTCACCGCAGCAGAGCGGCGTGCACCCGACCGCGGAGCTGGGGCGCGGAGTCCGAGTCGGGCGCGGTGTGGCGGTTGGTCCCCATGCCGTGATCGAGGAGGACGCCGCGCTCGGCGACGGCGTGCGGATCGGCGCGCACTGCGCGGTGGGGCGCGGCGTGCAGATCGGCGCGGGCAGCGAGCTGCTGCCCTCGGTGACCGTGTATTCCGGCTCATTGATCGGCGAGCGCGTGCGCATCCATTCGGGAGCGCGGATCGGCTCCGACGGATTCGGCTACGTGTTCCACGACGGCGCGCATCGCAAGATCCCGCACGTGGGGCGCTGCATCATCGAGAGCGACGTGGAGATCGGCGCCAACACCACGATCGATCGGGGGAGCATCGACGACACCGTCATCGGCGCCGGGACGAAGATCGACAACCTGGTCCACGTCGCGCACAACGTGCGCATCGGACGGCTCTGCCTGCTCCTGGCGCAGGCCGGTCTCGCGGGGTCGGCCCGCGTGGAGGACGGCGCCATTGTCGCCGGTCAGGCGGGGATCGCCGGACACGTCACCATCGGCGCCCAGGCGCGGATCGCGGCTCAGGCGGGGGTGTTCGGGGACGTGCCGGCGGGAGAGAGCTGGTCGGGCTATCCGGCGCGCCCGCATCGCGAGGCGCTGCGCGCGCAGGCGGCGCTCTTCAAGCTGCCGTCGCTCCTCAAGCGGATCGAGAAGCTCCTGGGGGGCGCGGAGTGAGCGCGAGGCGGCGCACGATCGCCGGCGCGGTGACTCTGGAGGGGATCGGTCTCCATCTCGGCGAGCACTGCAAGCTGACGTTCAGGCCGGCCGAGAGCGGGCGAGGGATCGTCTTCCGACGCACCGACCTTCCAGACAGCCCGGACATGCCGGCGCTGGTGGAGAACGCGGTGCTGGCGGAGCGGCGCACCCAGCTCGGAGAGGGAGAGCGCGCGCTGCACACCGTGGAGCACGTGCTGGCCGCGGTGGCCGGCGCCGAGATCGACGACGTGATCATCGAGCTCGACCGCCAGGAGCCGCCCATCCTCGACGGAAGCGCCAAGCCGTATTTCGACGCGCTCGAGGCGGCGGGCATTGCCGAGCAGTCGGGGGACGTACAGTATCTCGACGTTCCCACGCCGCTGCGGGTGGAGGAGGGGGACGCGGTGTACGAGGTGCGACCGGCCCCATCGCTCTCGGTTCGCGTCACGATCGACTTCCCGCATCCGCTCATCGGCAAGCAATCGGGAGAATACGCGGTCACGCGCGAGACCTTCGCGCGCGAGCTGGCGCCGGCGCGCACCTTCGGCTTTCTCCGCGAGCTCGAGCTGCTGCGCGGGATGGGGCTCATTCGCGGCGCCTCCACCGCGAACGCGGTGGTGCTGGACGAGGAGCGGGTGGTGGACGCGACGTTGCGGTGGCCCGACGAGTTCGTGCGGCACAAGGCGATGGACTGCGTGGGCGATCTGGCGCTGGCCGGGAGGCGCGTGCGGGCGCGCGTCGTGGCCACGCGTCCCAGCCACCGCGGCACGGTGATGCTCGTTCGACGGATGGTTCAACTCGCCGCGAAGGAGACGCGGATGCTCGGCATCGAAGACATCTTGAAGGTCCTTCCTCACCGCTATCCCTTCCTGCTGGTCGATCGCATTCTCGAGATCGAGCCGATGAAGCGGATCGTGGGGCTGAAGAACGTCACCATCAACGAGCCGTTCTTTCAGGGGCACTTCCCGGGGCACCCGATCATGCCGGGCGTGTTGATCATCGAGGCCATGGCGCAGGTGGGCGGCATGCTGCTCATGGGGACCCTGGATGATCCGGAGAGCAAGGTCGTGTACTTCATGTCGCTCGACAACGTGAAGTTCCGGCGTCCGGTGCGTCCCGGCGACCAGATCCGCTTCGAGCTGGACGTGCAGCAGATTCGGGGACGGATCTGCAAGATGCGCGGCGTCGGCTACGTGGAAGGGGAGGTGGTGGCCGAAGCCGACATGGCGGCGATGGTCCGCGATCGATGAGCGCTCGGATCCATCCCACCGCCATCGTCTCTCCCGATGCGCGGCTGGGTACCGACGTCGAGGTCGGACCCCACGCCATCATCGGCGAGGACTGCATCGTGGGCGACGGATGCGTGATCGCCACGCGCGCCGTGCTCGAGCGGCACGTGCGCCTGGCCGACAACGTGAAGGTGGGCATCGGCTCGATCCTGGGAGGCGATCCGCAGGACCTCAAGTTCGGCGGCGAGATCACCACCGTCGAGATCGGCGAAGGCACCGTGATCCGCGAGTACAGCACGATCAATCGCGGCACCACGCAGTCGATGAAGACCACGGTGGGGAAGGGCGCGTTCATCATGTCGTACGTTCACCTGGCGCACGACTGCCACATTGGTGATGGCGTCATCCTGGTGAACGGGACGCAGCTGGCCGGGCACGTCACCATCGAGCATCGCGCGATCCTGGCGGGGCTCACCGCCGTACACCAGTTCGTGAAGATCGGCGCGCACGCGTTCATCGGCGGCTGCTCGCGGGTGGCCAAGGACATCCCGCCGTACATCAAGGCGGTGGGCAATCCGGTGAAGCTGTACGGGCTCAACTCGGTGGGACTGCAGCGACACGGCTTCGACCCGCGCGTCATGCGCGAGCTCAAGCGGGCGTACCGGCTGTTCTTCCGCTCCGAGCTCAATCTCTCGCAGGCGCGCGAGCGCGCGGAGCAGGAGCTGGAGATGTTCCCCGAGGTGAAGTACTTCCTCTCGTTCGTGGACAACAGCGGGCGCGGGCTGGTGGTGTGAGCGCCGCGACCGGTCGAGTGCGCGTGGGGGTGGTGGGTGCCGGCGCTCTCGGCTATCACCACATCCGGCTCCTGCGCGAGCTGCCTGACACGGAGCTGGCGGGCTTCTACGATCTGGCGCCGGCTCGCGCCGCCACGGTGGCGCGGGAGCTCCAGGTACCGGCGCACGCCTCGCTGGAAGCGCTGCTCGACGGCGTGGATGCGGTGAGCGTGGTGGTTCCGACCACGGCGCACCATGGCGTGGCGCGCTCGGCGATCGATCGCGGGAAGCACGTGTTCGTGGAGAAGCCGCTCGCCTCCACGCTGGAGGAGGCCGACGATCTGATCGAGGCCGCCAGGCGCGCGAGTGTGCTGGTGCAGACCGGTCACGTGGAGCGCTTCAATCGCGCGATTCTGGCCGCGCTGCCCTACGTCGACTCGCCCCGATTCATCGAGAGCGATCGGCTGGCGCCCTTCAACCCGCGCGGGACGGAGGTCGCCGTGGTGCTGGATCTCATGATCCACGACATCGACCTGGTGCGGACGCTGGTGGGGGGACACGTGGCCGACGTGACGGCGGTGGGGGTGGGGGTACTCACCCCCTCGCTCGACATCGCCAACGCGCGACTCACCTTCGACACCGGCGCGGTGGCGAACATCACGGCCAGCCGGGTGTCGCGCGAGCGGATGCGCAAGATCCGGATCTTCCAGAAGAGCGGTTACCTCTCGCTCGATCTGGCGCAAGGGAACGGCGAATTCTTCCGCCTGCGCGAGAACCTCGACCTGGTGGAGCTGGCCAAGAGTCCGCTCTCGGTCGAGGCATTCGTCGAGCGCGTCTCGCTGGACGGTCCGGCGCAGGAGCCGCTCCGCGTGGAGCTGGAGAGCTTCGTGGCGGCGGTGCGCGGCGAGCAGCCGGTGGCGGTCACCGGCGAAGATGGACGCGAGGCGCTGGCCGTGGCGCACCGCATCATGCGCGACATCGAGCGGACGATGCCCGCGCTGTCCGGATCGCTCGGTGCGTGAGGTGATGCTCGTCGCCGGAGAGGCCTCCGGCGATCTGCACGCGGCGGGCGTCGCCGCGGAGCTGCGACGTCGCGCGCCGGAGCTGCACCTCCTTGGAATCGGCGGCGAGCGCATGGCCGCCGTGGGTGTGGAGTTGGTGGAGCGCTCGGAGCGTCTGGCGGTGATGGGGTTCGTCGAGGTGATCAAGCACGTGCCACTTCACTGGGCGCTCCTGCGCCATCTGCGCCGACGTCTCCGGAGCGGGCGTGTGTCGCTGCTCGTGCTGGTCGACTATCCGGGCTTCAACATGAAGCTTGCCGCCGAGGCGAGTCGCGCGGGAGTTCCGGTGCTGTACTACATCACCCCGCAGGTGTGGGCCTGGGGCGCCGGTCGCCTGGAGAAGATGGCCCGCACCGTGACGCGCGCGGCGGTCATCCTCCCCTTCGAGGAGAAGCTGCTCGCCGCCCACGGGGTGCGCGCCACCTTCGTGGGCCATCCGCTCCTCGACCGAGCCCGCGAGCTGCCGTCGCGCGAGGTTGCGCGCCGCTCGTTAGGCCTACCGCTCGACCGCCCGGTACTGGCGCTGTTCCCGGGGAGTCGGGCGCAGGAGATCGCGCGCCATCTCGATCCGTTCGTTGGTGCGGCGCGCCTGCTGGAGCGGCGCGTCTCCAACCTTCACGTGGTCGTGAGTGTCGCGCCCGGCCTCACCATCGACGCGGCGCGATGCCCGTACCCGACCATCACCAGCGCGTCGTTCTCCGTGCTGCGCGCCGCCACCGCGGCGCTCTGCAAGAGTGGAACGTCCACGCTCGAGGCGGCGGTGGCCGACTGCCCGCTCATCGTCGCGTATCGGACCAGCGGATGGACCTACGCGATCGCGCGGCGTGTCGTCACCATTCCACGCATCGGGCTGGTGAACGTCGTGGCCGATCGCGAAGTGGCGCCCGAGTTCGTGCAGGATGCGGTGGTCCCCGGCGCGATGGCGGACGCCCTGGAGCCGCTGCTCGACGATTTCAGCGACCGCCGCCGGATCATGCGCGACGGGTTGGCCGACGTCCGGGCACGATTGGGCTCCCCCGGAGCGGCCGGCCGCGTGGCCGAGATCGCGCTTGCTCTCGCCCGATCCGAGCGCGCCGCCGCGCCCGCGGCCGCCGCGGTGCCGTGAGCGATGAGGGGCGACGCGCAAGGCGCGAGCGACGCATCCGCCGGATCGTGGCGGTGGGAACGCCGGTACTGCGGCTGCTGGCGCGGAGCTGGCGCTTCGAGCAGGAGAACGCCGCGCCCTGGCACGCGCTCCGGCGCGAGGGGAAGCCGCTCATCTTCGCCTTCTGGCACGCGCGCATGCTGCCCCTGGTGCAGCACCATCGTGATCAGGGAGTGGCCGTGCTGGTGAGCGAGCACGCCGATGGCGAGATCATCACCCGCGTGATCGAGCGCTTCGGCTTCCGCACCGTGCGCGGATCGACCTTTCGTGGCGCTTCGCGCGCGCTCCTGGGGATGATCCAGGAGGTGGAGCGGGGGAGCGACGTCGCCTTCACGCCCGACGGCCCCCGCGGTCCCGCCGAATCGTTCGCGCCGGGCGCGCTGATCGTGGCCCAGAAGACGGGGGCGGCGATCGTGCTGGTGGGCGCCGGCACCCGGTCGGCCTGGCGGCTCAACAGCTGGGATCGTTTCCTCATCCCGAAGGCCTTCGCGAGGATGAAGGTGATCTACAGCGACCCCATCTACGTTCGCGCCGAGACGCCG
>DATFFZ010000195.1:0-25953 GCA_035249845.1 Gemmatimonadaceae bacterium
CGGCGGCAGCACCGGCGCATGGGAGACGATGGCGTCGCGAAACTGGTAGGCGGTGGCAAAGCGCTGCTCCGGCTTCTTGGCCAGCGCGCGTTCCACCGCGGCGGCCAGCGCCGGAGGAACGTCGCGGCGCAGCGAGGCCAGCGGGCGGGCGCGCTCGCTCAGGTGCTTCATCATCATGGCCGGGGTGTTGGATGCCGTGAACGGGAGCTCGCCGGCCAGCATCTGGTAGGCCACGATGCCTAACGAATAAATGTCGCTCCGTCCGTCCACGTCGCGCTCCCCCATGGCCTGCTCGGGGGACATGTACGCCGGCGTCCCGACGGCGAACCCGGTGACGGTGAGACGCGAGTCGGCTTCGGCGGCGCGCGCAATGCCGAAGTCGGTGACCAGGGGGCGGCCGGTGTGCGCGTCGAGGAGGATGTTGTCGGGCTTCACGTCGCGGTGGATGACGCCGCGCTCGTGCGCGAAGCCCAGCGCATCGGCCACGCCCTGGAGGATGCGCCGCGCTTCGGCGATCGGCGTGCGACCCTCGCGCGCCAGCCGCGCCGCCAGGCTCTCCCCGTCCACGCAACCCATCACGAAGTACACCAGCCCCTCGCGCTCATCCACCGTGTAGATGGGCACGATGTTGGGGTGGCTCAGCTGCGCCGCGGTCGCCGCCTCGCGCAGAAAGCGTGCGCGTACCTCGGGACGAAAGGCGAGGTCGGGTGGGAGCAGCTTGATGGCCACCTGTCGCCGGAGGCGAACGTCGATGGCGCGATAGACGATCGCCATCCCGCCGCGGCCGAGCTCGCCCTGCACGTCGTACTGCTCGCCGACGGCGACGATGAGACGATCGCGCAGCAGGTCGGACATCGGCGGGGTGCGGGGGGTGGGGAGCGGGAGGCGCGGCGACTACTTGGTGGGACTTCTCCGGCTCCCCACCCCCGAATCCCGACTCCCGATCTTTCTCACCTCGTCCGCCGCGTACACCGCCGCATCCACATCCTCGGCCAGCGCGCGAGCGCGATCGGTGAGCGTGGTGAGGTTCTCCATGGCGCTCGAGACGTTGCCGGCGCGCAGGCGCAGCACGTCGTAGCGCATGTTCTGGAGCGCCAGAACGCAGCTCTCCAGCTTGCGGCTCGCCTCCTCGCGGCGGCGGGTGGCGTCGGCCAGCGCGCGGCGCTGGCGCTTGAGGAGCGCCAGCCGGCGGACGCGGTCCTCGCTGGCGCGGACCTCGAGGGGGTTGGCCGCCGCCTCGAGCTCGGAGATCTGGCGGTCCACCTGCTCCACCGCACCCGGAGTGTCGGTGCGATCCATCTCGTAGATGGCGGCAGCCAGCTGCTGGATGCGCTGGTACAGCGCCTCGGCCGCCGGAACGATTCCCGCCACCTGCTTCTGATCGCCGGCGGGGAGCGCCGCCACCAGGCGGAGGATCTCACCGCGCTGCTCCTCGGCGCCGCGCACCGTCTGCGTGTGCGCGCCCACGCTGATCGGCGGCGCGGGGTGGTGACCACCACCCGTCATCGGCGGCGGAAGCTGACGCGAGCGGCGCGGCCGATCCACCGCCGGCTTCTGGCCGAAGGCGACGCGGACGTCGTCCACCGTCTCGGCGGCGACGTCCACCAGACGCCGGTCGCGTGGCTGCCTGAACACGTCGCGCCAGTCGAAGCCGGAGGACCACAGGCGGGAGTACTTCACCGCCATCCCCATGCTCCAGAAGATGGTGATCATCTCGATCGGCGCGCTGGAAAAGAGACTCGCCACCAGGATGACCGAGTTCACCGCCGCGTACTTGGCGAACGATGTTCGGAAGCGCTGCACCTCGGGGGCCGACCACCGCGCGATGTCGTCGGGCGTCGGCGTGCGGTACTCGGCGGGTCGATCGGAGGTGTAATCGGCGGCCGGCACCGGGCTGCTGTACAACGGCTGCGGCGCGGCCGACGAGGAGTGCTCGGCGCGCGGCGGCGGGACGAGGAGGCTGGTGTCGCCGCGCAGCGCGCGCACCATCTCGGCGGCGTCGTTGAAGCGGTTGGCCGGCTCCTTCTCGAGGAGCCGCATCACGATGGTCGCCAGGTCGCTCGGGATGTCGGGACGACGCTGCTGGATCGGCACCGGGCGCTCGCTGATGTGCTTCATCAGCATCGCCGGAGTGCTGTTGGCGCGGAACGGCAGCTCGCCGGCGAGCATCTGATAGGCCACGACGCCTAACGCGTAGAGGTCGCTCCGCCCATCGATCTCCCGGTCGCCGGCCGCCTGCTCGGGCGACATGTACGCGGGCGTACCGATGGCGACGCCGGTGGCGGTGAGCCGGGAGTCGCCGCTGTCCATCACCGCCCGCGCGATGCCGAAGTCCGTCACCATCGCCCGAGCGCTCTCCTTGTCGAGGAGGATGTTGTCGGGCTTGATGTCGCGGTGGATGACGCCACGCGAGTTGGCGTAGGAGAGCGCCTCGCCGACCTCGCGCAGGATGCGACGGGTCTCCTCCACCGGAAGTGGGCCGCGATCGTGCATCTCCTTGGCCAGCGTCGTCCCATCGACACAGGACATGACGAAGAAGACGAGGCCGTCGCGCTCGTCGACCGAGTAGATGGGGACGATGTTCGGGTGGTTGAGCTGCGCCGCGGTCTCGGCCTCGCGCAGGAAGCGCGATCGGATCTCGGAGCGGAAGGCCAGCTCCGGCGGGAGGAGCTTGATGGCGACGATGCGCTTGAGCCGCCGGTCCCTGGCTCGGTAGACGATGCCCATGCCGCCGCGCCCGATCTCGCGGTCGAGCTCGTACCCTGACGACAGTGCGCGGTCGACCAGCGCGCGGAGCTCGGCGTCGGATGAAAGGGCTATCGGATCTGGCACGATTGAGGGCGTCTACGTATGTGGGGCGTCTGCTTAGTGTACCACTGACGCGGCGCGATGAAAAGGCGAAATGCCTCTCTGACAGCATCACTACGCCATTCGGACGGCAGGAAGTTGCAATTGCTGCCCGCCTGGCGTAAGTCAGTGGAACGGAACGTCGTAGGAAGTTGAGGGTTGAGTTGTTGTGAACGCCCTTCGCGCGGGCACATGGAATGGAGTCTGCGGACTCCAGATTCCTTTCCCAGACATCGACCAACGGAATCATGGCTACACGTCAATCCTTGCCGGTGCTCCCACTTCGCGGGACGGTGATCTTCCCGGGACTGACCGCGCCCATCGCGGCCGGGCGCCCGGGAACGCTTCGCGCGATCGAGGCGGCGCTCAAGGCAGACCGGCTGGTGTTCGCCGTCGCGCAACGCGACAACACGGACGAGCCGAGCCCGGACATTCTCTACTCGATGGGCGTCGTCGCGCGCATCGGGCAGGTGCAGCGCGGGCTGGGAGGCGTGCAGCTGCTGCTCCAGGGTGAGCAGCGCGCCACCGCGCTCCAGTACAACACGAACGACAACTTCCTGAACGCGGTGGTGGTGCAGGTCGAGGAGATGAACCCGCTCGACGAGCAGGATCCCGCGTTCGAGGCGCTGCACAAGGAAGCGCGCGAGCGCGCGGCGGAGCTCGGCGAGAAGCGCGGGCTGCCGGAGGAAGTGGTGCACCAGGTGCTCGACTCGGTGACCGAGCCGGGGCGCTTCGCCGATCTGGTGGCCGGCTACATCGAGCTGTCGGTGCCGGAGAAGCAGGGGCTGCTGGAGACGCTGAGCGTGGAGGAGCGGCTGCGCCGGGTGCTGGTACACGTGCAGCGGCAGATCGGGCTGCTGGAGGCGCAGGAGGACATCAAGTCGCAGGTGCAGGAGGAGCTGGGCCAGCGGCAGCGGGAGATGTACCTGCGCGAGCAGATGAAGGCCATCCAAAAGGAGCTGGGCGACGACGACCAGAACCGAGAGATCGAGGAGCTGCGCGACAAGCTCTCCAAGCTCGAGCTGCCGAAGGTGGCGCGACAGGAAGTGGAGCGCGAGCTGGGGCGCCTGGAGCGCGCGGGGCGGGAGTCCATGGAAGCGCAGGTGATCCGCACGTACCTGGAGTGGATTGCGGAGCTCCCCTGGAACGAGCGGTCGGACGACAACCTGGATCTCAAACATGCCGCGCAGGTGCTCGAGGAGGACCATTACGGGCTGCCCGACGTGAAGGATCGCGTGCTCGAGTTCCTGGCCGTACGACAGCTCAAGGCGCAGGAGCTGGAGGCCGAGCTCCAGAAGACGGGCGAGTTCCCGGCGGCCAAGCTGCGTCCGAGCAAGGACGACGCGACGCCGACGCTGGCGCCGAATGGCGAAGACGATCGGACGATCACCGATCCGACCGAGGCCAAGGCGCGGGCGATGGCGCGCGGTCCGATCCTGCTCTTCGTCGGACCGCCGGGCGTGGGGAAGACGTCGATCGCCAAGTCGATCGCCAGGGCGCTGGGGCGCGAGTACGTGCGCGTGGCGCTCGGCGGCGCGCGCGACGAGGCGGACATCCGGGGGCACCGGCGCACGTACGTGGGCGCGATGCCGGGTCGGATCATCCAGGGGATGAAGCAGGCGGGGACGAAGAACCCGGTCTTCCTGCTCGACGAGGTGGACAAGCTCGGCGTGTCGTTCCAGGGCGACCCGGCGAGCGCGCTCCTGGAGGTACTCGATCCGGCGCAGAACGACACCTTCACCGACCACTACCTCAACGTGCCCTTCGACCTGAGCGAAGTGCTCTTCATCGCCACGGCCAACTTCATCCAGAACATCCCGGGCCCGCTGCTCGACCGCATGGAGAACGTGGAGTTCGCGGGGTACACGGAGCGCGAGAAGGCGGAGATCGCCAAGCGGTACCTGGTGCCGCGCCAGTTCGAGGAGGCGGGACTGGCCGCCAAGAGCATCGGGTTCGAGGACGGCGCGCTCATGACGCTGGTGTCGAACTACACGCGCGAGAGCGGTGTCAGGCAGCTCGAGCGCCAGGTGGGTGCGGTGGCGCGCAAGCTGGCGCGCAAGCTGGCGTCGGGAGAGGAGGTGTCGACCACGATCACGCCAGAGGATGTGCGCGCGCTGTTGGGTCGCCCGCGAGTGCATCCCGAGCGCGCCGCGGAGGAGAACGAGGTGGGGGTGGCGACGGGGATGTACTACACCCCGGCCGGGGGCGACATCATGTTCGTGGAGGCGGCGATCCGTCGCACGTATGGCGCGCAGTCGGGCGAGAACGAGATGCAGGTGACGGGGTTTGGCAACGTGTCGCTGATCCTCACCGGCCAGCTCGGCGACGTCATGAAGGAGTCGGCGCGCGCGGCGCTCACCTACGCGGCGACGCATGCCTCGTCGCTGGACATTCCATCGGACCGGCTGGGCTCGGTGGAGGTGCACATCCACGTGCCGGCAGGCGCGATCCCGAAGGATGGTCCTTCGGCCGGGGTGACGATGGCGACGGCGCTGGTGTCGGCGATGTCGGGGAAGCCGGTTCGGAAGGACGTCGCGATGACCGGCGAGATCACGCTGCGCGGGCGGGTGTTACCGATCGGCGGCGTGAAGGAGAAGGTGCTCGGTGCTCACCGCGCGGGAATCACGACGATCATCCTGCCGAAGGAGAACGAGGCCGACATGGAGGACATCCCCGAGGAGGTGCGGAACCAGCTCGAGTTCCACTGCGTGACCACGCTGGACGAAGTCTTCCGCATCGCCGTGGTGGGGCTGGAGGGGGCGAAGGGCGAGGAGCCGAAGACGATCATGGAGGAGGCGGAACAGGAAGCGGGTCTGGGGTCTGGAGTGTGACGGAAGCGGGGAGCGGGGAGCGGGAAGCGGGGAGCGCCGGCACACCTGATGAGTACCAACTCCGTCCGCGCTTCCCTCAGGCCGCGCTCCGCGCGGCCGCTCCCCGCTCCCCGCTCCCCGCCTTCACCAGCTAATCGGTCCCCAGCTGAACACCGCCCACGGATTGAGCCGCACGCCGCCCGGCTCCGTGCCTAACAGGAAATACTCCGTGTATCTGTTCTCCGGGGCGGTGACGTGGTCGGCGGGGAGGCCGGTGAGACGGTCGAGCTCGACGGCGACGATGTTTTCGGGGGGGTTCCAGGCGCCGGACCGCCGGCCTTTATAGAACCGGGCGATCATGTCGCCCCAGATGGGCGCGGCGAGCGAGCCGCCGGCGGCGCCTGGAGCGATGGTGGCGGGACGGTCGAAGCCGAGCCAGACGCCGGCCACGATCTCCGGGGTCATGCCCACGAACCAGACGTCGGTGTTGTCGTCGGTGGTGCCGGTTTTCCCCGCCACCGCGATCTCGGCGGGTACGTAGCTGCGCACCGACTTCGCGGTGCCGCGCTCCACCACGTCGCGCATCATGTCGCGCACGATGAAGGCGACGCCCGGATCGAGCACTTGCACCGGCTCGCGGGCGCCGGGCGCGAGGACGGTGCGGCCGGCGCGGTCCTCGATGCGGCGGATGAGTCGCGGCTCGACGGCGGCGCCATTGTTGGCGAAGGTCGTGAAGGTCGCCACGAAGTCGAGCGGGTGGACCTCCGACGCGCCGATGGCGCTCGCTGGAAAGCGTGACACCGGCGTCTCCAGTCCGACTCGTGAGGCGAGGGCGGCCACGCTGTCCATGGTGAGTCGCTGCCCGAGCTGCACTGCCACCGGGTTGCGGGAGTGCACCAGCGCCTCGCGCAGCGTGAGCGGGCCGAGGAACTCGCCGTCGGCGTTCTTGGGCCGGTAGACGGTGCGATTGTCCATCTCGATGGCGATGGCCGTGTCGCTCACCATCTCGTTCGGCGGAACGCTGTCGGCGATGGCGCGGGCGTACACCAGCGCCTTGAACGACGAGCCCGGCTGCCGCAGCGCCTGCGTCGCCCGATTGAAGGGCGACTCGGCGAAGTCGCGCCCGCCCACCAGCGCCAGCACGTCTCCGCTGGTGGCGTCGAGCGCCACCACCGCGCCCTGGAGGTAGTCGGGTTCCCCCTTCTGGTGCTTGGCCAGCGTGGGGCGGCTGTAGCCGGCTCGGGCTTCGACGCGGGCGGTGCCGGCGAGGAGCGCGGCGGTGGCCGACTCCTGCAAGCCCGGATCGATGGTGGTGTACAGCCGGAACCCGCCGTTCATCACCGGAACGCCGGCCTGCTCGGCGAAACGGCGGGCGGCGTCGACCGCGTACGGCGCGGTGGCCGCCAGACCGTTGTTCGGTACGGCGCGGACCGGCTCCTTCTTGGCCGCGTTGGCGTCGGCGCGCGAGATGTGCTTCTGCTCGACCATCAGATCGAGGATGACGTTCCGGCGCTGCCTGACGCGATCGGGGTATTTGATGGGGTCGTAGATCGCCGGCCCCTTGGGCATGGCGGCCAGCGCCGCCGCCTCGGCGAGCGTGAGCCGCGAAGCGCTCTTCCCGAAGTAGCGACGCGCGGCGGTCTCGATGCCGTGCCATCCGTGCCCGAAGGAGATCTGGTTGAGGTACGCCTCCAGGATCTGCTCCTTCGTGTAATGCTTCTCCATCTCCCGCGCCGCGGCCTGCTCGCGAAGCTTGCGTCCGATGCTCCGGTCGGTGCGGTCGACGATGGTGGGGTGCATGTTTCCCACCAGCTGCTGTGTGATGGTGCTCGCGCCGCGCGGCTTGCCGCCCACCATGTCCTTGAGCGCGCCGCCGATCCCCACGATGTCGACGCCATCGTGCTGATAGAAGCGATGGTCCTCCACGGCAACGAACGCCTGGGGGACGTACCGGGGGAGGGTGCGGATCGAGATGCTCGTGCGGAGCTGCTTCCCGAACTCTCCGATGAGCGATCCGTCGCGCGCGAAGACGAGCGATGACTGCGGTGGCGTGACGATCTGCCAGGGCTCCACGCCGTCGGAGTCCTGAGCGAGGGCGAGCGACGGCAGAGCGACGGCGGCGAACGCCGTGTAGAGGGCGAATCGGCGGATACGGGCGTGCAACTGTGCGGGCTCCTTGGGGTTCGCGAGTGTATACACCGGAGACGATCGAGGGGGCCGGACGGGGGCCTGGATCCAGGGTCCAGGCCGATGAACCCTGGACCCAAGACCCGCCGCTCTCGATAGATTGTACCCATGCCCCCCGTCATCAAGCTTGCCCTGGCCCAGATCAAGCCGAGGAAGGGCGAGTATTCCGCCAATCTCGCGCGGATAGGGGAGATCCTGGTGCAGGCGGGGCGGCTGGAGCCGCGCCCCGACGTCGTCCACTTCGCGGAGACCGCACTCACCGGGTACTTCGTGGAAGGGGGGGTTCGCGACCTCGCCGTCACGGCGGGGACGATGGCGAAGGACCTCGGGGATGCGTACCGGAGCGCCGGCGGCGAGGGGCCGATCGATGCGGTGATCGGCTTCTACGAGGTGTGGGAGAACAATCTCTACAACAGCGCCATGTACGTGACCGTCGGCCCCGAGGAGCCGGCGATCTGGCACGTGCACCGGAAGAATTTCCTGCCCACCTACGGGCTCTTCGACGAGGAGCGCTTCGTCGAGCGCGGGCACGAGGTGCGCGCCTTCGACGCACCATGGGGGCGCGCGGCGCTGCTCGTCTGCGAGGACGCCTGGCATTCGCTCACCGGGACGCTCGTCGCGCTCGATGGCGCGGAGGTCATCTTCGTGTCGTCGGCGGCGCCCGCGCGCGGCGTGTGGCCGCGTCAGGATGACGTGCCGGGTCCCGCCAGTCAGGCGCGGTGGGAGCGACTCATCCGCGACATCGCGGAAGAGCACGGCGTGTACGTGAGCTTCGCCAATCTCACGGGGAACGAGGGTGGGAAGATGTTCCCCGGCGGGTCCATGGTGGCTGGGCCCAAGGGCGAAGTACGCGCGCGAGCGCCGGTGTGGCAGGAGGCGCTCCTTCCCGTAGCCATGGATCTGGCCGACCTCACGCGCGTGCGCGCCGACATGCCCCTCCTCTCCGACCTGCGCACGGTGCTCCCGCACCTCCGCCGCACGCTCGATGAGATCGAGCGGGAGGTGCCGTCGCTGCCGGAGTACGATCCGCCCGACGAGGGTCGCGGCGAGCCGGTCGTCGCGCCGCGCGACGAGAGCGGGAGCGGGCCGCTCTGCGTCGTCCGGGGCGACGGAGACGCGGAGAGCGATGGACCGCCGCCGCTCGAGATCGACCCGGAGCTGGTGCGGCGCTGGCTCGTCACCTTCCTGCGCGACGAGATGGAGCAGCGCGGCTTTCACCGCGGGATCGTCGCGATCTCCGGCGGCGTGGATTCGGCGGTGACGGCCTTTCTGGCGGCGGAGGCGCTCGGTCCGCGGAACGTGATGGGACTCAGACTGCCGTACAAGATGTCGAGCCCCGAGAGCCTCGAGCACGCGCAGCTGGTGATCGACCAGTTGGGCATCGAGTCTCGCACGATCGAGATCTCGTCGGCGGTGGATGCGTATCTGGCCAACGAGCCCGATGCCAGCCCGACGCGGCGGGGCAACGTGATGGCGCGCATGCGCATGATCTCGCTCTTCGACCTCTCGGCGCGCTACGAGGCGATCCCGCTCGGCACG
Organism: Gemmatimonadaceae bacterium; assembly: GCA_035249845.1. Classification (GTDB taxonomy): domain Bacteria; phylum Gemmatimonadota; class Gemmatimonadetes; order Gemmatimonadales; family Gemmatimonadaceae; genus DATFBY01. The sequence goes on from DATFFZ010000195.1 coordinate 9,384, forward strand.
GGGAACAAGACCGAGCGTCTCTTCGGTTACTTCACCTGGCACGCCGACGACACGCCGCCGCTCAATCCCTTGGGCGACCTGTACAAGACGCAGGTGTGGGCGCTCGCCAGGCATCTGAAGGTGCCGAGCGTGATCGTCGAGAAGCCCGCGTCCGCCGATCTCATCAAGGGGCAGACGGACGAGGGGGATTTCGGGATCAGTTATCAGAAGGCGGATCAGATCCTGAACTGGATGCTCAGCGGCTACGCCCCCTCGGAGCTGGTCGCGCGCGGCTTCGACGCGACGGAAGTGGAGCTGGTCCGGAAGCGCCTCGAGAGCACGCACTGGAAGCGCCGGCTCTCGACGGTGGCGATGCTCAGTCCGACGGCGATCGGCGAGTCGTATTTGAGGCCAGTGGATTACTGAGCGGGAAGCGGGGAGCGGGGAGCGGGGAGCGCAGGCACATCGGGTGAGTATCGTCGCCGCCTGCGCTTCCCGCTCCCCGCTCCCCGCTCCCCGTTGCGCGCCACTACTGCGTCACCAGCTGTATCACTCCGTGCGGGTACCCGGTGCCGAAGAGCGTCGTGGCGTCGGGACCGCTGAGGAAGCGGATCTCCTTGATCAGGTCCAGCTTCACACCGCGCAGCAGCTCGGGGTCATCGCCCATCGGCTGCATGTCCATGAAGATCATGGGACGGTTCGGTGCGTAGCTGTCGGCGCCGGTGGTGGCGGTGAGGTCGGTACGAACGCGGAACCAGGCGCGTCGGAGCTGCTGGACCACCTCGTAGGCGTTCAGCGCGCCCTTCTCGACCGATTTCTCCACCTCCTCCCTCGTGATGAGGTTGCGCGAGGCACGCGGCTTCTTCGCCTTCTTCTTCTGGTCTTCCCCTTGCTGACCCTGCGCCTGGTCGGATGACGGTGGGTACTGCTGCGCCCGGGCGGGGACGGCAACGAACAGAGCGGCGACCGCGAGCGCACTCAAGCCACGACGCATGGAATGACCTCGTAGGAGACTTGGGCTGGGCGCCCAACCTAAGAGAGGCGGCGACCGAGCGCCAGCGCGCGGCGAGGCAACGCCGGGAGACCGCCCGGCCTCGTCACGAGGCCGGGCGGTTCTTATTCCCGTGGCTGGTTGGACTTACGCCGCGATCTGTGCGGCCGCGGCGGCGGCCAGTGCCAGGCTCACCGCGCGACGGGCGGAGCGCTTGAGCGCGCGGTGCACCACGCGAGCGTACGAGAGGAAGTTGAGACCAGCCGTCGGATGGCTGAAGAAGAATTCGTGCGGGAGCATGTCCCCCTTCAGTCGATTACAGGGGGCGCAGGCGACCACGAGGTTCCCCGGAGCGTGTGCTCCACCGTGGGCGAGCGGGTACACGTGGTCGATCGTCGCGAGGGACAGATCGAGGCAGTCGCCGCAGTACACGCAGCGACGGCAACAGTCGCGCATCATCGCGCGTTTGACCGCCCGTTTCTCGGTGGCGCGGAGGACGTGACGGCGCTTGCGGGTCAGCCCGCGAGCTCGGGGAAGGGACACTCGGTGAAGGCGTTGCCGGAACATTGCACCTCGCCAACACAAAAGGGCGACGCCCAGCGTCGGGTATCTCCCGGGCTGGGCGTCGCAGGTCATCGACTGTAGGCACGCTTCGGCACTGGCGGATCGCGATCTCTCCGCTCCTCGGTCTGGCGCTTTCTGGACGGGGAAGTGCTCGATCATGTGCCCTCGTTCAAAGTGACGCCTCTACTGCGCTGCGCGTCACACCAATGCAGCGGGCGTGCCAACTACGCAAGGTCTTGTGGTGTGAGACGTTCCACCGAATATTGATGATCCCTCCCGTGTCGGTCGAGAGCGCCGCGACGCCGCGGAAGTCGCTCGACCCATTCAAGCCATCGAGCCCCGGCGGCGACGGACCATTCCCGACTCCGACGCCCCGACCCACGAGCGCCCGCTTCCACGGCGCCACCGACGAAACCGTCCGTCGCGCCGTCATCGTGGTCGCGGTGCTGTCGGTGGCACTCGGCTTCGCGCTGCACCAGTACGTGCGCCCCTTCCCCTGGCTCGGGGCACTCCTCCTCCTGGTGGTTGCGGCCGCCACCCGTCTTTTTGGCGTCCCCCTTCCCGGGAAGGGGTTCGCCTCCTTCGCCGTCGGCGCCGCCATCGCGGCGCTGGTGGCGCTCGACTGGGCGGCCGGCGCGCTGGTGGGTGGCGTGGGACTCCTCATCGGCGACGCGGTGTTCCGGCGTCTCCCCTTCCGAAACGCGGTCGGCAATGCCGGACACTTCATGACGGCGTGCTCGGCGGGCGGCATCGTCTATACGTACTTCGGCGGCGGACTCGGCATGGCCGCCTTCGCCTCGTGGAATCTCTGGCGGTTGGCGCTGCTCCTGGTCGTGTTCTTCCTCACCGTGAACGCGACGTTCTACCTCCAGCTCAAGCTCTCCCCCGCCGTCGCCTGGGTTGACGCGCGGCTCACGGCGCGCTGGGAGTTCACCGTCGCCGTCCTCGCCTCCCTCCTCGCCCTGGGCGCGCTCAAGGTGGCGTACGGCACGCAGACGATCCAGGCGCAGGCGGTGCTGGCGCTCATCCTCCTCTCGCTCACCTTCCTGGCCCACTGGCTCGTCAGGCAGGGCTCCATTGGCGAGAGCCTGCAACTGGTGCAGCGGATGAGCACGCTGATCAGCGCGCGCCCGGAGCTCATGGCGGCCATGACCGACATCCAGCATCTCACCCGCGCGCTGGTGCCGTGGGAGCAGATGGGGATCGGCGCCTACGATCCGCACACCCACGAGTTCATCGTCCTGTTCGACACGTCGCCGTCGGTGCCGCGCGGCTCGCGCTTCTCGGCGCTGGGGGGAATGACCGGATTGGCGCTGGATCGCGGTCACGCGGTCACCGACCTCGGTCTCCCGCGAGACGTGCGCCTCACGCAGGCCGGTCCAGGCTCGCAGGTGGTGGTGCCCCTCATGTACGGCGACCGCGTGGTCGGGATGTGGAACATCCGCCACTCGCGCCAGGAGATGTACCGACAGCACGATGCCGCGTTGCTCGAGCATCTGGCGCCGCAGCTGGCACTGTCGCTCTCGCTCGACGCGCTCATCCAGCCGGTGCTCGACGCATCGGAGCGGATGGCGATGCACGTGGAATCGATCACCGCCACGGCGCAGCAGCTTCACGCGAACGCGGAGGAAGGCGCCGGGACGGTGAAGCGGATGACGGAGACGGTGCGCCTGCTCTCCGACACGCTGTCGGTGGTGGCGGAGGAGGCGCGCTCGGCGAAGATGGTCGCCGGGAAGACGGTCGAGGAGGGTCACGCCACCAGCGACAGCGGCCAGCAGGTATTGAGCGACGCGCGCACGGTGCGCGCGGCCACGGAGACGGCGGCCGCGCAGCTCACCGCCGCGGCGGCGATCGTGGACGAGGGTTCACACGAGGTCTCGCGTCTGCAGGACATCTCGGGCGCGGTCCAGCGCTTCGGTCAGACCATCACCGAGCTCGCCGACCAGACGGGGCTGCTGGCGCTGAACGCGGCGGTGGAAGCCGCGCGCGCGGGTGCTCACGGCCGTGGCTTCGCGGTAGTGGCGCAGGAGATCCGCGCGCTGGCCGACCGCAGCGCCTCGGAGGCGGAGGGGATGGATCGCGCGGTGCGCGACATTCGAGCGACGCTGGATCGCGCGGTGGGCCTGATGAATCGCACGCGCGGCGAGGTGCTTTCGGTGGCCGAGTCGAGCCGCGGCTGGGTGGGCGAGCTCGATCGCATCGTCGCCGCCGCCGAGGCCACCGCCGCCGCCGGCCAGCGCATCGTCGACGCCGCCCGCCGCACCGCCGACCGCTCCACCTTCATGGCCAACACCCTGGCGGATGCCCGCGAAGACGTGATGCGCGCCGTCACCGAAACCGACGTCGTCGCCGGCGCCAGCGCCGAGCAGGAGACCGCCATCCAATCGCTCAACGACGCGGCGACTCAGCTCAGCACGATGGCACAGCAGCTGGCACGAGCGGTTGCAGCGGTACGGGAGAGCGCTCGGTAGATCGCAGATGTGCGATCGACATATGACGATATGACGATTTGCATCGGAGAGGTGCGATCGGGCTGTGCGATGTGCGAGGGGCTCCGACTTCAATTCGGAGCCCCTCGCACATCCTAAATCCACATCGCCATCGCACCTGCAATCGTCATATCGTCATATGTCGATCGCACATCCTCGATCCTAGCTGGCGCGGCGCCGAGCTGGGTCCCTCAGCGCCGAGATGATCCTCACCGCCATGGCGTCCAGCACCGTCCGCTCCGGCATGCTCGAGCCGTTGAACGGGAGCGGGACGTCGAATCCATCGCCGGCGCGGCGCGGGATGAGGTGGATGTGGAAGTGGTAGACATCCTGGCCGGCCGCGGCGCCACTGGAGACGATGAGGTTCATGCCGTCGCACCCGGATACGCGACGAACGACCGGGCCGAGTTGCATGGCCACGTCGAACAGGTGCAGGCCGACGCTGTTGGGGAGATCCAGAAACGATTCGTAGTGGTCGCGCGGCACCACCAGCGTGTGGCCGAGATTCACGGGCTGGATGTCCATGAACGCCAGCGCCGTCGCATCCTCGTAGCACATCGACACTTCAGCCCCACCATGGATGATGTCGCAAAAGATGCAGTGGGGACGCGGGCTGCTCATGGAAGGCTCCGATGGGGGTCGCGGCTCACATCACATGGAAAGGGTGTGCCAACGCGCGGGGAGGGGAGCGGAGAGTGGGGAGCGCCGGCGCAGAGGACGTTGATCGGGCGTGCCGGTGCTCCCACCCGCCCGCTTCCCGCTCCCGGCTCTTTCCTTCTATCTTTGCTCCATGGCTATTCAGACTCGTGCCGAGAAGAAGGGCGCCGCGGGGCTCAGTCGCGAGGCGCTGGTGGGGGCGTACAGGACCATGCTCCTGTCGCGCCGGATCGATGACAAGGAGATCCAGCTCAAGAGGCAGAACAAGATCTTCTTCCAGATCTCGGGCGCCGGGCACGAAGCGATACTGACGGCGGCAGGGATGGCGCTCAAGGCGGGGTACGACTGGTTCTACCCGTACTACCGTGACCGCGCGCTCTGTCTCCAGCTCGGTATGACGGCGGCCGAGATGCTCTACGAGGCGGTGGGGGCGGCGGTCGATCCGAGCTCCGGCGGGCGGCAGATGCCGAGCCACTGGGGGCACAGGAAGCTCAACATCGTCTCCTCCTCCTCACCCACCGGAACGCAGTTCCTCCAGGCCGTGGGGAGCGCCGAGGCCGCCCATCGAGCGCAGCTGCTCGGCATACAGGACGGGTTCCAGGCGGACGAGGTGGTCTACGTCTCTACTGGAGATGGCACCACCAGCGAAGGGGAGTTCTGGGAGTCGCTCAACACGGCGTGCAACCTCAAGCTCCCCGTCGTCTACGTCGTCGAGGACAACGGCTACGCGATCTCCGTCCCGGTGGAGGTGAACACCGCCGGCGGCTCCATCTCCAAGCTGGTGTCTTCCTTCCCGTCCCTCCTCATCCAGGAAGTGGACGGCTGCGACCTCATCGCCAGCTATCAGGCGATGACCAGGGCGGTCGAGTACGCTCGCGCGCGCAAGGGCCCGGCGCTGGTGCACGCGCACGTCATTCGGCCGTACTCGCACTCCCTCTCCGACGACGAGACGATGTACCGCCCGCCGTCGGAGCGCGAGGCTGATGCGGCGCGCGATCCGGTGACGCAGTTCCCGAAGTGGCTGGTGGACCAGGGACACGCCACCGACGAGGAGATCACCCGCATCGCCCAGGAGGTGGATGCCGAGGTCCTCGCCGCCACGGACGATGCGCTGGCGCAGCCGCAGCCGGACGCAAGCACGGTGTACTTCGGCGTGTATTCCCCGGATGTCGATCCGACCAGCGAGCAGTTCGACACCGAGGATGATCCGCAGTTCACCGGCGAGCCCACCACCATGGTGGATCTGCTCAACGCCGCGATGAAGGACGAGATGCGGCGCGACCCGCGCATCGTGGTCTTCGGCGAAGATGTGGCCGACGTCTCGCGCGAGCAGTACATGGGTCAGGTGAAGGGGAAAGGCGGCGTCTTCAAGGTGACCTGGGGACTCCAGAAGGAGTTCGGCGGCACGCGCGTGTACAACTCGCCGCTGGCCGAGGCGAACATCGTCGGTCGCGCCATCGGGATGGCCGTTCGCGGCTTCAAGCCGGTGGTCGAGATCCAGTTCTTCGACTACATCTGGCCGGCGTACATGCAGCTGCGCAACGAGCTGGCCACCATGCGCTGGCGCTCCAACAACACCTTTTCCGCCCCGGTGGTGGTGCGCACGACGTACGGCGGCTACATCCGCGGCGCGATCTATCACTCGCAGACGGGCGCCTCGCTGTTCACGCACTGCCCCGGACTGCGCGTGGTGTGCCCGGCCACCGCGCTCGATGCCAACGGTCTCCTGCGGACGGCGATCCGCTGCGATGACCCGGTGATCTTCCTCGAGCACAAGCATCTCTACCGGCAGACGTACAACAAGTCGCCGAACCCCGGCCCGAACTTCATGATTCCCTTCGGGAAGGCGCGCGTGGTGCGCGAGGGGACCGACATCACGGTGGTGACGTACGGCGCCACGGTGCAACGCGCGCTGGTGGCCGCCAATCAGGTGGCGGAATTCGGCGTGTCGGTGGAGCTGATCGACCTGCGCTCCCTCTCGCCCTGGGACCGCGAGGCGGTGATCGCCTCGGTGAGGAAGACGAATCGCGTCATCGTGGCCTACGAAGACTCGATGGCCTGGGGCTACGGCGCCGAGATCGCGTCGGTGATCGCCGACGAGTGCTTCGCCTGGCTCGACGCGCCCGTCATGCGCATCGCCTCCACCGACACCTTCGTGGGCTACGCGCCGCAGCTGGAGGACGCGATCCTGCCGCAGGTGGAGGATTTCACGCGGGCCTACGAGGAATTGGCGCGCTTCTGAACGTCGGGAATGGGGAATCGGGAGCGGGAACCGCGGGCCCGTAGGGACGCGTTCCGTACCGCTGCTCGTCATCCCGTGTTCTTCATCGCGACGGGCCGGTTCGCTTCGAACCGGCCCGTCGCATCTATGACTGCACCGTCTCGATCACCTGGTCCCTTCGCGCCCGACGGATCCGAGACCGAAGGGTGACGACGGCGGTCGCTGCTCGCCGTCTCACACACTTGGATGTCTCGATCGCGCGAAAGGTTTACTGCGCGCGATCCTCGTGGTCGAGGATCGACATCACCACGTAGCCCACCGGCGTCGCGTCGCTCGCGCGCTCGACGATCAGGTGCGCCATGTCGTCGCGCTCGGCGGTCATCAAGAAGTCGAGCTCGTCGGCTCGCGTGGGATGGGACGGAGGCGGAGCATGCGCGTATATTGCTCGGGCGTGAGAGACGCCTCAACGCCGGGGGACGCCACGTGGTGAGTCGACCGATCGTTTCGACGTTGGTGCTGGCGGCGACGGTGTCGTTGATCGGCGCCCGAGCGGCGCAGTCCGTCTCCGCCGATGACGCGCCGTACTTCCCGCCGCGCGACGCCTGGGAGCGCAAGCGGCCGGCGGAGGTCGCCATGGATTCCGGCGCGCTCCAGGCCGCGATCGAGTTCGCGCGGGCGAACGAGAATCGCTTTCCGCGCGATCTCCGCCGCGCGCTGGAGGAGCGGAACGTGTCGGAGCCGTACCCCGAGCTGCTCGGGCCGTTTCGCGAGCGTGGAGGTCCGGCGGGACTGGTCATCCGCCACGGGTACATCGTGGCCTCGTGGGGCGACGTCGATCGTGCGGACATGACGTTCAGCGTCGCCAAGAGCTATCTGGCGACGGTGGCTGGTCTGGCGCTGGACGACGGACTGATCCGTAACGTGAACGACCCGGTGCGCGCGTACGTGCGCGATGGCGGATTCGAGGGACGGAACGCGACCATCACCTGGCACCACCTGCTGACGCAGACGAGCGAATGGGAGGGGACGCTCTGGGACAAGCCCGATGTCGCCGACCGGCGCGAAGGGCGCGATCGGGTGCTGCGCCAGCCGGGGACGTTCTGGGAATACAACGACGTGCGCGTGAATCGCACCGCGCTGGCGCTCCTCCGCGTCTGGAAGCGCCCGCTTCCCGAGGTGCTGAAGGAGCGGATCATGGATCCGATCGGCGCGTCATCCACCTGGGAGTGGCACGGCTACCGCAATTCGTTCGTCGAGATCGACGGAAAGCGAATGCAGTCGGTGAGCGGCGGCGGCCACTGGGGAGGCGGCGTGTGGGCCAGCACCCACGATCACGCGCGCTTCGGGCTGCTGATGCTTCGCCGCGGAGCGTGGGGCGACCGTCGTCTCCTCTCGGAGAAGTGGATCACCATGGCCACCACGCCCACGCCGATCAAGCCGGTCTACGGCTACATGTGGTGGCTCAACCCCGACCGCGCCCGCTACCGCTCGGCCAGCCCCTCGAGCGTGTTCGCGTTAGGCGCCGGTGGCAACGTGATCTGGATCGATCCGGAGCATGATCTGGTCGTGGTCACGCGCTGGTTGGCGGAACAGCGGGTCGACGAGTTCATGGGGCTGGTGATGAAGGCGGTGAATTGAGCGGGAAGCGGTGAGCGGGAAGCGGGGAGCGTTGCACACGAAGCGGGGAGCGTTGCACACAAGGAGGAGCGCCGGTCGGTAATCCGACCGGCGCCTTCGTTTTGTAGCTCGCGGCCGCTACCGCCCGCCGTGCGGCTACGGCTTTCCGAAGATCTTCCCCAGCTTCTTCTTCGCCGTCGCCTTCGCGCCTTCGCGGGCCGCCTCCTGGGAGCCCTCCTTGGCTCCCTGCTTTGCCGCGTCGGTCACCCCGGTGGGGTCGGTGACGTTCCCCTGCTCCCCTGGCTGCGCCTGCGCCTGCTTCGCGGCCTCCATCGCCTTCTGCAGCGAGTCGGCCTGCTCGGCCGTCAGCCCGGGGCCCTGGATCTTGGCGAACGTGGAAGGGATCTCGAAGGCCGACGCCGGAACGTCGCCGCTGCTGATCTCGGTGAACTCGACGGTCGTCACCTGCGTCTGCTGCTTCCCCTTGCCGTCCGTCTGGAGTGAGCGCGACACGATCTTCACCGGTACGCTCTTCGGCAGCTTGGCCATCGCCGCGTGCATCTGCGCATCGTACTCGGCGCTGTTCACCAGCCCGGCCAGTCCACTCGCATTGCCGAACGGGTTTGCCACCAGCTTGAGCTTTGGCGCGTACCAGTAGATGGCGGTGTCGGCGACCTGCGAGGTCTGCGTCATGCCGATGATCGACACCTTCGTGGTGTACTTCGACACGAGCCGATACTTCTCCGTGGCATAGCCCTCGATCGTCTCACCCGCGCCGAGCGGCGCGGCGTCGATCGCGACGTCCGTCATCTCGATCTTCATGATCGGACCCATCGCGCTCATCATGCGCACCATCCCCGCCAGATCCATCTCGTAGTACTGCTTGTTCTCCGGATCGACGAGGGTCATGGTCTTGCCGCCTTCGGTGAAGAGCATGTACGAGCCCTTTCCGAACTGCTCCTTCTGCGCCCCCTGCGCCCCCTTGGCCTCGATGATCTCGAAGCGGGCGCTGTTGCCGGCGACCTGCCCCTTCCCCACCATGCCGCTCAGCTCCTTGGTCTTGCCGTTCGACTCGGTGAGCTGCGTCGACATCTTGAACGTGTACGTGAGACCGGGCGCGACGGGTGTGAGCGCCGATCGCATGGGCAGGAGCATCAGCGCGGGAACGGCGACGAAGGCCGCGGCCCTGCGCCGTGCACGGGAGTCGAAGACGAGCACGGCTACCTCCTTGGCGGGAAAGACGACGCGGCGCGTCGCAGCGATCGCGCCGAGGGTTTCAACCTACAAGCGTTTCGTGCGCTTTCAAGGCGCCGGCCGCGGCCGTGCGCGCGTGGCTTGCGTAGTGCATGGCCCGGCTCCACGCTTTCGCCAGATGAGTGCGGATTTACCGTGAGCCGGGTGGTCGGCGGGGACGAGGAGTGGCCCGGGGCACCGGCCGCCTGGTCGCCGATCGGGTGCGCCTTCCCGGCCGTCGGGATGACGCCGCCGTCGAGCGGGTGCTGCGCCCGGACAGGCCTAACGATCAGGGGAATTCATGGATCTGGATGCCAAGAAGAAGGTGCTTCGCAGCATCGTGTACGGTCTCTACGCGCTGGGCGTGAGGCGCGGCGATGAGGATCACGCCATGACGGTGAACTGGTTGACGCAGGTCTCCTTCGAGCCGCCGATGCTGGCGGTGGCGGTGGAGTCGGAGTCGCACTCGCTCGAGCTGCTTCGCGCGGCGCGAGCGTTCGCCATCAGCATCCTGCCCACGGGATCGCGGCAGCTGGCCGGGCGGCTCGGAAAGTCGTCGGCGACGACGCCGCGGAAGCTGGAGGGAGTGGCTCATCGGCCGGGCCCCACGACCGGCGCGCCGATACTGGACGAGGCGACGGGGTGGCTCGAATGTCGGATCGTGGCCGAGCAGCCCGCCGGAGATCACGTGGTCGTGATCGGCGAGGTGGTGGAGGCGGGCACGGTGCGTGAGGCCGACACGCTCACGCTCAAGGAGACGGGCTTTCGCTACGCGGGGTGATAGGTCCGATGGCGCGACGGTCGGGCGACGATCGGCGCGACCGTTCAGCGCCGTTCCATCGCGTCGCGGATGTCGAGCAGGATCTCGAAGTAGAGCTGCTCGCGACGGTAGGCGAAGTCGAGCGAGGTCATCTGTGCCTGGTCCTCGGTGGCCTTGGCGCGCTCGAAGGCTTCGCGGTACATGTCGTCCAGATTGGCGAGGATGCGTTCGCGAGAGCGGGACATTTTTCTGATCTCGTCCAGAGCCTTGGGGGTGAGACGTGGGGGCACGTCGTCGGCGACGCCGCGCGGACGCTCGGAGCGATCGGACGGCTCCAGCAGAAAGCGCTTCGCGGCGCCGAGCATCAGCCGGCGTGGATTCAGGGGGTCAGCCACGGGGTCGGCCACGGGGAGAGCGATCGGCGCGTGAGCGCATCTTCGCGCGCGACGAGTATCGGTGCGTGTACTGCGGCGAGCCGTTCGACGTCGAGTGGTTGACGCTCGACCATGTGCAGCCCCGCGTGCGCGGCGGTGACCGCTCGGCTGGCAACATAGTGACCGCCTGCATCCCCTGCAACGTGCGCAAAGGCCACCGCTCGATCGCGCAATTCCTCTCCGCCGATCCGGCCGCGCGCGCGAATTTCTTCCGCCTGGCGCGGCATGTGTGGAAGAGGCATCTGCGGGGGGTGGAGACGGAGATCGCGATGAGCAGGGAGCGGGGAGCGGGGAGCGGAAAGCGCCGGGGCGGCTGATGGCTACCGTCCTCAGCCGGCGCTCCGCGCTCCCCACGGAACCCTCCCCCCTCATTCGTGTATCAGTTATACTTGAACGAAGAAGGGGAGTAGCCACGCCGGCATCGGGCCGGCGCCTGCGAGTCGTCAGGACTGCGCGTACCGCGAGAGTGGTGGCGCACGGTTCGCAGGGGTCGAAAGACAGGCGAGACCTTCGCATGCGGCGAATCGATCGCCGCGCGCGGGGACTCGCCTTTCGCGCATCCGGGCCCTGGAGGGGAGCGACCGATGAACAACCTGAAAGTCTTCGTGCTGATGGCGGGGCTCACCGCGCTGCTCGGCGCGCTGGGGAGCTACTTCGGCGGGGCGAACGGGATGATGATGGCGCTCGTCTTCGCGTTCGGGATGAACTTCTTCATGTACTTCGCGTCCGACAAAATGGTGTTGCGCATGTATCGGGCGCGGATCGTCGAGCGGGAGAGCGCACCCGAGCTGTACGACATGGTGGACCGGCTGCGGCAGCGCGCCGGATTGCCGATGCCGACCGTCGGCATCGCGCCGCACGCTCAGCCCAACGCCTTCGCCACCGGACGCAGTCCCGAGCGCGCCGTCGTGTGCGTCACCGAAGGGATCCTCGAGGCCCTGAGCCGCGAGGAGCTCGAGGGCGTCATCGCGCACGAGCTGGCGCACATCAAGAACCGCGACATGCTGCTCATGACGATCACCGCCACGCTGGCCGGCGCGATCAGCAACATGGGCTACCTGGCGATGTTCGCCGGGGGACGAAGCGATGACGAGGGCGGGCATCCGTTCGCCGCCCTGGCGATGGTGATCCTCGCCCCGATCGCGGCCATGATCATTCAGCTGGCGATCAGCCGGCAGCGCGAGTTCAAGGCGGATGCGGTGGGCGCCGAGATCAGCGGGCGTCCGCTCGGTCTGGCCAGCGCGCTCCAGAAGCTGGACGCCTACGCGCGCAAGATTCCCATGGAGGTAGCGCCCGCGGCGGCGCCACTGGCGCAGGTGAATCCGCTGGCTGCCTATCAGGGTGGCTTCACCAAGCTCTTCTCGACGCACCCGCCGACGGAGGAGCGCGTGGCGGCGTTGCAGCGGTTGGCGGCGGGGGCGCGGTAAGGCCCGTCTTCTACTCGATCCGCACCAGCTCGAACCGCCTGGTAACCCGCCACGCCCCAGTGCGCGCCGTGTCGGGCTCGGCAAACGCCCCGGACGTGGCCGTGAGCAGCCCCGGCGCGTAGCGCTCGTCGAGGCGCCGTAGCTCGCGACCGCTGCCGTCGAAGGTGCTCACGCGGGTGACGACGACCGGGATCGGCACGGCGGAGATGGTGTCGGTCTCCATGGCGCCCGTGGTGAACACGACGCGCCCGAGCGACGCCTGACGAATCTCCAGCGTCGCGTTGGGAGCGACGATGCGAGAAGAGGTCCAGCGTCGCGTGGCGGGGGACCAGGCGAAGATGGTGTCGCCGGAAGCACACACGGTGCGCGCGTCGCCTGGGGAGAAGCGCACGAACAGGCACCCCGTTCGTCCTTCGTGCGCGAGGTCACGCACGAGAGAATCCACTCTCCAGGCGGGCTGCTCCGCCCCCCCGCTCGCGTACGTGAGGCGCATGCCGAGTCGAAGGTCGCGGCCGGGCACCGAACCGTCGGCGAGCAGGACGAGCGCCAGCAGCACCGCTCTCATGTGCCGATGAGCCGGTGAAAGACCGCGTCCTCCACCGGCTGACCGCGCACCAGGTGCTCTTCGACGATTCGCTCGAGCAGCGCCGGGGTCACGTCCCGATACCAGATTCCGTCGGGATACACCACGACGATGGGACCATCCGCGCATACGCCGAGGCAAGGCGTCTCACCGCGCTTGACGCGGGCGGGGCCGAAGAGGAGACCGGCGCGCTCGAGGAGTCGAGGGAGGAGCGCGTACAGCTCGCGCCCGCGGTGGTCGGGGGAGCAGAAGCCACCGGTGCACACCAGCACGTGCCGCGCATACGGCTCCATGACGGGCATCAGTCGTCGAGCTTGTTGTCCCCGGGTGGCGCTTTGTAGCGATACGCCTCCACCGGCCGCCCTCCCACCAGGTGCTCGCGCACGATGCGCTGCGCTCCGTGCACGTCCACGGAGTGATACCACACATCCTCCGGATACACGACCACCATCGGCCCATGTCCGCACTGGTTCATGCATCCGGAGTGGTTGACGCGCACCACCCCCTTGAGGCCGGCGGCCTTCACCCCCTTCTTCAGGACGCTGTGCACCGCATCGGAGCCCTGCGAGGGGCACGTCCCGCCGGATGTGCAGACGAACACGTGGTACCTGTACTGTCCCATGTCCTCAAGTTAACCGGAGAGGATGCCGCTGTCGCGTGAGCTGAACTCCCGCATCGCGCGCTTCTTCGAGCTCGAGGCGCGCGGCAGTACCGTGGCGACGGAAGCGCGAGGCGCCGTCGCCACCTTTCTCACCATGGCGTACATCCTGTTCGCCAACCCATCGATCCTGGCGGCGGCCGGCGTTCCCTTCGAGAGCGCGGTGGCGGCCACCGCGGTCAGCGCCGCCGTGTGCTCGATCCTGATGGGCGTGGTGGCCAACGCGCCGATCGCGCTGGCGGCGGGGATGGGACTCAACGCCATCATCGCCTTCCACGTCGCGCCGGCGGCGGGCTCGTGGCAGACGGCGATGGGGCTGGTCGTGCTCGACGGACTGATCGTCGTCGCGCTGGTGCTGCTCGGTCTTCGTGCGGCGGTGATGCACGCCATTCCGCGCGACCTCAGGCGCGCGATCGGTGTCGGCATCGGACTCTTCATCGCGTTCATCGGCGCGGTGAACGCGAAGCTGGTGGTCGTGCCGGCGGGCACCGTCACCGCGCTGGCACGTGGCGGCGAGGGTGTCTTTCCGCCGGTGACCTACGGCTCGCTGCGCGCTCCCGAGACGGCGATCGCGCTCATCGGCGTGATCGTCATCGCCTATCTCCTCACCCGCGGCGTACGCGGCGCCATCGTGCTCGGGATCCTGGTGGGAGCGGTGCTCGCGCTGCTCTTCGGCGTGGCGTCGCCGCCGCCGGGCAGCTGGCTCGCCGTGCCGAGCTTCGACACCATCGGTCAAGCGGACGTCGTCGACGCGCTCCGTCTCTCCGTCCTGCCGCTCGTGGTGCCCCTCGTCATGGTGGATTTCTTCGACACCATCGGCACGGTGACGGCGGTGAGCGAGGAAGCGAAGCAGATGGACGAGCACGGCAAGGTGCCGCGTCTCAAACGCATTTTGCTGGTGGACGGCGTCAGCGCGTCGTTAGGCGGCGTGGCCGGCGCGAGCTCGGTGACGTCGTACGTCGAGTCGGCGGCCGGCGTGGCCGAGGGCGCGCGCACCGGCCTGCACTCGGTGTTCGTCGGGCTCCTCTTCGCGCTCGCCATCTTCGCCGCGCCGATCGCCGGCATCGTGCCGGCGGCGGCCACCGCCCCGGCGCTCATCGTCGTCGGCTTCCTCATGGTCCAGCAGATCGGGCGCATCGATTTCCGGAGTCTCGACAGCGCCCTTCCCGCGTTCGTCCTGCTCACCACCATCCCCTTCACCTACTCGATCTCGCACGGCATCGGATTCGGCTTCATCACCTACGTGGCGGTCAAGATTCTCGGCGGGCACTTCCGCGACGTGCACCCGCTCATGTACGGTTCGGCGACGCTCTTCGCCGCGTACTTCATCTGGTCGTAGCGCGCGATCCGTTGCCGAGCGGACGACGACTCGACATCATCCGCCTCGGCTTCCTTCCCACGAGGTGTCATTCATGAGACGCTGTCCGGTGGCGCTGGCCGCGCTGCTCCTGATCGTCGCGCTTCCGGCGCCGCTTCACTCGCAGGGACTGCGCTCTCGCATCACGCAGCTCTTCACCTTCGGCGACTGCGGCCAGCCGCTCTGTCTCGACGGGTCGGTGAACGCCCAGAACGGGCATGGCGACCATTTCATTCCCGCCGCCTTCGAGGGGAACGAGACGGTCATCTCCTTCATCATCGACGCCATCGGCACCAACGTCGCGAACATTCCGTTGGGGGCCACGTCGAGCGGGGCCACGTTCACGCTGGTGGAAGGGCTGCCGGTGAAGACGTCGGAGTCGTCGGGCCCGATCTTCGGGGAGCGCGCGCAGACGCTCGGTCGCGGCCGGCTGGTGGTGGGGGCGAACATGAGCGCCATGTCGTTCAGCTCGCTGCGGGGCACGCCGCTCGATGAGCTGCGCTTCAACTTCACGCACCAGGACGTCGGCGCGCCGGGGCTGGGCGACCCGCCGCTGGAGAACGACTTCATCGAGGTGCGTACCTCAATGAGCGTGAATCTCGTGGTCGCGTCGCTCTACGCCACCTACGGCGTGAGCGACCGATTGGACGTCGGGGTCGCCGTCCCGATCGTGCACACCTCGATCCGTGGCGAGAGCCAGGCGCAGGTGATCACCTTCGGCACGCCGGTGCATTTCTTCAGCGGGACGCCGCAGAACCCCGAGCTGACGGCGACCGCCAGTGCCAGTGGGAACGCCACCGGCCTCGGCGATCTGGCCGTGCGCGCGAAGCTCAACCTCAATCAGTCCGCGCGCGCCAGCTTTTCGGTGCTGGCCGAGGGGCACCTGCCGACCGGCGATGAGGACGACCTGCTCGGCGCGGGCGCCTGGGCGGTGCGCGGCCTCGGAGTCTTCTCGGCGCGCTACGATGCGTTCTCGCCCCACGTGAACTTCGGCGGCGTGTATCGGAGCGGCGCGCTGCAGAACAGCGCGCTGGTGGCCAACGTCGGCTTCGATCAGCTGCTGGCGCCGTGGGCCACCTTCGCGTTCGACATCCTCTCCGAGTGGCAGCTCGGAGAGAGCGCGCTCGAGATTCCGGAGACCGTGCGCTATCGCTTCCCGGTGGAGCGCACGGTGGAGCCCACCAACATCCGCGATCGCCGGGATGACCTGGTGGCGCTGTCGGTCGGCGCCAAGCTGCGGATGGATTCGGGGGCCACCGGCATCCTGAACATGCTCGTTCCGGTGGGGCAGGGTGGGCTTCGTCCGCGCGCGGTGTGGACCGCCGGGCTGGAGTACAACTTCTAGCCTAACGCTGCCGCAGGGCCGCGAGGTGCCAGCCGGACGAGTCGCGGCGCAAGGTGGCGAGGTAGCTCGCGCGCGGCGCGCGATCGCCGCTGACCCCGCGGCGGAAGGCGAACTCGTAGGCGGCGTCCACTTCCACCGTGGCGGAGTCCGCCGACACCGAGACGACGCGCGTGACGGAGATCGTGGCGGCCACGCGATCGGTGGCCTCGAACACGTCGCGCCAGCGGCTCTCCTCCTCGGCGGTGAGCGCCGGGT